>JBFJVB010000146.1:0-8697 GCA_041624435.1 Oceanococcus sp. | reverse complement strand
CGGCCAGGCGTTCCCGCCATTGACCAAGCTGTTCCTGGACCAGCCGACGGCTCTGTTCGTTGTCCACCGTGACCGATAGTTCCAGATGGGTCCCGCTCTGCGTCAGTTCGAGATCAAGCTGCCCCAGTTCGGCGGGATGCAGCTGAAGTCTGGCCTCACCTGAATGACCACCGAACTGCCGCAGGGTCGCCACAACCTGATTTGGCAGGGCCGCCGCTGAGATCGGCCCGGGATCAGCGACGGTCACCGCCGGTGTGCTCAGGCTCGCCATGCCGGTGGGGACCTCACGCAGTCCGGCCGGCGCAGACGATGGCACGACCGGCAGCGCTGGGGGTGCGGCTTCCAGATCCGCGACGACGCGCAGCTCAGGCAGCTGAACCGACTGGGGAACCTGGACGGTCTGCGCCGCGGCGAGGACCGGCTGGGGATTGGACTCCAGCATGCTGATGGCCGGCAGTACCGCTACGGCACTGGCGGATCCAGAGGCGGGGGAACGCAGCGCGGCATCGCCGGACGCCAGTTCCGGAACCGACGCCTGCAACGCCGCCAAGGTCTCCTCGGGCACGAGGCTCTGTCCCGCCCGCGCCGCCGCAGCCGCAGGCACTTTCACTGCCGCAGCAGCGATCGGCCCCGGGGGCAGCGCCGCAGCCGGCTGCGGCTCGGCGGCGCTGATCCAGCCAGGCCACAGCGGGAGTTGCGCAGGCGCCACCATGGCTTGCGCAGCAGCATCCGTGGAAGTCAGCTCCACAGACTGCGCCGCAACAGGCTCCAGTTCGGACGAAGGCGTACCCAGCGCACCGAGCAAGCCGGCAAACGGCATCGCTGGCGCTGACTCGGCCACGTCGCCGCGCCGCGCCGGATCGGGCCGCTCACTGGCGGCATCAAGCAGGGGTAATTGCATCTCAGACCTCGGCGCCTTTGCGGGACAGGTCATCCAGGGCACGCTGTTCCAGCCGGGCTTGCTCCATTTCAAATGCCTGCCGACGGGTTTTCTGCATGTTCTCCAGGGCGCGTAAATTCTTCTGTTGCTCATGCCAGGACTGCCGCCGCTCCGCGACCTGATCGCGCGCCTGCTGACAGACCTGGCCCTGATGCTTCACGGCCCGCTGCAGCTTGTCCACGAAGTTGCGATGATTCAGCAGTTCGCCAGCGTTGCCGACCTGCGTAATGCAGGCCTGATATTCACGCGTATAGGCTTGCAGCTCGGCCAGCCGCTGCTGGGCTTGCTGGGTCTGGCGATGGGCGCGGAGCCAGCGGAGTTGTTCCTGCTGTTCCTGATATTCCGCATGCCGGAGCATGCTGTGGAGTTCAATCGGGCGCTTCAAGACTGCGTTCCTGAACATGGGCTACGACAGCCTTGCAAGTTTCGTGCAATGCTTGAGGTGATCTGTCTTGCTGACATCCGCGCGACGGCTAGCTCGCTGCGGGCGATGGCATTTTCACGATCGCGGCCATCTGCTCCACCGCCTGTTTGAAGCGGCAGGGTTCGTCCAGACCTTGACGCAGGTAGGCTTCCATCTGCGGCCACAGGCTGATTGCTCGATCGACCTGGGCATCCGAGCCCGGGCTGTAGGCGCCGAGCTGGATCATGTCCCGATTTCGTCGGTAGCTGGAGTACAAGGCCTTGAAACGCGTCACGTCGCGCTGCTGGTCCGGGCTCTGCAGATTTCTGGCGACCCGACTGACCGAGGATTCGATATCGATCGCCGGATAGAGCCCGGCATCGGCCAGATCCCGCGTCAGCACGATATGACCATCCAGAATCGCGCGCGCCGTATCCCCGACCGGATCCTGCATATCATCACCCTCAACCAGAACCGTATACACGCCGGTTATGGTGCCACTGCCCGGCTCGGCATTGCCCGCGCGCTCGACCAGTTGTGGGACTTTGGTGAAAACCGACGGCGGGAAGCCACGGGTGGCGGGGGGCTCGCCGATCGCCAGGCCGATTTCCCGCTGTGCCTGGGCAAATCGAGTCAGGGAATCAATCAGCAGCAGCACATTCTTGCCTTCGTCGCGAAAACCTTCAGCGACCGCTGTGGCCAGATAGGCCGCCCGCAGCCGCATCAGCGGCGACTGATCCGCTGGACTGGCGATCACCACCGCTTTTCGCATCCCGGCTTCGCCCAGGGTATTCACCACGAAATCCCGAACTTCCCGGCCGCGTTCGCCGATCAGTCCGACCACAATCACGTCTGCGGTGGTGTGGCGGGTCATCATGCCCAACAGATTGCTCTTGCCGACGCCTGAGCCGGCGAACAGGCCGATCCGCTGACCGCGCCCGATGGTGAGCAGACTGTTGATCGAGCGCACACCCACATCCAGCACCTGCTCGACCGGCGCCCGACTCAAGGGATTCAAGGGCGGGGCATGCAGACGGCCGTAGCGCTCGGGCCGCAAACGGCCCTTCTCATCAATCGGGTGGCCTTCGCCATCCAGAACGCGCCCGAGCACGGCGCTGCCCAGGGGCACTTCGGCTTGACGTCCCAGCGGCACGACCCGGGCATTGGGCTGGACATGGGTCAGCTGCGCCGCTGGCATCAGGTAGAGCTTGTCGCCGGAGAAGCCCACGACTTCGGCTTCAATTCCCGGACCATCCTCATGCTCGATACGACAACGCGTGCCGATTTCCGCATGACAGCCCTCGGCGACCAGGGTGAGGCCAATCACGCGCCGCAAACTGCCCGAGACCACCAGGCCGGAGGACACCCCGGTCCGGGCACAACGCGCGGCCAGACGATCCGCCAACTGCAGCTGGCGGGCCGCACGAAAATTATCGCGCGCGCTGGCGGCATCAGCCATTGAGCATCTCCGCCGCCAGGCGATCAAGGCGTTGCTGCAAACGGCCGTCGACTTCGGCCAGGCCCCGCTTGACCCGCACGTCGCCGGCCTGCAACTCCTCGTCAGGGTGCAGTTTCCAGTTCGGATCAATCGCCATGTGCTCGTTCAGCAACTGCAGATCTTCCGGGTGCAGATAGATATCCACCCGGGATTCAATGTCCCGACCGAGAATCTCCACCGCCTGAGTCACCAGAGAATGCAGGGATTCCGGGTCTTCCCGCACCGCCCGACCGACGATGCGGCGCGCCAGAATCAAGGCCAGATTGCTCAGGCTGTATTCCAGATCGCGATCCAGCTCGTCCAACGGCTTGGCCAGGCCTGCGGCAATTGTCTGCAGCCGCTCAACGGCCGCCTGGGTTGCCTGTTCACCCGCGGCCAGGCCTGCGGCATACCCTTCGGCATGCGCTTCAGCAAAGGCGCGCTGCTGGAGGGCACTGAGTTCGGCCGCGGTCGGTGGTGCGGTGTCCTTGGCCTGTTGCGGCTTGGAACGTGGCGCCGCATCCAGTTCCGGCATCGCCCAGGCCTTGGCGCCCTCCAGGTCATGCCAGACCCGTGAGTCCTCGCCGGTGCTCATAGCATCTCTTCGCTTTGGCCACCCAGGCTGATTTCCCCGTCGTCAGCGAGTTTTCGCGCCACCGCCAGAATCTCTTTCTGCGCCGCGTCCACATCCGACACCTTGGCCGGACCGGCCGCTTCAAGATCGTCCTGCAACATTTCCGCCGCGCGCTGCGACATGTTCGTCAGAATCCGTTCCTTGACCTGCTTGCTCGCCCCCTTCAAGGCCAGGACCAGCTGATCGTTCTGCACTTCGCGCAGCAAGCGCTGCAGCGAACGATCATCGACATCGCTGAGATTGTCGAACACGAACATCAGATCTTCGATCTGCTGGCCCAGGGCCTCATCGCGTTCGCGCAGCAACTCCATCAGCTGCTGCTCGGCCTGGGCGTCCATGGTATTGAGTATCGCCGCCGCGACTTTCACTCCGCCGACATTCGAAGACTTGAGATTTTCGGAGCCGGAAAACTGCCGCTCCATGATGTCATCCAGCTCTTTCAGTGCCGCGGGCTGAATCCCGTCCAGGCTGGCGATGCGCATGGTGACGTCGACCCGCAGGCTCTCGGGCAGAAGGCTCAGAATGGCTGCCGACTGATCCGCGTCCAGATAGGCCAGAACGATCGCGATGATCTGTGGGTGCTCCTGCCGGATCAGTTCGGCGACCGACCGCGTTTCCATCCACTTCAGCGCTTCCAGACCCTTGCTGTTGCGCCCGACCAGGATCCGATCGATCAGGCTGCCGCCCTTGTCTTCGCCCAGGGCGGAAACCAGCACATTCCGGACGTATTCATCCCCGCCGATCCCCAGCGAGGTCTGTGAATCCAGGGCCGAGACGAAGCTGTCGATCACCAGCTCCATGCGCTCGCGCGGCACGTTGCGCAGCGCAGCCATGGCACTGCCAACCTTCTGCACCGACTTGGCACCCATATGCTTGAGCACGTCAGCCGCTGATTCTTCGCCCAGCGACATCAGCAGAATGGCGGCGCGCTCATTGCCCGCGATGTCATCCACGGGCTCAGTCATCGCCGACCCACTGTTTCATCAGTTGCGCGACCCGTTTGGGATCTTCCTTGGCGGCATCACGCGCGACCTTGAGCTTGCTGTCCAGGCCCGCCACTGGTGGCATGGGTGCGGCCGCTTCCGCCACCTCCCCAACGGTTTCCACCCGCCCGCCCAAGGGTGTGGGCGGCAGCGTCGACACCTGCAACGGTGGCTTGAGGGCGGATTTAAGCGCCGGTCGCAAGACCAGAAAAGCCACGATCAATAGCAGCAGCGCACCCAGCAATTGCCGCCCGATCTCCCGTGCCAGCGGTTGTTCCCAGAGCGGTACGTCCAGGGCATCGACGATTTCGGGAGTGACGAAACTGATGCTCTGCACACTGACCGTGTCGCCGCGCGAGGCTTCAAAACCCATCGCGTCCTTGACCAGGGCTTCGATTTTCGCGAGCTGGGCCTGATCAACCGCCGCGTCGGCGCTGGCGTCCTCGCCCGCCGCCACAGGCAGGTCATCAATGAGCACCGCGGCGCTGATCCGGCGAATGCGCCCAGGCTGGCTACGGGTGTGACTGACGGTGCGATCAATTTCGAAATTCCGCGTGCCCTGACGGCTGCTGGCCGGCTGCGCCGCGGCGTTGCCCCCCGCCTCACCGGGAACCCGGTTCGACAAGGCCCCGGGCACGCCGGAAGCCGCCTGCTCCACCTCCCGGTTTTCGGAAAATTGTTCACTGCGCAGCGCGGTCTTGTCCGGGGCGTAGCTTTCCCGGGTTTCTTCCACCTGGCTGAAATCCAGATCCACGCTGACCTGCACACTGATGTGGCCCGGCCCCATGACGGGCAACAACAGTTGCTCGATCCGCGAACGATAATTCTGTTCCAGCTGGCTGCGGTAGTTCAGCTGATTCGCGCTCAAACCCAGGCCGTTTTCGTCATGCCGGCTGAGCAGCCTGCCCGATTCATCCACCACGCTGACCGCGCTGGCCAGCAGATGCGGAATGCTCGAAGCGACCAGATGCACGATGGCGTCCACCTGCCCACCTTCCAGACGCCGCCCGGGATACAAGGCCACCAGGACCGAAGCCGTTGCCGACTGCTGGTTGCGCGCGAATGCACTGCGCTTGGGGATCGCCAGATGCACCCGGGCATTGCGGACCGACTGCAGCTGACTGATCGTCCGCGCCAGCTCGGTTTCCAGAGCGTGCTGATAGCGCGCCTGTTCGAGGAACTGACTGACTCCGATCCCCTGCTCTTCGCGAATCATCTCAAACCCGCCGCCAGCGCTGCGTGGCAGCCCTTGCCCGGCAAGTTTCATCCGCGCCTCATGGAGCTGCTCGGCGGCGACCTGCACCGCACCGGTGCCGGCGTCCTGCTTGAAGGGTATCTCGGCCTGACGCAGCGCCTCGACGACCTCGGCGCTGTCCCGATCGGACAGTCCGGCGTACAAGGTCTGCATGCCGGGCTTTTGCGACCACATGAAAACGGTAACGCCAACCGCAACCGCGACCGCGACGCCGAAAAGCGCCGCCAGCTGCCGCACGCCGGGGCTACCCAGAAACTCGGCCAGATTGAAATTCTGCATGCCGCTGGCGACCCGCCCCGGGCCTGCCGCTGCCGGTTCGAGCTCACTCATGAGCGCTCATCGCCGGACATCCCAGTGCTATGGCCCCGCCTGCCGTGATCGGAATGCGCACGCGTCGTCATCCTTGATCCGCCACCTAGATCGGCATGTTCATGATGTCTTGATAGCTCGACACCAGGCGGTTGCGGACCTCGGCCATGGCCTTGAAGGACACCTGAGCCTTGTTCAGCGAGAGCATCACATCGGCCAGTTCGACATTGGCTTCGCCACGAGCGAAAGCGCTGCTGACCGCGGCGGCCTGCTGCTGGGTTGAGGAGACCTCCTGCATGGCGTCCTTCAACAGCTCGCCGAACTGAGCACTGGGCGCCGCCGCGCTGCCTGCACCCTGGCTCTGCTCGGGTCGAAAATGCTGACCCTGGAGCTGCCGGATCTGACTGAGAACGCTGTTGACTGTGCTGGTATCCATGCTTACTTCCCATCTTTGGCAGGCACCGCGGCCTAGCGCTCGCCGGCCTGCGGCCTACCGGATTGACGTTATTCGGGCAGGAGCAATATTCATGCCGCGAAGGGGCGGGAAAAATTGGCAGAGGCGTTCAGGAACCCACCTGCTGCCGTTGCAGATCATATTTTCGCAGCTTCTCCACCAGGGTCGTGCGACGGAGTTTCAGGAGTTGCGCCGCCTGCGAAACCACACCGCCAGATTGATCCAGAGCCTGTCGGATCAAGCTTTGCTCAATGCCGGCAATATAGGTTTTCAGATCAATACCTTCTTCGGGCAGATTCTCGCCCGCCGCATCGTTCCACACGTCCTGGGCAAACACGCCCTCGGTGCCCGGCGCCAACGCGCCGCGCTTCGACATCGGCTGATAGCGATCAGGGAGCTGCTCGACATCGACCGTTGAATTCGGATGCAGCACGGCCAGCCGCTCAATCAGATTGGCCAGCTCCCGCACATTGCCCGGCCAGGCATAGGAACGCAGTGCGTGAATCGCTTCGGGGCTGAAGTGCACATCGCCGCGGCCAAATTCCCTGAGTTCGTCGGCTATCTCGGTGATGAGCAGGGGCAGATCCTCGAGCCGGTCACGCAAGGCCGGCATTTCCATGGGAAATACGTTCAGCCGGTAGTACAGATCTTCGCGAAAGGCACCCTCGCCGATTCGCGATTCCAGATTGCGGTGGGTGGCGGCGATGATGCGCACATCGCACTGCCGCGAGGTATTGCTGCCGATGCGTTCATACGCCCGCTCCTGCAGAACACGGAGAATCTTGACCTGCATCGGCAGGCTCATGTCGCCGATCTCGTCGAGGAACAAGGTCCCGCCTTCGGCCAGCTCAAAACGCCCGGGCCGGGCACAGATCGCCCCGGTAAAAGCGCCTTTTTCGTGACCGAAAAGTTCACTTTCCAGCAATTCAGACGGGATCGCGCCACAGTTGACCGCCACGAAGGGCTTGTCTCTGCGCCCGGAGCTCTGGTGGATCGCCCTGGCAACCACTTCCTTGCCGGTCCCGGACTCGCCGGTAACGAGCACCGTGGTATCGAAAGCCGCCACCTGCGCAATCATCTTGCGCACGCGTCGGATCGACAGGGTATTGCCGGTCGGCCCCTCGGCTTGCGGCACACTGAGTGCATCCAGTTGCTGAACACTGATGCGGCGCAAAATCTCGGTCAGTTGCGGCGCCCGAATCGGATAATCCAACGACCAGACATCCGCCTGATCAAACCCCAGGGTTTCGCCATGCAGATCCGGCAACATCAGCAGCGGCGCATGTTGCGGGTCTGCTTTCAGCCAGCGTCTGACGGCCTCGCTCTGGGCCGGCTCGAGCTTGCCGAGCACCACCGCGATATATTCCCGCGGTTTGTCGGTCGGCACGCCGGCCTCGGCGACATCCTGGATCTCGGGCGAATAGTCGATGAACTCGAGTACCGCGCGCACTTGAGCAATACGCTTCTCGTCACTATCAAGCAGCAGAATTCGCGAAGTTGACATGCCCACCCTCCCGCAGATTGTCGATCAAACGCGCAACGGAACCCAGAAAATCGGCTTTGTTGATGAAGGCATCGGCGCCAGCGCGAGCGGCATGCGCGCGATGTTCGTTATCGTCGTAGATGCTCACGATGGCAATCAGCGGCGCCTTGTCCTGGGCCTTGATCAGGCGGGTGGCCTGAATCCCGCCCATGCGGGGCATGGACAGATCCATCAGCAGCAGATCCGGCCGGAGCTGCTCGCTCAAATGGATGGCCTCCTCACCATCACAACCCAATCCGATCAGTTCGACTCCCTGGATTTCATTCAGCAGGGCTTGCGCCAGGCGGCGAAAATCCACGTGGTCATCAACCACAACCGTTCTTATCTCATTCATCTCGGGCTCCCGTCCGATGCCTAACTGGCCAGCCTGGCCAATGCAGGGTTGTGGATTTGCCGTTGCATTACGGTTTGAATCCGGTATTGCTCCAGCCGCTCCTTGGAGGACAGAATCCCCAGCGACTCGCGGTATTTGGCGATGGTTCGGCGCGCGATCTTGACGCCGCGCCTGGCCAGAATCGCTGCCAGATCCACATCGCGCAGGGGCTGCTCGGGCAGCTCATGGGCGACCAGCTTCTGGATCATCGCCTTGACCCCGGCACCCGAAGCCGCGACTCCGTCGGCGGCGACCAGCTGACTGGGGAAGAAGGTCTTGAGTGAATACACGCCATGGGGCGTCTGCACGAACTTGCTGGTGGTGAT
>JBFJVB010000145.1:0-8705 GCA_041624435.1 Oceanococcus sp. | reverse complement strand
TACAACGGCCGGGTAAAACCGCGCGCCCCGTAGGAGCGAGCGCACGCTCGCGAATCAGCGCCAAACCAAAACCCAAGGCCCGTTCGCGGCTGAAGCCGCTCCTACAACGGGCAGGGTAAAACCGCCCCCCCCCCCGTAGGAGCGAGCGCAGCTCGCGAATCAGCGCCAAACCAAAACCCAAAGCCCATTCGCGGCGAAAGCCGCTCCTACAATGGCCGGGCTTCAGCCGGAGTACTGACACAGCTCGACGATCCGGCCGCTTTTGATCTTGATATGAATGGTGCGGGGATTGTGCCCGGGCATGCTCAAGGTCCATTGCGTGCTCGACGGGCCACGCAGCCACTGCACACGGTGCTTGTTGCGGGCAATGCTGCGCAGGGTCCGGCCCACCTCATCGCCCACCCGGACCACCTGCCTGCCCAGGGGCCAACTGGTGTCGCAACCATTCAGACTGGCCGCCTGGGCGGATTCGTGACTCAGCAACAGCAGCAGACAAACAATCCAGTAGCGCATCGGGGCGTCCTTCCAAGAGCGTAAGACGAATTACGCAATCCGGACCCGCATGCGGACAAGGCCAGCTCAGGCGCTCTTTGCTGCTGCTTTGGTCGGCGTTTTCCGCTTGGGCAGCAGGGACACCCGCGGATCATTTTCAAACAACTCGGCGAGTTCCTCGCGCAGTTCGTGGGAACTCTGGATCATCTTGTCCAGATCGTGGCGATGGGCCATCTGGCGGGTCAGCAAGGCTTCGTCCGCCTGCCGGAACACGCGGGTGGTGTAGTGCGCAGTCTCTTCATCATCCCCCAGGGCCTGCAACAGCTCGCCCGCCAGTTCCAGACTCGACAACCAGGTTTCCCGAATCACCCCGGTCACTCCCAGCGCCATCAGATGCAGGGCATGATGACGATCCCGGGCCCGGGCGTAGATCTGCAGATGGGGGAAATGCCGCTGCGCCAGCTCGATGGTCCGCGCGGCTTTCTCCGCATCATCCATGGTCACGACCAGCAGTTTGGCCCGTCCTGCGCCGGCGGCCCGCAGGGTTTCCAGATTGGTGGATTCACCGTAATAGATCTTGTTGCCCCAGCGCCGCACCAGGGCGACGTGAGCGGCATCCTTTTCCAGCGCGGTAAACGCGATTCCGCGCATTTGCAGTACCCGGGCGATGACCTGGCCCATGCGACCGAATCCGGCAATGATCACCGGCGGGTCCGAGGTTTCGATCAGGTCGTACGGCTCCTTGCTGTGCAGAATTCGCGCCGTCCGGCCCAGCCAGTCGCTCAGCGCAAACAGCGCCGGCGTCAGCATCATGGAGAGGATCACGATGGCGATCAGGAGTTCGACCAGAGCGGCGGGCAATACCTTTTGCGCCACCGCGGCGTACAGCAACACGAAGGCGAATTCGCCACCCTGGGCCAGGATCAGCGCCAGCTGCCGGGCGTTGACCCGATCCACGCCCAACAGCCGCGAGCCCATCCACAGGGTGAGCCCCTTGATCAGCAGCAAGCTCAGCGCACCGCTGACGATCAAACCGGCGTCGTGCCGCCAGACCGCGAAATTGGCGGACATGCCCACGGAAATGAAGAACAGCCCCAGCAGTACGCCTTTGAACGGATTGATATTGCCTTCCAGCTCGTGGCGATATTCCGAATCCGCCAGCAGCACCCCGGCGATGAAAGCCCCCAGGCCCATCGACAGACCTGCGCTTTCCATCAGCAGCGCGGAACCGATCACCAGCAGCAGAGCCATCACGGTGAAACTTTCTTCATTGCCCCAGAGCGCGATCGCGCGCAGGACCGGGCGCAAGAGATACCGTCCGCCCAGGACCAGCGCCGCCATCGCCGCGGCGGCCAGCAGCGCCTGCACGCCTAAAGACAGCGTATCGGCCTGGGCCGGATCCTGTCCGAGCAGAGGCAGAATCGCCAAGGCCGGAATCACCGCCAGATCCTGAAACAGCAGAATGCCGAAGGCCCCGCGGCCATGATAGGTGCTGAGCTGGCGCTTCTCGGCCAGGGTCTGCAACACGAACGCGGTGGATGACAGCGCCAGGGCAAAGCCGACCAGGGCGGCCGGGATGGGGGCCAGATCGAAGACCCAGGCCACCACGAAGGCCAGAGGGACGGCCGACAGCAGCATTTGCGCGGCCCCGTTGATGAAAATCGCGTGGCGCATGACCTGAAGACGCGCCGGTTTGAGCTCCAGCCCGATCACGAACAGCAGGAACACGATGCCGATCTCGGCGACCTGCATCACCGATTCGACCTCGTCGATGAGGCTCAGGCCGGAGGGCCCGAGCAGCATGCCGGCCGCCAGATAACCCAGCACCGCGCCAAAACCCAGCCGGCGAAACAGCGGCACGGCGACCAGGGCAGCGCCGAGATACAGCGCGATTTCAGTAAGATGATGCATGGCCGGGTCGCGATCGGCTCGACAGGTGGAGGTGTAGTCTAAGCCGGTCGCCGCGGATCGCGTAGCCCGATTCCTGTTGCTTCTTGGCCTGAGGTCTCAAATGCTCAAACACCCAACGCTTGGTGGCATCGTGCTGTGCTTGCTCTGCGGTCTGGCTCAGGCCCAGCCTGGTGGTCCCATCAGCGTGATCGAAGCGCAGGTGCTGACACGGACCTGGAGCGAGCGCATCGAGGCCCTGGCCACGGTCCAGGCCAATGAGGCGATCACGCTCAGCAGCAGCGTTGCCGACACCGTGGCGCGGATTCACTTCGAGCCGGGAGCCACGGTGCGCAAGGGGCAGATCCTGCTGGAGCTGAACCACGCCGCCGAAGCCGCCGATCTGCGCGCCGCACACGCAGTATTGAGTGAAAAAACCAGCGTATTGAAGCGCTTGCAAGAGCTCGTCGGACAGGGCCTGAGTTCCAGCGCGGAGCTGGAACTGGCCCAGGCGCAGAAACATTCCGCCCAGGCCGAAGTCGAGTCCCTGCGTGCGGCGGTGGAGGATCGGATCATACGGGCGCCATTCGCCGGCCTGCTGGGCATCCGCGATGTCTCGCCCGGGGCGTACCTGCAGGCTGGCCAGCGCATCACCACGCTGCACGACCTGTCGGCGCTGAAACTGGAATTCAGCCTGCCCCAGACCGCGCTGATCAATCTGGACCGCGATCCGCGCCTGGAAGCCCACCGGCCTGGGCAGCCCGAGGCGCGCTTCCCTCTGGTGTTGAGCGCACGCGACGTGGCCCTGGACCCGACCACCCGCAGCCTGCGCCTTCAGGCCCGGTTGGAGCAAAGTGACCCTGGATTGCCGCCGGGCAGCCTGATGATCGTGGTACTGCACGCCAATTCACGTCAGGCCCTGCTGGTGCCTGAAGCAGCGCTGATTCCGCGCCAGGACACACAGGCGGTGTTCGTCAATAGTGATGGTCAGGCCCAGCGCCGCCAGGTGAAAACCGGCACGCGCAGAGAGGGCCTGGTCGAAATCCTGGAGGGCCTGAGCGCGCAGGACCGGGTGATCGTGCACGGCGGCACCAAGCTCAGGCCGGGCAGCGCGCTCAAAGTGCTGGGGCGTTACGACGGCAGCGTACCGATCGCGGAACTGATCCAGCAAGCGGGCACGCGCCCGTGATTCTGTCCGATCTGGCAGTCCGCCGCCCGGTGGTGGCCAGCGTGATCAGCCTGATGCTGGTGGCTTTCGGCGTGGTCAGCTATGCCCAGCTTTCACTGCGCGAGTACCCGGACATCGACCCGCCGGTGGTCTCCATCCAGACCAACTACCCGGGCGCGTCCGCGGCCGTGGTCGAGCAGCAGATCACCAAACCCATCGAGGACCGCATCGCCGGGGTGGAAGGGATTCGCTATATCTCCTCATCCAGCCAGGACGGGCGCTCGCACGTGACTCTGGAATTCGTCAGTTCCAGGGACATCGACGGCGCGGCCAATGACGTGCGTGACCGGATCGCCGGGGTGCTGAACAACCTGCCGCAGGAAGCCGACCCGCCCGAAGTGCAGAAACAGGACACCGATGCGCAGGTGATCATGTGGCTCAATCTGACCAGCACCAAGATGGATATCCTGGAGCTGACCGATTACGCCAAGCGCTATCTGCAGGACCGGTTCTCCATCCTGCCGGGTGTGGCCAGCGTGCGGGTCGGTGGCAGTCTGGAATATGCCATTCGCATCTGGATCGACCGTCAGGCCCTGGCTGCGCGCGAGCTCACGGTCATGGATGTGGAGCGCGCCCTGCGCGCCGAGAACATCGAACTTCCCGCCGGCCAGCTGGAATCCTCGCAACGCATGTTCACTGCCCGGGTGGAACGCAGTTTCCGCAGCCCACAGGCGTTTGAAAATCTGGTTGTCGGCCGCGGCCCGCAGGGGCAGTTGTTGCGTCTGGGCGAGGTTGCCAGAATCGAAAAGAACGCGGTGGAGGACCGAACCTTTTTCCGCGGCAACGGCGTGCCGATGGTCGGCCTGGGCATCATCAAGCAGTCCAAGGCCAATACCCTGGACGTGTCCGCCGCGGTCAAGGCACTCAAGGACCGGCTCAATCCGACGCTGCCTCCCGGCATGGAGATCAAGCAGAGTTACGACACCGGCGTGTTCATTCGCGCAGCCATTGACGAGGTGTGGAAAACCCTGGCAGTGGCCGTACTGCTGGTGATGCTGGTGATCTATCTGTTCCTGGGCAGTTTTCGCGCCATGCTGATCCCGGCGGTCACCGTGCCGGTGTCCCTGGTGGCGAGCTTCATGGCGCTTTACGCCCTGGGTTTCTCGATCAATCTGCTCACCCTGCTGGCACTGGTCCTGGCGGTGGGGCTGGTGGTGGACGATTCCATCGTGATGCTGGAAAACATCCACCGCCGAATCAGCGAAGAAGGCGAAACTCCGCTGGTCGCCGCCTTTCGGGGGGCGCGCCAGGTCGGTTTCGCGGTGGTGGCCACCTCGGTGGTGCTGGTGGCGGTGTTCGTGCCCATTTCCTTCCTGCAGGGCGATACCGGCCGCTTGTTCGCCGAATTCGCCCTGTGCATGGCTGGCGCGGTGTTCTTCTCGACGATCGTGGCCCTGACCCTGTCCCCCATGCTGGCCTCGAGACTGCTGCGCTCGCGCGAACAGCCCCCGCCCCGGCTGGTGCAGCGCCTCGATCAGGCTTTCGCCAGGCTGACCGCCGCTTACGGCCGGCGCATCGCCAAAGCCATCCATCGGCCGCGCTGGATGGCCTCCCTGTTCCTTGGCCTTCTGGCCCTGAGCTTCGGGCTGTTCAAGCTGATCCCGGCCGAATATGCGCCCAAGGAAGATCGCGGTGCTTTCTTCCTGCTGGTCAATGGCCCGGAAGGCGCCACGTATGACTACATGGCCGACTATATGTTGGAGATCGAACAGCGCCTGATGCCCCTGGTCGAGGCGGGTGAGGTGACCCGCCTGTTGGTGCGGGTACCGCGCAGCTACTCGGTGCAGCGCTTCAATGACGGGTTCGTGATTCATGTGCTGTCCGACTGGGCGCAACGCCGCAGCGCCTGGGAGATCATGACCGATATTCGCCAGCGTCTGGCGGACCTGCCTGGGGTCAAAGCCTTCCCGGTAATGCGCCAGGGTTTCGGCAGGGGCGTGGAGCAGCCGGTGCAGTTCGTGCTTGGCGGTGGCGAGTATGCGCAGCTGGCGCAGTGGCGTGACCAGTTGCTGCTGGCCATCGAACAGGACAACCCCGGCCTGCTGAGTATCGACACCGATTACGCGGAAACCCAGCCGCAACTCAGTCTGCGGATATTGCCTGACCGGGCTGCGGATCTGGGCGTTACCGTCGCCGATATCGGCGCCACCTTGCAGACTTTGCTGGGATCACGGCGGGTGACCACCTTCATCGAAGGGGGTGAGGAATATGCGGTGATTCTGGAAGGCGCGCGCGAACAGCAAAGCAGTCCGCAGGATATCGGCGGCATCTACGTGCGTTCCACCAGCAGCGGCGCGCTGATTCCCCTGGCCAGTCTGGTGCAGGTGCAGGAAACCGCGGGCGCAAACGCGCTCAACCGCTACAACCGGGTTCGCGCCATCACCCTGTCCGCCGATCTGGCCGAGGGACTGAGTCTGAGCCAGGCCCTGGATTATCTGGTGCGCAAGGTTCGCAGCACCTTGCCGCCCGAGGTGGCCATCGATTTCAAGGGTCAGGCGCAGGATATCCGCCAATCCAATCAATCCCTGCTGTTCGTATTCATCCTCGGCCTGGTCGTGGTATTCCTGGTCCTGGCCGCGCAGTTCGAAAGCTGGGTTCACCCGCTCATCATCATGCTCACCGTGCCCCTGGCCATCGCCGGAGCCCTGCTTGGCCTGTGGATCACCGGCTCGACGCTGAACATCTACAGCCAGATTGCCCTGGTGATGCTGGTGGGCCTGTCGGCCAAGAACGGCATCCTGATCGTCGAATTCGCCAACCAGCTGCGTGATGCGGGCCAGGCATTCGAAGCGGCTCTGGCGGAAGCCGCGCGGGTGAGGTTCCGCCCGATCGTGATGACCGGGATCACCACGGCGGCGGGTTCGGTACCGCTGCTGCTGAGTGCCGGCGCCGGCGCCGAAACCCGTTATGCGATGGGCATCGTGGTGTTTTCCGGCGCGCTGGCGGCAACGCTGTTTACCTTGTTCGTGGTCCCGGTGGCCTACGCGCTGCTGGCCCGGCACACCGGCTCACCTCAGGCGACCGCACGCCGCCTGCTGGCGGAATCGGCCCCGGCCCCGGTCGCTGAATCGCAAGCCCCGCCGCCATAAGGCGGCTCGCCAGCACAGGCCGTGGTCAGTAGCGACGCCGCGGCCCTGCGTAAGGCTGGGCCGGGGTCGCGAAGGGCACGCTGCGACCGCACAGGGCCTCGAGAATCATCAGCTCCAGATCGGTATGGTCGATCACGGGCGCCGGAATGATCAGCCCACCGGGTTCACCGCGATCCAGAATCCAGCGCGGCGCGTCATGATGCTCCGAGCGAATCACTTCGCTGCTGCCTGCATCGGCCCGCGCCGTGATCCGGGTTTGTCCGTAGCAGGTGCAGGCGTAGGTCATCCCGGGGTCGACTCTGGCATAGACCGCGGTACCCCGGATGCCGATGGTGGCGCTGGGCGTCTGCCAGGCCAGGTCTTCTTCCCGCTGTCCGAAAACCCCGAGCAGCGCTCCGGACACCAGGCGCATCGCCCGGACAAACAGCGCTTTGCCGCTCAGCTCCAGAATGGATCGCTCGCGCAGAATGTAAGCATTGGAGCCGACCGCGAAAATCACGCTGCCGCCGGGGCCGGCTTCGATGCGATCGGAGGCCTGGATCGCGCTGTCGCGCCGGGCGACCTGACCGTTGATCAGCACCTTGCCGTCCAACTGGAAGATGGACTGACCTGGCGGCAGCGGTTTGGGTACCCGACCGAACCACTGGGCCAGCGCGGCGGTATTCCAGCCCAGCCCGCCGACCAGACAGCCCTGGGACAGTGCCGAAAGCAGGAACAGGCGACGACTGCGCGCCGTTTCGGTGATCTTCGTCATGCCGCTGGGCCGCCTATACTGCGCTGCAAAGTCTCTGAGCTTAACCCAAGATGAGCACTCTCCAGACCGTCCTTACCCGCTGGCTCGCGACCGGCATGCTGGCACTCGGGGCCGGCAGCGCGTCAGCGCTGAGCTGGGACAGCAGTCTGGATGCCGGCTTTGATGACAATCTCAACAACGCGCCGATGGCCAGCCAACGCCTGAGCAGCACGGAATGGGCTCTTGCCGTGAGCGCGCGCAGGGATGCCGGCCGAGGCCTACGCGCCGGGGGCTGGCAGAGTCTGCGGGTGGAAGGACTGTCGAGGCCGCAGCATTCGGGCCTGTCCTCGCTGCAGGGAGCCGTGGAACTGGGCCTGTGGCGCCAGCTCGGAACCGGGTTCACCGCGCCGGGTCTGACGCTGTCCCTGGAGGCCCACGTCCGCGAATTCGCCAGCCAGGACCGCGACCGGACCGGTATCGAGGGACGAGTGGCGCTGAATCAGCGCTGGACCACCCGGCTCAGTGCCGGCGCCGAACTGCGCGCCGGCCGCAATCACGCCCGCGCTGCGGTGTTCGACAGCAAGCAGTTCAGGCTTGATGGCCATCTGGATTGGCGGCTGAGCGATCGGCTGTTGCTCTACACAGCCTATGGTTTCGGCTCCGGTGATGTGGTCAGCAGCGTCCGGCCACCGAATGCCGGCCTGGTCGCCGCCGCCCAGCGGATCGAACCCGATGATGCCCTGCCCGGCCATAATGCTTACCGGTTTAGCGCGCACCGCCACACGCTGACCCTGGGTCTGAACCTGGCCCTCGCCGCCGATACCGCGCTCGATTGCGCACTGCGGCACAGCAGCATTGCGGCTGGCGCCGGTGCCAGCTATCAGCGTACACAATGGCGTTGCGGGGTGTTGCTGGCCTACTAGCTGGGCCGACCGTGTGTCGGAGCGCTGATGCGACGGATGGGCCGGAAACTGGCCCAAGGCCGATTCGCGACTGGCGTCGCTCCTACACCCCTTTTTTGCCCTTGCTGTCGTAGGAGCGGCTTCAGCCGCGAATGGGCGCCGGGGTTTGGTTTGGCGCTGGTTCGCGAGCTGCGCTCGCTCCTACGTGTATCGGAGCCGTAGCGGCGCGCTACGGTGAATGGCCCCGATTTGTTGTAGGAGCGGCTTCAGCCGCGAATGGGCGCCGGGGTTTGGTTTGGCGCTGGTTCGCGAGCTGCGCTCGCTCCTACGTGTATCGGAGCCGTGGCGGCGCGCTGCGGTGAATGGCACCGATT
>JBFJVB010000144.1:0-8708 GCA_041624435.1 Oceanococcus sp. | reverse complement strand
GCGCCGTTGGGACCTAGCAGGCCGACGATCTCGCCGGCGGCGACCCGCAGCGAAACGCCATCGACCACCGTGCGCTTCCGGTAGCTTTTCATCAAATTGCTGGCGGCAAGGCTCATGGCTTGGGCGTGGGTCCGGCACTCTGGGCAGGCGGGTTGATGACGATACGCACCCGCTCCTTGCCGCCATCGGCCTGAATCCGGGCGTTGGCGACATCGTAGCGGACCGAGTCGCCTTGCAGTTGGTCGGAGCCGCGGCGAATTTTCGCATCGCCCTCCAGTTCGAGAATTTCGGCCACCGTGGTATAGACAATTTGCCGCGCCGAGGCCACCACGGGCAGCACATCATCCGGGGTCTGGTGCGTGGCGGTGGCGGGGTGGCCGGACAGGCTGGCGCGGATGCGGCCATCGACCGGATCACGCTGGATGCGCAACTCGTCGCCGCGCATCGATAGGGGGCCACGGCGCAGATGGACATTGCCGCGATAGACGCTGACATCGCGGGCCTCGCTGAGTTCGGCTTCGTCGGCTTCGATTTCCACGGCCAGGGTACTGTCCATGAAGGCCGGCCGGGTTTCGCTCTGGGCCAGTGCCGATGGCGGCGAGCACAGCAGGACCAGGATCAGGCTGGTGGCTCGGCTGAGCTTGCGGAGCTCAAGGTTCATAGCGGACCTTGACCTTGGAGAGCAGATGGATTTCCCGCCCGGCCAGGTCGGTGCGCAGACCGGTCGCGGTCGCCGCGATGGTCTTGGAATTCATCCGCACAATGGCGTCTGTTTCGATGCGTTTCTGCGCAAATTCGATTTTGATGTGTGAGGTGCTTACTTGCACATCCTCGCCCATGGAAAGTGTACCGTTCATTTTGACGTTGCCGCTCAATAGGAGGGTCTGCACTCCGGCAGGAATGCTGCCGGTTTCCGCGCTCAGGGTCCACGGTCCGTTCAGATAGTCCACGGCCACCTGATCCAGACTGATGCTTTGGTCGGGATAGTGCAGCACATTGCCCGCGTTGACCCGATACAGCAAGTTTCCGGCCGCATCCATGGTGCTGAGTTCGGCCTCGCGCAAATAATAGTCGGCTTCCGGTGGTGGCTGCGGTGCCTGGGCACGCGGTGTAGCCGGCGCGCGCTGCAACTGGTCCGCGACCACCAGCAGGATCAGCGGAATCAGCAGCAGCGGCAGAATCGCCAGCGGGGACCGGGGCAGGTTACGGTTCATGTCCGCGCGGCGAGGATCAGGTCGGAAATTTCCCGAACCGCGCCCTGGCCGCCCCGGCTGGGTGCAATCCAGTCGGCGGCTTCACGCACGGCCGGATGGGCATCCGCCGGACAGAATCCCAGGCCGCAGGCCTTGATCAGGGGCAGGTCGGGGGTGTCATCGCCGACCATGGCAGCTGTTTCCGCGCGCAGCCCCAGCGTGCTCAGCAGCTGCTCGAACAGCGGCAGCTTGTCGTCCTGGCCGAAATAGCAGTGGCTGATGCCGAGCATTTCCAGCCGTTGGCCCAGTCCACCCGCGCCGCGCCCGCTGATGACCGCGGTCTGAATCCCGGCGGCGCGCAGATTCTTCAGGCCCAGGCCATCGCGGACATGGGTGCTGCGCCACTCCTGACCATCGGGCCCGAGATACAGCTTGCAATCAGTCAGCACCCCGTCGACATCGAACACCACCAGTTGCAAGGCGGCCAGTCGGCTTTGCAGGCTCGGGCTCATTCAGATGACTCCGGCGCGCAGCAGATCATGCATATGCAATGCACCTTCCAGGCGCCCCTGCGCATCGGCGACCAGCAAGGCGGTGATGCTGTACCGCTCCATCAGGGCGACGGCCTCGGCCGCCAGTTGCGTGGCCTCGATGGTTTTAGGCGCCCGGCTCATCAATTCATCGACCGTGGTCCGGTGCATGTCCGCGTTGCGGTCCAGGGTGCGGCGCAGATCGCCATCGGTGAAGATACCCAGCAGGATGCCCTCGGGATCGGTCACGGCGGTCATGCCCATGCCCTTGCGTGACACCTCCAGCAAGGCTTCGGCCAGGGAAGCGCCAGACGTGACCCGCGGCACTTCATGGCCGCGGTGCATGACATCTTGCACATGCACCAGTAGGCGCCGTCCCAGGCTGCCGCCGGGATGGGAGCGGGCGAAGTCCTCGGCGGTAAAGCCGCGGGCGTCGAGCAGGGCGACGGCCAGCGCATCGCCCATCGCCAGCGTGGCGGTCGAGCTTGCGGTCGGGGCCAGATTCAGGGGGCAGGCCTCCTTGGCCACGGCCACGCTCAGATGCACATCGGCTTCGCGCCCGAGGCTGGACTCCGGCCGCCCGCTCATCGCGATCAGGGGCACGCCCTGGCGCTTGATCAAGGGCAGCAGGGTCTTGAGTTCCTCGGTTTCACCCGAGTACGACAGGGCCACGACCACATCCTGCGGGGTGATCATGCCCAGGTCGCCATGGCTGGCTTCGCCCGGGTGGACGAAGAACGCCGGGGTGCCGGTGCTGGCCAGGGTGGCGGCAATCTTCTTGCCGATATGGCCCGATTTTCCCATCCCGGTCACGACCACGCGTCCGCTGCAGGCGCCGAGCAATTCGCAGGCCCGGACGAAATCGTCGTCAACTCGCTCGAGCAGGGCATCAATGGCATCGCGCTCGATCTCGAGCACCGCTCGACCCATGGTTTTGAGATTGTCTTTGTCCATCGTGCGGGCTTTCGTCTCCAGCGGTGGCGCGGCCAGGCCGCGCCTCAAATCAGGTTGATGTCTGCGGCCAGTATAAGTTCGTAGACGATAAATGCACCGAGCAGTGCGGCTCCTTCCACTCTCGAGATGCGGGCGCTGCCACGCCAGCTCCAGGCCATCAGAAAGGCCGCCAGGGTCACGCCCAGCATCATGGGCAGGTCGCGAGAGCGGACCGAACTGTCCAGCAGCGGACTGCTCAGGAGTCCCGGAATGCCCAGAACCAGTAATAGATTGAACAGGTTGGAGCCCAGGATGTTGCCCACGGCCAGGTCGGCTTCATTGCGCAAAGCCCCGGCCAGAGAGGCCGCCAGTTCCGGCAGGCTGGTGCCGATGGCGACGATGGTCAGGCCGATGACCAGATCGCTGACGCCGTAATGCTGCGCGATATTGGTGGCGCCGAAAACCAGCAACTGAGCGCTGAGCGGCAGCATCAGCAGGCCCACCGCGACCCACAGCCAGGCGGCACGATTGGACATTTCAGGCAATTCCTCTTCGTGGCTGGCGATTTCCTCCAGCATCGGGTCGCCACTGCGATCGGCGCGGCCGACGTGGATCATCCAGGCAAAAACCGCGACGAAACCCAGGATCAGGGCGCCACCTTCCCAGGTGGACAGGTGCAGGTCGGCGCAGAAGATGAAGGCCAGGATACTGACCACCAGCACCATCGGCCATTCCCGCTGCAACACGCCGGAATGGACCGATAGCGGCGTGATCAGGGCCGTCAGGCCCAGGACCAGAGCCACATTGGTGATGTTCGAGCCAATGGCATTGCCCACCGCCAGGTTCGGGGTGCCGTTGAGGGAAGCGCTCAGCGAGACCAGGATCTCCGGCGCGGAAGTGCCGATGCCGACAATGGTGATGCCGATCAGCAGCGGCGGCGCGCCGAGGATGCGGGCGAGCGCGGCGGCGCCGCCGACGAAACGGTCGGCGCTCCAGGTGAGCAGGACGAGTCCGGTAATTACGGCCAGATATGAGGCAATCATGCGCGGTGGGGTTTCCTTGGCGGGCGGGGCGAACAGCCGAAAAGACTGGCTTGCAGTAGAATTCGCCTCCGCCTGAGTCACGAATTCTAAATGACCCCCGCCATTCATATCGATGCCGTGCATAAACGTTATGGCGAAGTGCATGCGCTCAAAGGTGTCAGTTTCGATATCGCGCAAGGTGAATTCTTCGGTTTGCTGGGGCCCAATGGTGCCGGAAAATCCACGCTGATCAGCATTATCGCCGGATTGGCGCGCAAGAACAGCGGCACCATCAGCGTCATGGGACACGACACGGTGGGGGCCTATCGTCAGGCGCGGGCGCAACTGGGCGTGGTGCCTCAGGAGCTGGTGTATGACCCGTTCTTCAGCGTGGAAGAGGTGCTGCTGATCCAGGCCGGCTATTTCGGCCGGACCAGGGCACAGGTCAAACCCTGGCTGGATGATCTGCTGCATGCGCTGGACTTGCAGGACAAGCGCCAGGCCAAGCTGCGGCAGCTGTCGGGAGGCATGAAGCGCCGGGTCTTGATCGCCCAGGCTTTGGTGCACAAGCCGGCCGTGGTGATTCTGGATGAGCCCACGGCGGGGGTGGATGTTGAATTGCGCCGCGCGCTGTGGGGTTTCACCCGACGTCTGCACGCCGAAGGCCATACCATCGTGCTGACCACCCATTACCTGGAGGAGGCCGAGGAGCTGTGCGAGCGCATAGCGATCCTCGATCACGGCCAGTTGCTGGCCCTGGAAAGCAAGGCGCAGATTCTGGGCCGGCACCCGTTCCGCTTCCTGAGCGTGCGCACGCTGGGCGCGGGAAGTCTGTCGCCACAATTACAGGCGCTGGTTGAAGCGCAAACCGAGGGCCACATTGAATTTCGCTTGCGCCGGGATCAGCCGCGGGTGGGCGAGGTCCTGGACGGGCTGCGGGACGGTGGCTACAAGCTGGTCGATGTCGGCATGCGTGATCCGTCACTGGAAGATGTGTTCGTGGAGCTCACCGGGGGAAAGAAATGAACCGGGTCGGTTTCCTGACCCTGCTGCACAAGGAGGTTCGCCGCTTCATGAAAGTGGCGGGCCAGACGGTCACTTCGCCCGTCATTACCGCGGTCCTGTATCTGCTGGTATTCGGTCAGGTACTGGAGGGGCGGGTGCAGATCTATGCCGGGGTCAGCTATCTGGCGTTCCTGGTGCCGGGTCTGATCATGATGAGCGTGATCCAGAATTCCTTTGCCAATACCTCGTCGAGCGTCACCCAGTCCAAAATCATGGGCAATCTGGTGTTCCTGCTGCTGGCGCCGTTGTCGGCCTTCGAGGTGTTCGCCGCCTTCGTGCTCGCCGCGGTGCTGCGCGGGGTGCTGGTGGCGCTGTGTCTGTATGGTATCGGCTGGTTATTCGTCGCCCTGCCCATCGCCCACCCTGGCCAGGTGCTGGCGATGTTGCTGTTATCCAGTGCTTGCCTGGCGGCACTGGGGATGATTGCCGGCATTCTGGCAGAGAAGTTCGAGCATCTGGCGGCATTCCAGAATTTCTTCATCATGCCGTTTTCGTTCCTGTCCGGCGTGTTCTATTCGATTGAGTCCCTGCCGGCCTTTTGGGCCCAGGCCTCTCGTTTTAATCCATTCTTTTATATGATTGACGGATTTCGTTCGGGATTTTTCGGCGTGGCCGACGCCCCGGCGAGCCTGAGTTTGATCGTAGTGAGCGGGTTTTTGATCACCATATCGGCGATCTGCCTGTTGCTGCTGCGCAGCGGATACAAGCTGCGACCCTGAAGAGCAAGTACTTATGAATGCAGAAGATATCGCCGTCCTGATCCGTCAGGGCATGCCCGACGCCCAGGTCAGAGTCCTGGGTGATGACGGCGCCCATTTCGAGGCCGAGGTGATTTCGGCCCAGTTCGCCGGCCTGAATGTGGTCGCCCAGCATCGGCTGGTCTATGCCACCCTGGGCGAGCGCATGGGGCGGGAAATTCATGCGTTGGCGCTGAAAACACGCGCCCCGGCGGTGGACTGAGTCCGATGGATAAATTGCTCATCAGCGGCGGCCCTCCGCTGACCGGCGAGGTCCGGGCCTCCGGCGCCAAGAACGCGGCTCTGCCGATTCTGGCCGCGGCGCTGCTCAGTGCCGAGCCTCTGGAACTCAGCAATGTGCCGCATCTCAAGGATGTGACCACGATGAACCGCCTGCTGGCGCAGATGGGCGCGACGGTCACCCTGGGTGACGGTCCGAGCCTGACGGTGGATGCAGGCAGTTTGAGCACCCACGTCGCGCCGTATGAGCTGGTCCGGACCATGCGCGCGTCGATTGTTGTGCTGGGTCCGCTACTGGCGCGTTTTGGCCAGGCGGACGTGTCCCTGCCGGGCGGTTGTGCGATTGGCGCGCGGCCGGTCAATGTGCATCTGGACGGACTGCGTGAGATGGGCGCGCAGGTGGATGTGGTTGACGGCTATGTGCGCGCCCGGGCCGATCGCCTGCGGGGGGGCCGAATCGTGATGGAACTGGTCACGGTCACCGGTACCGAAAATCTGATGATGGCGGCGACGCTGGCAGAAGGTGAAACCTTGCTGGAAAACGCCGCCCGCGAGCCCGAAGTGATTGACCTGGCGAATTGCCTGCGGGCGATGGGTGCCCAGATCAGCGGCGATGGCAGCTCGGTGATCCGGATTCAGGGTGTGGATCGTCTGCATGCGGCGCGCCATCGCATTCTGCCGGATCGCATCGAAACCGGGACCTTTCTGGTCGCCGGTGCGCTGACGCGCGGGCGGGTGACCGTGCGCAATACCCAGGCCGACCTGCTGGATGCGGTATTGCAGAAATTACGCGCCGCCGGCGCCAGCGTCGAAACCGGTGAAGACTGGATCACGGTCGATATGCACGGTCGCCGGCCGCGTGCCGTGGACATTCATACTGCCCCGCATCCGGCATTCCCGACCGATATGCAGGCGCAGTTCTGCGCGCTGAACGCCCTGGCTGACGGCGTGGGTATCGTGCACGAAACCATTTTCGAGAACCGCTTCATGCACGTGCCGGAGTTGCAGCGCATGGGGGCGGATATCCGCCTGGAGAACAATACCGCGATCATCAGCGGGCGCGAGCGGCTGCGCGGAGCGCCGGTGATGGCGACCGATCTGCGCGCCTCGGCCGGCTTGGTCGTGGCGGCCCTGGCGGCGGATGGCGATACCCTGGTGGACCGCATCTATCACATCGATCGTGGCTATGAGTGCATCGAGGAAAAGCTGGGTCAGCTGGGCGCGCAAATCAGGCGGGTGTCCTGAATGAGTAACGATAAATTGACCCTGGCCCTGGCCAAAGGGCGGATTCTGGACGATACGCTGCCCTTGCTGGAGCGCGTCGGTATCCGTCCCTGTCAGGATCTGAGCAAGACGCGCGAACTGCGCATCGCCGCCGATGGTCCGGTGAACGAGATTCTGATCGTGCGTTCGACCGATGTGCCGACCTATGTCGAACATGGCGCCGCGGATATCGGGATTGCCGGCAAAGATGTCCTGCTCGAGCACCGCAGCGCACAGCTGTACGAACCCCTGGATCTGCACATCGCGCGCTGCCGCCTGTGCCTGGCCGGGACTCGGGAGGATTTCCGGCCCGCAGGACGACGGCTGCGGGTGGCGACCAAGTACGTGAACATCACCCGGGATTATTTTGCTCAGCGCGGTGAACAGGTCGAGCTGATCAAGCTCTACGGTTCGATGGAGCTCGCGCCGCTGGTGGGACTGGCGGACGTGATCGTGGACCTGGTCGATACCGGTAATACGCTCAAGGCCAACGGTCTGAAACCGCTGGCGGACATTTTGCAGATTTCCTCGCGCCTGGTCGTCAACAAGGCCGCCATGAAGATGAAGCACGCGCAGATCCGGGGGCTGATTGACGAACTGGCGGCGGTGGTCGAGGTGACGGCCTGATGATCACGCGCTTGAGCTCTCAGGCGGCCGATTTCGAGGCCGAGCTGCAGCGTTTGCTGGCGGCCGAGCCTTCGGACGACGCCGCCGTTCGGCAAACCGTGGAGCAGGTGATTGCCGAGGTCCGCGCGCGCGGTGATGCGGCGGTGCTCGACTATGCGCGCCGCTTCGATGCGGAGCAGGTCGACAGTGTGGCGGCGCTGGAAGTCCCGGCCCAGGAGTGTGCCGCGGCGCTGGCGGGCTTGCCCGCGGCGCAGCGCACGGCGCTGGAGACTGCGGCGGCGCGCCTGCGGGCCTATGCGCAGCACCAGCGCGGTGAAAGCTGGCAATGGCAGGACGAGGACGGTTCGGTGCTTGGCCAGCGCGTCACGGCGCTGGAGCGGGTGGGGATTTACGTGCCGGGCGGCAAGGCCAGTTATCCCTCGTCGGTGCTGATGAACGCGGTGCCGGCCAAGGTGGCAGGGGTCGAGGAAATCATCATGACCGCGCCGGCGCCCAGCGGTGCGCTGAATCCGCTGGTGCTGGCGGCGGCGGCGCTGGCCGGGGTCGATCGGGTGTTTCGCCTGGGCGGGGCTCAGGCCGTCGCCGCGCTGGCATACGGCACGCAGACCATTCCGGCGGTGGACAAAATCGTCGGTCCGGGCAACGCCTATGTCGCCGCGGCCAAGCGCCAGGTTTTCGGTCAGGTCGGAATCGACATGGTGGCGGGACCCTCCGAAGTGCTGATCATCTCCGACGGCAGCGTGGACCCGCGCTGGCTGGCCCTGGACATGTGTGCACAGGCCGAGCATGACGAACAGGCTCAGGCCCTGTTGCTATCCCCGGATCCTGAACATCTGGAGGCGGTGGCCCGGGCTCTGGCTGCCGAGCTGCAAACTCAGCCGCGCGGCAGCATCATCGCCCGCTCCCTGGCCTCGCGTGGGGCCTTGATCCAGGTGCGGGATATTGACGAAGCCGTGCGCCTGGCCAATCAGCTGGCCCCCGAGCATCTGGAACTGGCGCTGGCCGATGCGCGCCAATGGGTCGATCGGATTCGGCATGTCGGGGCGATCTTTGTCGGAGCCATGAGTCCGGAGGCGACCGGAGACTATTGCGCGGGTC
>JBFJVB010000143.1:0-8796 GCA_041624435.1 Oceanococcus sp. | reverse complement strand
GCAAACTGCGTGGCCGCGAACTCGACACTGCCGATCTGGGTTGGGGCGACGATATTCCCGGCCACCCGAATCACGAACAGATCGCCCAGCCCCTGATCGAACACGATCTCGGCCGGAACCCGGGAGTCCGAACAGCCCAGGATGATCGCCGACGGGGACTGACCGTCAACCAGATCAGCAGGCAACATTCCACCGCCGGACTTTTGCGTATGCTCGACGAAGCGCCGGTTTCCGGCCTGCAGGCGCGCTATAACGCTGGCAATCTCAGGCATATCAGGTTCCGCTGGTGGTGATCCGGGAGAGCTTGTTCATCCAGCGTTCGGATTTTTCCGCCTGAACTTTCTGTTCCTTGGCTGCATTCATCCGATTCTTGATCATCTTGGCTTTTTCCACCGCAGCCTTGGCATCTTCTGCGGTTACCGCTCCGCTGGCCGCGCCGCTCAGATCCACCCTGGCCACGCCCTCCTTGAGCGCGAGCTGATAGCCATAGGCACCGGTGTACCAGCGCAAGGCACTGGTCAACTGGTAATTCGCCAGTGCATTGGTCTCGTCGGCAAGCACATCCAGATGAATCCCCACCTTCAAGGGTTTGCGTTTTCGCGGATCCTCGAAAAACGTGTCGGGATATTTGGCAATCAAAGCCGGGAGCCATTCCTCGCGCGCTCGCCGGTTTCGCTGTTGATTCTTCTTGCGTGTTTCGTTATCAGCCATCTACTTCAGCCACCGGCCAGGCCGGCTTTGGATCGAACGGTATTGGTCACCGACATGCGGCAGTTGGCATTCTACCCTGCCTGCGCCAACTCGGTACCGATTGGCCGCAACGCGTGGCAAACTGCCTGCCCACCCGGAGGAAAACCGCCGATGCGCCACCTCACCCTGATCCTCGCCCTGCTCACCCCCGGACTGACCTCAGCCGCGGTGGTGAGCGAAGAGCTGAACTACACCGTGGCCGGGCAAAGCTACCGCGGCTACCTGGCCTACGACGACGCTGCCAGCACCCCGCGACCAGGCGTCCTGGTGGTTCATGAATGGTGGGGACACAACGCCTATGCGCGCCAGCGCGCCAATATGCTGGCCGGCGAAGGTTATGTGGCCCTGGCCCTGGATCTGTACGGCGATGGCCGCAACACCGACCACCCCAAGCAGGCGCAGGCGTTCATGCAGGCGGCGATACAGCAACCTGGTGCCATCGCCGCACGGTTTGAGGCCGCGCGGACGCTGCTGGCGGCTCACCCGGCCAGTGACGGCTCGCGTCTGGCCGCACTCGGCTACTGTTTTGGTGGGGCGGTGGTGCTCAACGCGGCGCGTGCCGGCAGTGAGCTGCTGGGCGTGATCAGCTTTCACGGCAGCCTGGGCTCAGGCGTTCCGATCCAGCCCGGTGTTCATCACCCCCGAATCCTCGTTTTCAACGGCGAGGCCGATCCCTTTGTGCCACCTGAGCAGGTCGCCGCGTTTCGCCAGGAGATGCAGGCGGCCAAGCTGGACCTGCGCTATATCGGCTATTCTCAGGCCAAACATTCCTTCACCAACCCGGGGGCCGACGCCATCGGCAAGGCCCATGGCCTGCCACTGCAATACGACCGTGCCGCCGACCAGGATTCCTGGAATCAAACTCTGGATTTTTTGAGTGCACTGTTCTGGCATTGAATTTCGCTCGCATCAAGCTGTCAAGACAAATCCATCCGGCTCCCCGTCACCACGTTGCGCACTGGATCTGCCTGACCACCTGCGGGCAGCAATAGTGCAGTTCCGTGTAAACGCGCTGAGCGCGCGATGAGCGCAACGCCAGCTGCAAGCCGGCATATACCGGCGGTGGATGGCCTGCGCGGACTGGCCATCGGTCTGGTGCTGTTATTTCATTTCTGGCAGCAGACCTGGACCCAACTGCACCTGCCCCTGCCCGGCTTCACGCTGAATCTGAACATCCTGGCGGAAACCGGATTCATCGGTGTTCAGCTGTTTTTTGTGTTGTCCGGTTTCTGTATTGCCTGGCCCTATTCGACGGGCCGCCCCCTGCATGCCCGGGATTTCCTGCGCCGCCGGGCGGCAAAAATCCTGCCCTCCTACCTTCTTTGCCTGCTCGTTATCGTGCTGTTCTTCCTGCCCGAGCACCTGCAGAACAGCTGGCCGCGCCATCTGCTGATGAACCTGCTGTTCTTGCAGGTCTGGTCACCGGAGTATCTCTACCACTCGTTCAACCCGGTGCTGTGGAGCCTGGCGCTGGAGATCCATTTCTATCTGCTGTTCGCGGCGCTGGGGCGCTACTGGATGGCACGCGCCGGTACCGCTCTGGTCTTGAGTCTGCTGCTCTGGTTGCTGGTCGGCCTCTGGGCCCTGGGCGGACCAGCCGAGCTGTTCGATCTGTACCGTCACCAGCTCTGGGGCCAACTGCCTTACTTTGCTGCCGGGGTCTACCTGGCGGTGAACCAGCCGCGGCTGAGCACGCTGCGCCACCCCGGGCTCCTGGGCCTGTTGGGCATGAGCCTGTGGATCGGCGTCGCCTACGCACTGTGGGTCGTGCGCTACGATCCGCCCCTGCTGGCAGGGACCCTCTGGCCGAGCGCCCTGGAGTACCTGTATACCCCCGTTCTGGCGGCCGGTTTCAGCCTGACCTTGCTCGCCGTCTTGCAGGGCGGTTTCTGGAGCCGTCTGTTTTCCTTGTCCTGGCTGTCCGGACTCGGCCTGATCAGTTACAACCTGTATATCTGGCATCAGTTCCTGATCGTACGCCTGAAAATCGCCGGCATTCCGCCCACCCGCGATCTGCCTTTTGGCCAGGACCCGCAATGGCAAGCGGCCATGTGGGCGACGGCGCTGAGCCTGGCCCTGGGCTTGAGCTGGTTTCTGACGCGTTACTTTGAAGAGCCACTGCGCCTTGCCATCCTGAACAAGTCCATGAGCACGCACCGGCTGGCCCGGCGGATGCGTCAGGCCGCAGAGGACTGGATGTGGCGCGTCAGCCGGACATGGCCGGCTCAGTCCCATGCCCCGATGCCACCGCCACGGTTGTTACGCGATCTGCCCGCCACGCTTTACCCGCACCGCTGGCCCCTGCTGGCCCTAAGCCTGAGCTGGGTGATGCTCTGTGGCTGGCTGCAGATCAATGCCCTGCAGATCCGCGCCGATGGCATCTGGGCCGGCCACCTGAACATCTGGTCGGATTGGCCGCTGCACATCGCGATGGCCATCGGCTTCGCGGAGCGGTCTCCGGCCCTGTGGTTCGAACATCACCCGCTGTTCGCGGGCGGCGGCTTGAACTACCCCTTCCTGGTGAATCTCGTCTCCGGGCTGCTGCTGCGCCTGGGGCTGAGTCTGGACTGGGCGATTTCCCTGCCCACCTTTGTCGCCTCGGCCCTGACTCCCTACCTGCTCTGGGCGGTATTTTTTCTCGCCTTGCGCAAGGCCTGGCAGGCCCTGGCGGGCGTGTGCATTTTCTATCTTGGCGCCGGCCTGGCCGGCTTTGAGTATCTGTGGCAAGCCTTGCAACAGGCCGACTGGCAGGCGCTGGCCTACCCCAGCACCGAGCTGAGCCGACACGATCGCTATGACTGGTATTCCGGCAACTTCCTCACCGGCATGCTGCTGCCGCAAAGAGCCTTTGTATTCGGCTTCCCGCTTGCCCTGCTCAGCCTGATCCTGCTTTCCCTCGGCCTGCGCGCACGTGGTGCCCAGGCCTACCGGTACGCTCTGACCGGCGGCGTGCTGGCGGGCCTGATGCCCATTATTCACACGCACAGCTACATGGCGCTGGCCCTGTTTGGCGTGGCGACCGCGCTGATCCAGCCCCAGCGCTGGCGCATCTGGTCAAGCTATGGCGCCGTCGCGGCAGCACTCGGGCTCGGCCTGGCCTGGATCTTCCTGCAACCGGCCGCCGGCATGGACCGGCACATGGTCTGGGCACCGGGCTTCACCGCCCCGGAGGGCTTGTGGTCCTGGGTATTGATGTGGTGGCAGCTCTGGGGCCTGTTCTTCGTGGCCCTGGCGCTGGGCCTGAGTCGCTGGCGTCAGTTCAATCCGCAGATGCTGGGTCTGGGCCTGGGCGCGCTGCTGTGCTTTGGCTTCGCCAACCTGGTGATGATCCAGCCCAATCGCTGGGACAATTCCAAGATCTTCCTGTGGGCCTACCTGGGCTGGACACCGATCTGCGTCTTGGCGCTGTCGCGGCTACGCCACCTTCCAAGAATCGGCATGCCCGCTTGCGCACTGCTGGCGATCGGCCTGGTGCTCACCGGCCTGCTGGAAATCCAACGCCTGCTGCGGGTGGACAAGGGCAGCTACATGATCAGCACCCAGGCCGAATATGAGCTCGCCCTTCAGGTCCGTGAGCACACCCCTGCGGATGCGGTTTTCCTCACCGCCACCGCACACAACCACCCCGTCATGGCCTGGGCCGGAAGACCCATCCTGCTGGGTTTTACCGGCTGGATGGCCAATCTGGGATTCGACCCGGTACCGCGGGAACGCGCTCTGCGCCAGATCTTCCTCGGCGCCGCGCAGGCAGCAAGCCTGCTGGACCGACACGGTATCGATTATGTCTATATCGGCCCGGCTGAACGCGTGGCTTTCGCCGCCGATGCCAACTGGTTCAAAGCGCGCTATCCGCTGGCATTTGCGCGGCGCGGCGTGCAGATCTTCGGGGTCTCCCAGCGGGCCCAGCGGGCCCTGAGTGTCGGCCAGAGCCCCAGGAACGAGCCCGAAACCACAACGGCTGCAGGCAACCCCAGCGCAGCCGTTGTGCGGCAGCCCTGAACAGTTGAGCAGTGTGGCCGCCCGGCAGGGCCTGGAGTGCTGAGGACAAGACACCGAGGAAACCGGCGTATTGACCTCACCTACAGCTGAATCTTCCCGGCCGGCGGCTGAATAATCGGCGAGGCCAGTTCCTGCTTGCGCTGCAGATCGCGCAATTCCTCCATGACGCGCTGCGCCTCGGCCTGCGCCCCGGGACCGAAACCCACCATGGCCGCGGACAGCGAATCCACCGGCAGTTCGAAATGCAAAGGAATCTGTCCAGCCGGCGACATCATCGCCGCCTGTCCCTGATAGATCACCGGACGACCCGGATCATCGCTGCCATCAGCGGTAACCGGCACCAGACGACGCACGGTGCCCGTTTTCAGATCGGTGTAATTCTCTTCGCGATAGGCGTTGGCCAGATCAAACTGCATCTCGCCGCCGGATTGCTCGGACATGGTGGTGGCACTCCTTTCATTTCTGGCCGCTAAGCCTAATGCAAAATCACGAAATCACGCGAATTGCATAGACATGCTCACCGCAGCTGTCGGCCCTGCCCTAGCGCCAATGGCCTCGTCCCAGCTTGGTCGATGTTGTCGTCTCCCCGGCCGAGCCATCGGCATTGATCGGCGTATAGCGCATCTCCAGTTGCTGGTAGTCCCAGCTGAGATACTCAACCATGCGCCCCTGGCCTGCTGGTTGAGTCCTGAGCGAAGACAGCCAGGCATTGGTGAGGATGAGCTCGTAAACCGTCACGCCAGTTTCGTTCTGGGAACTTTGCAGGCGTACTTCGTCAAAAACCTCTGCCTTGGTCAGTGCCGCCCGCAAGGGCACACTGCTGGTATCAAGATATTTGGCGATACGGAGCTTGTCTTTTTCATGGTGAACGACCCCGTCAGCCCACAGATCCTGCCCGACAAGCCTGCCGCCCTCCACGAAACCCAGCACGACAATCCACCCTTCGTGATCAATGCCGTGCGATTCTCCCTGAATATCTGTTCCGCCGTTGATCGCCATGAAAAATTCCGCGGCGTCACGCGAACTCGCCTCAGGCCCCAAAGCGAGCTCGCCCAACTCGTCGGATGATTCGGCGGGCGCGGTGACACCCTCGCCCGAGGTATCCCGCTGCCCGCAGGCAACCACAACAATCAGCCCAAGCAGGACCGCGGCGGACCGCATCATCGGCCTGTGGTGGCCTGGTTCGCGACGTCGTAACCAGCACTGACCGGCGTACCTTCGGCGCCGCGCTCCATGGGTGTATAGGTCCACTGAATCGCTCGAAAGGTCAGATCGATCGTCTCTTGCAACCGATCCTCGCCTCCTTCCGCCGTCAATGAAATCGCCGTGACCCGCACATCTCGCAGTTCGATGACAAAAACCTCCCACGGCCTTTCCCCCGCATAGCGTACGATCAGCCGTGCACTGCTGATCGTTCTGTTGGCCGCCAGATGGCGGCGCAACTCTGGACTGGATCTGTCCAGATACTTCGTGACTTTTATCGCGCTCACCTGAGTGCGACCACTGTCAGCCCCTTCCTGAGTAACCAGGTGGCTGTTGCTCATGCCTTCGCTGAAGGCCTGCACATCGATATCCCCCCGATACCACTGGTCGACGGATTCCCCACGGATACCATCGAGTTGAAGAAACATATCGGCCGCCGCCTGGGCCGTGAACGAGGCACCCAAGGTAAATGGCAGCAGGAGCCAGAGTAGGGTTCTGACAGGGAAGTAGGTTTTCTTCATGGCGATTCCGGGTGAGGCTGGAGTTGGGCTTTTCAAAGCGGCATTTTGCTGTCCAGACCGGACACAGCCCCAGTGTACTGTTGGCGACTGACCCAGGCCTGCTCTGCGGCCGAATCCGGAGAGCCGCTGACATTCGAACCGAGCGGCGCAAGCCAACGGGACATGCATTGTGCGGCATTGCGGTGACACCTTGCTAATCACACCCAATCGAGCCGCTTGCCTGCGGCTGTTTCTGAAGGCTTGCGGCCACGCTTTAGAGTACGCAAGGATCAGATCTTGGGGCTACCGCGAAATGTAGTGCAATGGGTAAGGCGTCACCGTAATGCAACGGGCAGGTAATCGCCATGCTCCCAGGCTTGCGTTTTACTTCTCGCGCGATGGCGTCACACTTCAAGCCCGAGCATCACGCCCTGGCGTGAGCACAAAGGACATCCCGTGAAAGATTTCAATAACAAGATTGTCGTGATCACCGGTGCGGGCTCAGGCATGGGCCGCGCCTACGCCGAAGCCTTCGGCAAGCTCGGTGCGCGTCTGGCGCTGAATGACTACAGCGCAAAGGCTCTGGCCGAGACCGAAGAGATACTCCGCCAACAAGGCGTGCGGGACATTTACAGCGAAGTGTTTGATGTCTCCTCCAAGGAGGCGATGTATGCTTTTGCCAGCAACGTAGAGGCTGAGCTGGGCCGTGCGCATGTGGTGATCAACAATGCCGGCGTGGAGGGCGCGGTGAAGCCAGCCTGGGCCATGGATATCGAAGCCTATGAGCGGATGATGGGCATCAACTTCTGGGGCGTGCTCTACGGCACCAAGGCCTTCCTGCCGCAGCTGATGGCTAACCATGAAGGCGCCATCGTCAATGTGTCCAGTATCTTTGGCCTGGTTGGCACACCGAACAGTACGGACTATTGCGCGGCGAAATTCGCCGTTCGTGGCTTTACCGAAGCCCTGATGGTCGAGTTGCAGGACAGCCCCATTGATGCCTTTCTGGTGCATCCCGGTGGCATTGCCACCAATATCGTGAAAACAGCCCAAGGGCAGGATTTTGCCAGACGCTATCTGACGACACCGCCGGAAGCGATCGCCCAGTTTGTCATCAAGAGCATCCGCAAGCGGCGACTGAAGATCGTTTACGGCAGGAGCGCCCTGCGCGTCTGGCTGGCCAGTAACTTCGTTCCGCTGAAACTGCTGGTCGCAATTCTGTGGCGTGAACTGAAGTCCGTAACCGACCAGCGTGACTATCCGAAAGCACAAGGCGAACGCCCAGCGTCCTGATAGTCTTAACATCGTAAATGGGATCTACGCTGACACGTCACCCATTACCCTTATATTCAGGATTGCGGTGAATGGATAGCTACACCATCGCGTTCATGCCAAATCGAGCCGGTCGGCTGCCGCCTGTACAACTGACCTTCGACCTCGCTTGCGCGGCCTGAACACCGGTGTCGTTTCCTCCTCCAAGGCTGCCATCAGCTTTGCATCTTCCGCTTGGTCCAGAAACCGCGCGCAATCGCGGCTGCGCTAGAGAACCTCAGACTCCTCCACCAACTGATCATCCCGTCTGCCACCAGCGCCCCGGCAGTGGCCTTGCCCACGGCACGCGACAGCCCATCCCTTGACGATGGAAATTCGGCCAGATGCACCTGATTAGGCATCAGGCGGTAAGACCACACCTCTACCCCATTGTCATCGCAAGCCTGCGCCATCAGATTGAGGTACAGGGCGAAATTCCCATAGTGCAGAAAATCTACGCACGCTGATTGCCACGCTGGGTTGCGTGGTGCGCTGATCCAGGAACAACGCTACGGAGCAGTCCAGCCATCCCGCCAAGCTACGCGGCAAGAGGCCTCCGGGAGATTGGTAAGGTGTTACCGTAATGCCGACTGAGTCCAGACCGCGATAGTCGAAAACCGCAGTCTGACCCCTATTTTCCTATTTCAGCTTCGTTATCAGCGCACAAATCGCCCGCAGTTTGGGCACCGCTTGGGAAGCCACGGATAGAATATCTTCGTTCGTATTCCAAAAACGGTTCTATCCTGCAGAAGGAGGACTGCTCCGCAGTTGTCGCACACCAAGCTTGCTAGTCCAATGAATGTAGAAAGGAATGAAATGAGCAGCATCAATAAATACACTTCTGAATGCTTAAATATTAAGTACAAAGACAGCATAGAAAATACCGCAAACCCTGCCAGGATGACGGCGTAACGCCTTACAAAGTGTGGCCTTACCGGCATGGCGAAACATTTATTGAGTGGCTATTCATCGATTCCGCGAATCTATCGTTGATCCAGTCCGCAAAATCTCTCACTCCAACCGCGACAGTGTT
>JBFJVB010000142.1:0-8896 GCA_041624435.1 Oceanococcus sp. | reverse complement strand
CGGACTGCAGGAACTGGCCGACAAGTACGGTGTCTCCGCCGAACGCATCCGCCAGATCGAGGCCGCCGCCTTGAAAAAACTCCGGCTGGCCATCGAGGCCTGAGCTCAAGAGCAGAAAAAAAACCGGCCCAGGGCCGGTTTTTTTATCCACCAGGACTTGGTCAGGCCGCCTGCTCCTGGCTTGTCACGGCGGCTTGGCAGACCTGATTGCGGCCGCTACGCTTGGCCGCATACATGGCCTGGTCGGCTGCATGGATCAACTCCTGAACCGAGCCACACGGCGATGGCAGCAGCGTAACCACGCCCACCGAGACCGTAACGACGCCGCCATCTCGCACCGATTCTCCCGGGTGCGCCAGACCCGCCGTTTCAACAGCGGCGCGCAGCGCATTGGCGAGCTTGACCGAAGCCTGAGCAGTACAGCCGGGCTTCAGGATGGCGAACTCCTCGCCACCGTAGCGACTGATCGAGTCCCCCGCCCGGTGACTCTGGCCTTCCAGCACATTGGCCACCTGGCGAATTACCCGATCGCCCGCACAATGCCCGGCGGTGTCATTGATGGATTTGAAGCGATCCAGATCCAGCAGGAGCAAACTCATCGGTTCTTCGCGTCGCAGGCAGCGATGCCACTCGCTCTGGAGTTGCTCATCGAAAAAGCGGCGGTTGTACAGACCGGTCAACTCGTCGCGCAAGGCGGTCTGTCGCAGGCTGAGCGAATCTTCGATCAAGCGCACGCAATCATTGATCACCTTCCAGTTGGCGTCGTTCTGCAGGCTGACGGGACTCCGTCGCCCCAGCCACAGCACACCGATCACGTCACCCTTGGGCGTCAGCACCGGCGCGGCCGCCACAGCGCCGCTAAACCCGTCGGGCTGATTGGGCAGAACCAGATTCTTGCCGTCCTGGTAGATCGGCTGGCCCCAGGCCATGACCAGGGCCGCAACCGAAATCGCATCCGGGCCGATGTGGATCTGCCCGCCGTGGGTTGCGACATCCACCCGCATCCCCCGGGAGAAGATCGAAAAGCCGGCCTCTTCACAGTCGGTAGCCATCGCGGCCATCCGCACGATGCGATCGATATTGAAGTCCGTTTGTCCCGGATAGATACCGATTTTCTCCAGGCCCAGAGGCTGATTATGGACGTGATACTGAATCATGCGCATCCTCCTGTGTTGGATCGCTGTGGACTATTCCCAGTCCGCAGGACGCAAGGGAGAAGGATCAACCCATTGAATGTCGCGCACGCCGGCAGTAACGCTCAAGGTAAACAGAATCAAATAGGACCTGGGGACCATGTGGCACTCCGACTTCTGGGGAATTGGAGTGCACAGTGAAGCAATCGCGATGTCATCAAGATGTCAAGACCCTCTGTCTCTTGCCATCGGTCCGCGCGGCCCGACTGAGCAGCGGCAGCAGATCCAGCCATGGCCAGCCGGGTCGGCGACCAGGGTCGCACTGGCAAAGAAACAGCGGGACAGCGGAATGCCTCGGGGCTTTGCTCAGCTCAGCGGCAGTAGATAATGGTCCAGTAGCAGTAGCGCAAAGATCGCCATCAGGTACACGATGGAGTAATTGAACAGCCGCCGCGGCAGCTCCGCATCCGGCTTGCGCAGCAAATTCCACGACCACAGCAGGTACAAGCCGCCCAGCGGCAGAGCTCCGGCCAGATACAGCCAGCCACTCATTTTCGCCACGAAGGGCAACAGCGAAACCGCGAACAGGATGGCGGTATACAGCAGGATCTGCACGCTGGTGAAATGCACGCCGTGGGTCACGGGCAGCATCGGGATTCCCGCCTTGGCATATTCCTCACGGCGGTCGATCGCCAGGGCCCAGAAATGCGGCGGGGTCCAGGCAAAGATGATCAGGAACAGAATCAGGGCATGGGCATGGATTTCGCCGGTCACCGCGGTCCAGCCCAGCAACGGCGGCGCCGCCCCGGCCGCCCCGCCGATCACGATGTTCTGCGGCGTCGCGCGTTTCAGGAACAGGGTGTAGACCACCGCATAGCCGACCAGCGACAGCAGCGTCAGCCACATGGTCAGCGGATTGGTCAGCCAGTAGAGCAGGCCCGCGCCGGTCACGCCCAGGACGGCGGCAAAGCCCAGCGCTTCGGCATCGCTCAGACTGCCGGTCGGCAGCGGCCGACGTCGGGTGCGGGCCATGCGTGCATCGGCTTCTCGGTCGGCCCATTGATTCAGCACGGCAGCGCAGGATGAGCATAACCAGATGCCCGCCCCGCCGCCGAACAGGATCGGCCAGGGCACCACGCCGGGCGTGGCCAGGAACATGCCGATGACCGCAGTAAACACCAGCAGAAACACCACCCGCGGCTTGGTCAGCTCGTAATATTCCCGCATCCGGTCCCGATTGATCACGCTGATTGCGTGCATGCCGCCTCTCCTGATCGCTGTGACTGCCGCGAGAGCCGATGCTCACGCCGGGCCTGTACATTGATGACCGTCAAACTCAGTATCAGCAGGGCCGCCCCGGCATTGTGAGCGGCGGCGACGACCAAAGGCAAACCCAGCTTGACACTGGCGATGCCCAGGCTGAGCTGCAACAGCAAGGCGCCGCCCAGGACCAGCGCAAGAACCCGCGCCGTGGTCTGCCGCCATAGGCGCCACAGCAGGGCCAGCAGTACCAGGCTGGTCAGCACCGCGCCGAGGCGATGCGCCCAGTGAATGGCGACGCGAGCCGGGCTGTCCAGAATGCCAAATTCGTAATTGATACCCAGCCCCCGCCACAGCACGAAGCCCTCACCAAAATCCGCCTCCGGCCACCACTGCCGATGGCAGGTGGGAAAATCCGGACAGGCCAGGGCTGCATAGTTACTGCTGGTCCAGCCGCCCAGAAAAACCTGCCCGATCAATACCAGCAGGCCGAACAGGGCCAGGCCACGCAGCGCTGCAAGGCCGCGTGCCGCCGGCACCGGCCGTAACAGCAGATTCAGCCAGACCAGCAGGGCCATGGTACCCATGCCCCCCAGCAGATGGCCGGTGACAGCCAGAGGCTTGAGCTGCCAGGTCACCGTCCACATGCCCAGGATGCCCTGAAAAATCACCAGACCAACCAGACCGGCCAGCAAGGCACGCGGCGGGCCGCGGCGCCAGCCGAAGAAAGCCAGCGCCAGAATCAGCAGGCCCAGACTGGACGCGAAGTAACGATGGACCATTTCCTTCCAGGCCTTGGCGGCCTCCAGCGGCCGTTCCGGATACGCCGCCTGAACGTCGGCGGCCTGGGCCGGCACGGTCAACTGGCCGTAGCAGCCCGGCCAGTCCGGACAGCCCAGTCCGGCATCGGACAGACGCACATAGGCACCCAGCACGATGATGCCCAGACACAGCAGCAGGGTGAACAGGGCCAGGTTTTTGTAAATCGAATCAGACACGAGCAGAGTCAATCCTGAATTGAAAGAGCACGCCGCAGCCATCGCCACAACGTGCAAATAATAACAACTAGCCGATATTGGACAGTTTCAGCAGCCGCTTGATGTCCGACAACATGCCCTTGAGCGGTAATTCGTCGCCGTAATACATCAGCAGGTTCCCCAGCGGATCGATCAGCAGCACCGGTTCACGCACGGTCAGTTCCCCCAGCCAGCGCTGGAACTCTTCACGCTGGGCAGGCGCCAGGCGCAGCACCTTCAGCCGCGGGTGCTCGGCCGCAAGCTCATCGGCCAGGCCCACGGCTTCGGCGGCCTCGTGCACCAGATACGCCCGCTGCACCCGTCCACGCCGACGATGCAACAGACTGCGCATTTGCCGGGTTTGCCACAGGCGCGCGCGACAGTCATCCAGACACGGGCCCACGCCCAGATGCATCACGGTCCACTGGCCCAGCAGCGTCTCGGCGCTGCCATCGGCCTGTTCGAAAGACAGCGCCGGGATCGGCCGGGCGGGCGTGAGCAAATGACCGTGAGCGGTGCTGCCGCTGGGCTTCCAGTCCTCCGGCCCGAAATAGAGTGCGATCGCAATCAGCATGGGGGCGAAGAACAGGCCGGCCAGAAGCAGCAGCTTCACCCGGTTACGGTTGGTTGGTGTCATCAGGGTGTTCGCTTCAAATTAAGTACTACAAACAGGATCAGGGCGGTCAGCAGCAACGCCCCCCATTGAATCGCATAGCCGTAATGCCGTACCGGCTTGATGCCCAGATCCGTCCATTCCCGGACAAACCCGTGACTGGCCTGCGGATCGAGCAACAGCAGGCCGTTGGCCAGCGACGCCCCATACAGGCAGCGCAATTGTTCGATCTGCGGATAGTTCAAGCGTTGCGGCCAACGCCTGCCGGCCTCGCACGCTCCCGCCGCCGCATTCAGTCCGGCGCGCGGCAGATCTCGCCAAAATCCGCTCACCTCCACCAGTCCGTCAGGCAGATCACCGGTATCCGGGAGTACATCCCGGTAGGCCGAAGTCCTCAGCCAGCCGCGATTGACCAGGACGCGGAATTCGCTACCCTGCAGTCGCAGCGGGGTCCAGACCTGCACGCCGACCAGACGACCACGGGTTTGATTATCCAGCAGGACCTGCTGCTCACTCTGCCAGTAGCCTTGCAGATGAATCCGCCGACCATGCTCCGGCAACGCCGCGCCGGATCTCACCCGCAGCGGCACGCTGCGCGCAGCAGCGGCGCGAGCCGCTATGATATCCGCCTTCTGCTGTCCGCGCTGGTATTGCCAGTGCGACAGTGTCGCAAACAGCAATACCGCGCTCAGGGTCAGCAACACGGCCCAGACCGGTGGCCGGAATTTCAACTGGGCATGTCCATGAATATCATCATCACTTTGGCCTTGATCGCCATCATCACGTCGCTGGGCTTCGCCATGTTCTTTCTGATGCATGACCGCGGGCCGAAGAAGCGTACCGTCAATGCCTTGATGGTGCGCGTGGGCCTGTCCGTGAGCCTGATTCTGTTTCTGGTCCTGGGCTATCTGCTGGGCTGGATTCAGCCACACGGGCTGCAACCCTGAACATGAAAAAGGGCGCCGGGGCGCCCTTTTCTAGCTAGCGACGGGCCGTTCTAGACGATATACACGAAGATGAACAAGCCCAGCCAGACCACGTCGACGAAGTGCCAGTACCAGGCCACACCTTCGAAACCGAAATGGGAATCCGCCTTGAAATGGCCCTTGGCCAGTCGTGCGGTGATCACGATCAGCATGATCGTCCCCAGGGTCACGTGCATGCCGTGAAAACCGGTCAGCATGAAGAACGTCGAACCGTAAATTCCCGATTCCATGGTCAGATTCAAATGCTGATAGGCCTCGACGTATTCCCCGGCCTGGAAGTACAGGAAGACCAAACCCAGCGCGACGGTGGCCAGCATCCAGGCCACTACGGTCGAACGCGGTTTGTCTTCAATCAAGCCATGGTGGGCAAACGTCAGGGTGACGCCACTGGTCAGCAGGATCAGGGTGTTCAGGAACGGAATACCCCAGGGCGGAATAATGCCGAAATCGCCTCCCAGAGCACCCGGCCCGTTGGTAGGCCAGACATTTTCGAAATCGGGCCACAACACCGCGTTGGTCATCACTTCACCGCCTTCCCCGCTCAGCCAGGGCAAGGACAGCTGACGCGCGTAGAACAGGGCGCCGAAGAACGCGGCAAAGAACATCACTTCGGAGAAGATGAACCAGCCCATACCCCAGCGGTAGGTCATGTCCACCTGATCGTTGTACTTGCCGGTCTCTGATTCCAGGATCACGCCGCGCAACCAGATCGTGACCAGCGCAATCACGATGACCAGACCAATCCAGGTCAGGGGCGAGCCGCCATGGCCGTTCAGGTACGTAGCCACGCCCTGGACCATCAGGAACAGACCGAGCGTCAGGTAAAAGGGCCATGCGCTGGGCGCCGGGACAAAGTATCCGCCTGTTTTGGTAGACATCGTATTGCTACTCCAATAGCTCGTAACTAGCCGGCCTGGGCCAGCGCGGTTGCATCAAACATCGTGTAAGACAAGGTCACCGTGGTGACTTCGGCAGGCAGCGCCGGGTCGAGCATGAACCGCATCGGCATCGCCTTGCGTTCATGCGCGGACAAGGGCTGCTGGGAAAAACAGAAGCACTCGGTCTTGCGTACGTAGCGGGCTGCATTCCAGGGCACCACGCTGGGCCTGGCCTGGGCAATATAGTCGTTGCCGGTGCGGTTTTCGGCGAAGAAGTTCACGGTATACAGCTGCCCCGGATGAACTTCCATCGAATTGACCTCGACGCCGAAATCCCAGTCCAGGTGGTTGTTCACCGTGGTCAGGAACTCGACCCGGACCAGTCGATCCGGGTCCGGCGCTTCCTCAACGCTGGCCTGCAGTTGCATGCCGCTGTTCTGACCGTTCAAGCCGGTGATGTCACAGATGATGCCGTACAGGGGCACCAGAACGTAGCCAAAGCAGAACATGCCCAGAACCAGCCCGGATAACCGGGCCAGTTGCCATTTCGCGACCGGCCATTTCATCGCGACATCACGACAAAGAAAGCCAGATAAAACGCCACCGCCACCGCACCCAGCATCAAGGCCAGACGCACATTGCCGGGGCGTTTTTTCGGAGTCTGAGTCACCGTCAGATGCACTTAGTGCGCGGTCAGCGGTTCGTCATGCACCGCGGTAATCTCTTCCGCCGCGATCACCGGTGGCACTTCAAAGGTGTGGTACGGAGCCGGCGACGGCACCGTCCATTCCAGGCCGTGGGCGCCTTCCCAGACGCGAGCCGTCGCCTTCTCGCCCTTTCTCATGATGCAGTTCGCAATCCAGTTGTACGCCATGATGAACTGGGCGATGAAGAACATGAACGCCCCGACCGAAGACACGACGTTCCAGTCGGTGAACTGCACCGCGTAATCCGGGATCCGGCGCGGCATGCCGGCCAGCCCGGAGAAATGCTGCGGGAAGAAGGTCAGGTTGACGGCGATGGCGGACAGCCAGAAATGCAGCTTGCCCAGACCCTCGTGATACATGTGACCGGTCCACTTCGGCAGCCAGTAATAGATCCCCGCCACGATGGAGAACACCGCACCCGGTACCAGCACATAGTGGAAATGGGCCACCACGAAATAGCTGTCGTGGTACTGGAAATCCGCCGGCGCGATGGCCAGCATCAGACCGGAAAAGCCCCCCAGGGAAAACAGGAACACGAAACCCAGAGCAAACAGCATCGGCGTTTCGAAAGTCATGGACCCCCGCCACATCGTGGCGACCCAGTTGAACACCTTCACCCCGGTTGGCACCGCGATCAACATCGTCGCGAACATGAAGAACAGCTCGCCGGCCAGCGGCATGCCGACGGTAAACATGTGATGCGCCCAGACGATGAACGACAGGAAGGCGATCGACGCCATCGCGTAGACCATCGAGTCATAACCGAACAGGGTCTTGCGGGCAAAGGTGGGGATGATCGTGGAAACAATCCCGAAGGCCGGCAGAATCAGGATATAGACCTCGGGATGACCGAAGAACCAGAACACGTGCTGGAACATCACCGGATCACCGCCACCGGCGGCATTGAAGAAACTGGTGGCGAAGTATTTGTCGGTCAGCAGCATCGTGACCGCCCCGGCCAGCACCGGCATGGTGGCGATCAGCAAGTAGGCGGTAATCAGCCAGGACCAGGCAAACAGCGGCATTTTGAGCAGGCTCATGCCAGGCGCGCGCATGTTCAGAATCGTGACGATGACGTTGATCGCGCCGGTGATCGAACTGATCCCCATCAGATGCACCGCGAAGATCAGGTAGGGAAAGGCATCACCGGTCTGCAGCACCAGTGGCGGATACATGGTCCAGCCCCCCGCCGGCGCCCCCCCGTCCATGAACAAGGTCGACAGCAACAGGGCGAAGGCAAAGGGCAGTATCCAGAAGCCCCAGTTATTGACCCGTGGCAAGGCCAGGTCGGAAGCCCCGACCATCATTGGAATCATCCAGTTGGCCAGGCCGGTAAAGGCCGGCATGACGCCCCCGAAAATCATGATCAGCGCATGCATCGTGGTCATCTGATTGAAAAATTCAGGATTGACCCACTGCAGACCCGGCTGGAACAACTCCAGGCGGATCACCAGCGACATCAGGCCGCCGATAAAGAACATGATGAAGGCAAACCACAGGTACAGGGTGCCGAGATCTTTATGGTTGGTGGTCTTGACCCACCGCATGATGCCCGGTTCCGGGCCGTGATCGTGGTGATCGTGATGTTCGCTCATATCTTTCGGACTCCGGAAAAGTTATTTGCTGCGCCGCGCGGCGACTTGAGCTGGCTGGACCAGATCACCGGCCGCGTTACCCAGCGCGTTTCGTTCGTAGGTCACGACCGCGGCAATTTCGCGGTCTTTCAGGTAAGCAAAACCGGCCATGGCGTTCTTACCTTTCAAAACCTGATCGATGTGGGCATCGACCGGGCCGTTGGTGATCGGACCGCCCGTCAGCGCCGGGAAATTGGCTGCCGCCATGCCTGATCCGTCGGCCTGATGACAGGCCGAGCAATAATTCTTGTACACCTTGGCCCCTTCGGCCATCAGGACATCCTTGCTCAGCACCGCCGGCTCGGCCGCGGCAGCCGCGGGCGCAGCTGCGGCGCTGGCCACTTGCACCGGCTGCACCGCAGCCGTGGTGGCGGACTTGCCGCCACGTTCAGCGATCCACTGGGCGTAGACTTCCGGCTGCACCGCCCGCACCACGATGGGCATGAAGCCATGATCGCGTCCACACAGTTCGGCGCACTGACCGCGATAGATACCCGGCTCGTCGATGCGGGTCCACATCTCGTTGATGTAACCCGGCACTGCGTCCTTCTTGGTCGCCAGTGCCGGTACCCACCAGGCGTGAATCACGTCATTGGCGGTCAGCAGCAGGCGAATCTTCTGGCCGACGGGAAGGACCAGTTCGTTGTCAACCTCGAGCAGATAATTCGG
>JBFJVB010000141.1:0-8974 GCA_041624435.1 Oceanococcus sp. | reverse complement strand
GCCACGGACAACGGCCATGGCGTGATCCGCGCACCGGTATTTGGCCACACGCTGGAGCCGATCAAGCGGCTGGCGGCGACCGACCGCGGCTGCACCCTGTTCCCGACCAGCGTGGACGATGTGACCACGGCCGTGTCGCAATTGGTGGCCGGGTCGGCCTGTCTGGGCGGCGATGTACCGCAGGGGGATGCGCGCGACCGCAATGTCCTGCTCGGCTTCACGCTGCCGCAGTTTCGCTGATCAAAGCAGCCGCTTGCTCCGCGACTGATTATTCCACGGCAGGGCTGACCGCATACCCAGGGAGACGACATGAATTACACCGGTCCGATCACGACCCGCCTGCTGGCCGCCGGCCTGCTTTGCATGCTGCCCGTGGCCGGCAGCGCCACCGAGGAGGCGCCGCCCTATCCTTCCGCGGAATGGAGCCTGCGCGAAGCCAGCAACTACAGCCGTACGCTGGACGCCGCGGCGATTCAGGCCGACCCGGCGTTCCAGCAGCGCTGGCAGCAACAGAGCTACCTCAATAGCCAGGAGTATCTCGCCCGCGAGCGTACCGATAGCGGCTGGAGCAGCCGCGGCAATGCCTGCAAGGAATGGGCGGAGCAATGCACCGGCGACCCCTACCGCTATCCGGGCTGGGACAGCTTTTATGGCGCCGAAGGCGAGGTCGAACCGGTAATCTTTTTCGATGCCCAGGGCACCCGCCTGTCCGGTCGGGTGTGGATGCCGATCAACCGCGATCCGGCGACCCCGCTGCCCCTGATCGTGATCAACAACGGCTCCGTGCAGGTACCGGAAACAGCCTACTGGTGGGCCGCGCAGCTGCTGGTTCGCCATGGCTACGTGGTCCTGAGTTTCGATCCGCGCGGTCAGGGCCGCTCGGACAATCGCAGCCCCGATGGCGAGGCGGGCAGCAACAGCAATCCTTCGGTGTTTGTCACCAATCTGGTCGACGCGGTGGATTTCGCCCGCTCGACGCCGCAGCATCCCTACGCGCACAACCAGACCTACACGCGCGCGCCATCCACCCCGTACAACCCGTTCTGGCAGTATGTCGACCGCGAACGCGTTGGCCTTGCCGGCCACTCTTTGGGGGCGCGCGGCGTTTCGGTGGTGCAGGGGCTGCAGCCGTGGCCGGGCAGCGCCGGCGGCGACAACCCGGTCGATGTGATCGTGGCCTGGGACAATCTGGCGGCCGGTGGCGCCGGCGGTGAAGCCATCGCGAATGTCGGCGAATACCGCCCCCGCGTGCCGGCCATGGGCCAGTCCGCGGACTACTGGCTGACGCCCCAGCCCAAGACCAGCCCGCCCGACCCGCTGGAAAAAAGCCCTGGAGTTGCGCTGTGGCGCGATGCCGGTCTGCCGGTTTTCCAGATCCAGATTCAGGGCGGCACGCATTACGAATGGAGCCTGATGCCCACGCTGCCCACCTCGGCCTGGGAACCCGGCGGCGATGGCGGCTGGGGCCAGCCTCTGCTGCGGCACTACACCCTGGCCTGGTTCGACCGCTGGCTCAAGCTGCCCGGTGAAACCGGTTATGCGGACGCCGATGCGCGCCTGCTGGACGATGCGCGCTGGCGCCCGCAACTGAGCTTTTACTATCTTTCCAGCCGGGATTTCCCCGACCGGCAGGGTCAACGCCAGGTGTGTGACGATCTGCGTGGGGGCTGCGCTTCCACCGTATCCGCAGCAACCCGCGCTGAGCCGTTGGCCGGCGGCGCCCTGGGGGGCAGCCTGCTGCTCGGGCTGAGCGCACTGCGCCGACGACGCAGGACCAGCCGGCCGGCTGCAAAAGCAGTACTCCAGGCGCCGCATCATGCCCGGAATCATCAGGGGGCAGCGACGCGGCGCGCTTGCGTCTAAACTAGGGGAAACGCGCTTGACACCGGTCCGCCAGCAGCCTTGGCTTGCAATCGAACTGCTAAGCTCTGCGGATAACGAGTCGATACGTAGACCCAGGACACAGGAGAGTTCTCAAAAATGGGCAAGATCACACGCAAGAAACGTCTGGCACTGAGCCGACGCGATTTTCTGACCCAGGCCGGCGCCGGGGCAGCCGCCCTGCCCTTGCTGACGGCCTGCGGTTCTGGACCGATGGCGGCCAATGGTGGCAACGGTGGCGGCGCCCAGCCGGACACCGACAGCGTGTTCCGGCACGGTATTGCCACCGGTGACCCGCTCAGCGATCGGGTGATCTTCTGGACGCGCATCACCTCCGAACAGAACAGCGTACCCGTGGAGCTGAACATCTATCGTGATCCGGAGCTGAGCCAGAAGCTCACCAGCGTCCAGGCCAGTGCCAGCGCCGCCCGCGATTACACCGTGAAGCTCGACGTCGGTGGCCTGGAACCGGCCACCACCTATTACTACCGCTTCACGGCGGCCGGATTCGATTCGGCCATTGGCCGGACCCGCACCGCTCCGCTGACCGGCGTCGAGCAGCTGCGCTTTGGCGTGGTCTCCTGTGCCAGCGCGGCGCACGGCTACTTCAATGCCTATCGTGCGCTGGCCTCCCGCGCCGATCTCGATGCGATCCTGCATACCGGTGATTACATCTACGAGTATGGCAGCGGCCAGTATGGCGATGTCCGCCCGTATGAACCGGAACACGAAATCGTGTCACTGGAGGATTATCGGACCCGGCACGCGTTCTACAAGCGCGACCCCGACCTGATGGAGCTGCACCGGCAGTTTCCCTTCATCACCACCTGGGACGACCATGAAAGCGCCGACAACAGCTACCGCGACGGCGCAGCCAACCACACCGAAGGCGAAGAAGGGGTCTGGGTCGAGCGTAAATCCTGGGCCCAGCAGGCCTATGACGAATGGATGCCGATCCGTTACCCGCAGGCCGGCGACGTCAACCGGATCTGGCGCCGCTTCCCCTACGGCAATCTTGCCGACATCTTTGTGCTGGACACCCGCCTGTATGACCGTGATATTCCGGCCGGCTTTCTCGGCGAGGAAACGCCAGCTGGCGCCGTGCCGGCCGATCCGGCGGTCTCCGCCGAAGCGGATCGGCGCATGTTGGGGCCCGAGCAGATGAACTGGCTGCTCGAGGGACTGGCCTCCTCGCCGGCGCAATGGAAAATCGTCGCCAACCAGATGGTTTTTCACCAGTGGCAGGTCGGTGATGGCGCGACCACCGGTGCCGGCCTGTATATCAACGGCGATGCCTGGGATGGCTACCAGGCCGAACGGGCGCAGATTCTGGCGCACCTGCGCGACAACGCCATCAATAATGTGGTGATTCTGTCGGGCGACGTGCACTCGAGCTGGTGTGCCGATGTCACCGAGGAACCGCTGAATGTCGCCAGCTATGACCCGGTCCAGGGCGGCTCGGCGGCGGTCGAATTCACCGCCCCTTCCATCACCTCCCCGGCCGCCGCCGCGCTGAATGATGTGCAGGAAGGCCAGCAGCTGTTCATCGCCAACAACCCGCACATTCGTTACATCGACTTCGACAACAAGGGCTACGTGCTGCTGAATCTGGACCCCACCGGTGCGCAGGGCGAGTACTGGTACGTGGACAGCTTCACCGATCCGGACAACCCGGCCGAAAGCTTCGCGACCGCCTATCGAACCGGCGACGGCGACAACCATCTTGACCTGGTACCCGTCGCGGCCAGCGAACCGCCGGCCCAACCGCCTCCCCTGGCCCCCTGAGGCGATCTATCGAATTCAGACGCGCCGGACCTAACCGGTCTGGCGCGCGGCACTGCGATGATTTGACAGGGAAAAGGACTGCGCCTGCTCAAGGTGCACGGCGATGCGCCACAGATGCCTGGCCACCCGACGCAACCAGCGCAGCTCCTCCAGCTGCTGATTACCCTGCTGGATGTCCACCTGGCCGCTGGCGACCTGCGCGAACACCGTGTCCCGCACCGCCTCCGCCTGTGTCGCCACCTTTGCTGCGCGCCTGGCTCCGCGTGCCGCCAGCGCATCCCAGTGAGGACCGCGAGCAAACGACGCCAGGTCTTCGGCCACCGCAGCTGAAATGCTTTGCGCATCTCCCCGGAAACCGGGTTCAGGCTGCCCGCGGAACTGGACCAGACGATGCTGGAGGCGGCGCAGATGATCCAGCGTCCGCAGACAGGCGTTAAGCAGGCCCCATTCGGGTGACGTGGCATCCTCCAGGTGGATCTGGTCCAGATACCGCTGCAAACCGGCTTGCGCCTCGGCCAGACGATCCGCCTCATCCTGTGCCGTCGGCAGTCCTCCAAGCAAGGCCTGGCCCCAGGCGCACTCGCGCAGTGCCACCTCACTCAGGCTCGCCAGGGCCGCCTCCAGGGCAATCGGCGGTTCGCGCAGCAGACGCGGATCGAGTCGGGCCAGCAGCTCGGCTCGACGCTGGGGGACCAGCCATTCGATCAGCCGCGCGAAGGGCCCGGTCCAGGGCAGGATCAGCAAGACGCTGAGCAGATTGAAACCGGAATGAAAGCCCACCAGGGCCAGCTCCGGATCACGTTCGACCAGGCCGGGGCTCCAGTATTCCAACATCAAGCTGTAAGGCGTCAGCAGCACCAGGGCCAGTACCGCGGTGAACAGGTTGTAAACCACATGGGACAGACCGGTACGGCGGGCCTCGACCGAGCCGCCGACCGTCGCCAGCAAGGCCGTGGCCGTGGTGCCGACATCCATGCCGATCACCATGGCCGCCGCCTGTTCGAATTCCAGCGTGCCGGTATACACGGCGGTGATTGCCGCGGCGACGCCGGCGCTGGACGACTGCGTGATCAGGGTAATCACCGCCCCCAGCAGCAGCAGGCGGAGCCGGCCCCACAGGGTATCGCCGGCAAAGCCTGCAAAACTGATCTGCCCCTCCAGACCGCTCATGCCGGCTTGCATCGCGCTGATGCCGACGAAGATCAGACCGAAACCCGCCAGGGCCAGACCGGCCTGACCCGCTCGCCTGGGGGCAAACAAATGCAGCAGGATTCCCAGCAGGATCAACGGCAGAACGGCCTGACCGAGCTGTAACTTGAAACCCAGCACTGCCACCAGCCAGCCGGTCACCGTGGTGCCCAGATTGGCGCCGAAAATCACCCCGAGTGCTTGTGGGAAGCTGAGCAGACCCGCACCGACAAAACCAACCGCCGCCACCGTCGTGGCGCTGGACGATTGCAGTACCGCGGTGCTGAGGGCGCCGGTCAGCGCACCGGATGCAGGACTGCGGGTGAAGCGTCCGAGCAGGCGGTGCAGGGTCGGCCCGGCCACGCCCCGAAGACCCTGGGTCATGATCACGACGCCGAGCAGGAAAACGCCCAGTCCGCCGGCCAGTTCAGCCAGCTGGGTCACGGACAGCCCGGTACGCGACAATGCCGCGCCATTCTGGCCGGAAAACCGGCTGTAGAGGCGATCACGGCTGGTGCTGCTGCCGGTATTCGCCCGGCGACTGTTTGAACCAGCGCCGAAACGCGCGGGTAAAACTGGCGGTATCGGCGTAACCCAGCTGCAAGGCCATTTCATCGAGCTTCATCTGGGTGGTTTGCAGCAACTGCCCGGCCAGCATCTTGCGCTCCTGTTCAACCAGGCCACGAAAGCTGCTCCCTTCCTCCTCCAGCTTGCGGCGCAGACTTCGCGGAGACAGGGCAAGCTGGGCCGCGACCTCATCCAGGGATGCGACCAGGCCCGCTTCGCCCAGCAGGTGCTTGCGGACCTGGCCGGTGATGCCGGTGGTCTGACGCAGTTCGAGCTGGACGCGGCATTGATCTTCCAGCATGCGCACCAGATTGGCGTCGTACATGGGCAAGGGCCGGTCGGCATCTTCACGCCGCAAAACCACCGCATTGCGTGGCCGGCCATACCAGGGCTTGAGACCGCAGAGCCGCTCGATGTCGACGGCATGCTCGGGCGCCGGCCCGACAAACTCCAGACTTTGAATGTCGATGCCTGCCAGACCGAGTTCCTTGAGCAGGTTGATGCCGGTGGCGATGTCGCGTTCCAGCAGAAACTGCCTTAAATGCCGGGGAATGGTGCCCGGATCCACGGCCAGACCGAATTCCCGACGCTGTTCAACAATCTGAAATCGGCAATAAGCCGTGCTCAGCGGCAGATAGCGCAGGGCGCGATGAGCAGCCTCACGCAGATTGCGGCTGATCCGCAAGGCAAAGCCGAAGATGCCAAAGGTCGAGATGTTGTATTGCAAACCCAGCTCGAAACCCAGAGCGGGTCGATGCGGCAGCGCCAGAATCAGGTTTTCGATCAGCCGCATCTCCTGCTCACGGGTGATGAAGGCGTCCTGGGCCCCCAGATGTTCAGCGGAAATATCGGTGCCCAGCAGGCAGGTATCCCGGTCCACGCCGTGACGGGCGGCGAAGTTCAGCATCACCTGGGCGATGACGATGGGATGCAAGACGGTCGAGGAAAGGCTCATGCGATCTCCAGGGCAGGCCATTTTAGCCTCTCGCAGCGCCGAATCACGCCGCGGTCTGCCGCCGCACCGATGGCGCTGGCCACAAATGCATTCACGCAGGCCGTTAATGCCCTGCCCCCCGGACGGATGACGCGCTACCTTGAGCCTGTCCCAGTACACCATCAGGATGACTCATGGAACAGAATCTAAGCACACTGAATAAACAGGCCATCACCGCCGCCAAGGACCACATGGGGCTGTTCGCCTGGCCGACTGCCGTAATGGCCTTGCTCGTCCTGGCCGGCTTCATCGCCAATCTGTGGCTGTTCAACCTGGGCTTGACCCCGTTCTGGGCGGCTTTGCTGGTGTATGCGAGCCTGACCTATATGTCCTACACGCCCCTGCATGAAGCAGCTCACGGCAATATTCATGGCCGCCACACGCGCCTGCGTTGGGTGAATGACCTGTGTGGATACCTGATGGCCCCGCTGATCATGGTGCCGTATGCCTCGCATACGGTAGAGCACTTCACTCACCATCGCTACACCAATCAGGCGGACAAGGACCCGGATTATGTGGTGCAGGGAATGCGCCACGGGCCGCTCGCGCTGATCATCACCGGCTTGAAGTTTCTGTGGGTGCAGAACACCTTCCTGTTCCGCGAGTACTGGGGCACCGCAAGCGCCAGGGAACGCGCCATCTATCTGTCTGAATTGCTGCTATCGGTCAGCTGGCGGCTGGCTTTCGTTTATCTTGCTACCGCCCAGTCGGCCCTGGCCCTGCTGCTCGCCGGCTGGTTGATCGGCGCATTCTTCACGGCGTACTGGTTCGCCTATCGTCCGCACCTGCCCTATGAGAATCCGCAGCGTTATCAGAACACCAACAGCTTGATCATGCCGACCTGGATGAAACCGCTGGAATGGTTCTGGCTGGGACAGAATCTGCACTCGGTGCACCATCTGTTCCCGCGGGTGCCGTTTTATCGATACCACGCGCTGCATCACCAGATTGAACCCATCATGCGCGCGCATGGTACGCCGATGATCGGGGTGTTCACTCGCCAGCCCATCGCTGCGGCTCGGACGTGATCAGGCGTCCAGGCTCGCTCGGTTCGGTGAACCGCTTTGCCCTTCCACCCCGGCTCCGGGAATCAGCAGTGGGCGGATCCCGCTGGCGTGGCTAGGCGATTGCTCGGCGCGAACCGGCGCCAGAGCGCCTTTTCCGCCTCCACAAGCAGGAACAGGCTCAGACCGAAGGCCACAATACGGCCCCAGGCGTCCCAGGCGATGGCCGTCGTGCCAAACAGCGTCTGCATCAAAGGCAGGTAGGTGAACAGCGCCTGCAGAACCAGCACGCAGGCCACCGCCAGCAACGCATACGGGTTGCCTGAAAGCCCCTGCCGATTCAACACCGGCGCGGTCAGAAAGCGCGCATTGAACAGATAAAACACCTCGGCCACCACCAGGGCATTGACCGCGACGGTCCGGGCCATGTCCAGTTCGGCACCGTGCTGACGCTCCCACAGGAACAGGCCGAAGGTTCCACAGACCATCAGCAGGGAAACGAACACGATGCGCCAGATCATGAAGCCATCCAGCAGGGGCCGCTTGCCCGGCCGTGGTGGCCGCTGCATCAGGTCCGGTTCGCCGGCTTCAAACGCCAGCGCCAGCGACAGGGTCACGGCGGTGACCATGTTCACCCACAGCACCTGCGCCGCCGTCACCGGCAACATCCGGCCGAGCGCGATCGCGGCCAGGATGGTCAGGGCCTCGCCACCGTTGGTGGGCAGGATGAACAGGATGGATTTTTTGATGTTGTCGTAGACCGTGCGACCTTCCCGGACCGCCTGGGCGATGGACGCGAAATTATCGTCCGCCAGCACCATCTCCGCCGCCTCCTTGGCCACTTCCGTGCCTTTCAGGCCCATGGCCACACCCACGTCGGCACGTTTCAGCGCCGGCGCGTCATTGACGCCATCGCCGGTCATGGCGACCACGGCTCCGTTGGCCTGCAGGGCTTTGACGAGACGGAGCTTGTGTTCGGGGCTGGCGCGGGCGAACACCTCAACAGTCGCGACCTGGTCGCGCAATGCCGCTTCATCAATCTGGTCGAGTTCGGTTCCGGTGAGGGCAGGCCGCCCTGTGCCGATCCCCATGCTCTGGGCAATGGCGCTGGCCGTGGTGGCATGATCGCCGGTAATCATCTTGACCGCGATACCGGCACTGCGGCAGTCCGCCACGGCCTCGATGGCCTCGCTGCGGGGCGGGTCAATGATGCCGACCAGACCCAGCAGCACGAGATCTCCGGCCACATCATCGAACACCAGCGTCTGTTGCGCCGCGGCCAGGGGGCGTGCGGCGATGGCCAGGGCCCGCTGACCGCGACGCCCGATCTCCTCCAGCCGCTCAAGCCAGACCGCGGGCTCGAAGGTGCTGTCTGCGGCCTCACCGCGCTGCCAGCGGCAGCGCTCAAACACCACTTCTGGCGCACCTTTGATGTAGATCATCCAGTGGCCCGCATGATCATGGTGCAGGGTCGCCATGAAGCGATGCGCGGATTCGAAGGGACTGGTATCGCCACGCGGGAATTCCTCGGCCAGTCGCCTGGGTTCCAGACCGG
>JBFJVB010000140.1:0-8982 GCA_041624435.1 Oceanococcus sp. | reverse complement strand
GCCTTCCCAGGACCCGCCCTCGTAGGAGCGGTGTCAGCCGCGAATGGGCATTGGGGTTTGGTTCAAGGCTGATTCGCGAGCGTGCGCTCGCTCCTACGTCTCTAAGGGGCAGCGAAACCGGGCGGGCCCGGTTGAGGCATCTGGCTCATCGCCCCTGAAATCGACCGGGACGGCGCTGCGCCACCGCGCGTAATCCTTCGGCGAAATCATCGCTCTGCGCCAGCTGACGTTGCTCGGCGAATTCATGCCGGGTGGCTTGCAGCACCGCCTCGGCCAGGCCGCGACGCTGGATCGCCCGCGTCGACACCACGGCCAAAGGTGCGGCTGCGGCAATCTCGGCTGCCAGCCGCATGCCGGCCTGGCTCAATTCTGCTGCCGGCACCAGCTCATCGATGAGCCCCCAGTCCAGCGCCTGTTCGGCCTTGATCCTGCGCCCGGTGAGCAACATCAAGCCGGCTTTTTGCGCACCAATCAGACGCGGCAGGGTGTGACTGACCCCAAACCCGGGATGCAGGCCCAGCTGTACGAAATTACCGGCAAAGCGTGCCGACGGTGTGGCGATGCGAAAATCGGCGACCAGGGCCAGGCCTAGACCGCCGCCAATCGCAGGCCCCTGGACTTCGGCAATGATGGGCTTGGCGATGCGGAACAGGCTGACCGCGGCGAGATACAGCGGATTGTCCGGCCCCTCAGCGGCCAGCAAGGCCGGTGGGGCGCCGACCTCGGGCAGCAGTCGCCCGCCCGCGCAAAAGCATTTGCCCCGGGACGCGAGCACGATCACCCGGCAATCCGGGCGCCCGTCCAGCTCGGCAAAGATGGCCGCCAGATTCTCGATCAGGGGCACATCGAAGAAATTATCCGGCGGTCGCGAGAACTCCACACGGGCGATGAAATTGTCCACGCTCAGGCAAATATCAGGATCAAACTGGGTCGGCATGTCGAAAATCCGATGAGGTCCGCGCAGCATACTGCCCCAGCCGAGCCAGGGAATCACCGCAACGACTGCGCAAGACTGGCCAGAAGCAGGCAGGAACCGGTATATTTTCTAACAAACGTTAGGAATTATTCCAGCATGAGCGATCAGCCCAGTACCCCGGCCCTTGTGTGTTGCGACCACGGCAGCGTGCGTCGAATCACCCTGAACCGGCCGAAGGCGCACAATAGTCTGACCCTGGCGATGGCCCAGGCCCTGCTCGCTGCACTCGATGAGGCCGCACAGGATCCAAACGTGCGCGCGGTGCTGATCGACGCCCAGGGGCCAAGCTTCAGTGCCGGCGGAGACGTGCGCGAAATGCTCGCCCATCGCAACGCCCTGCCCCAGTATGTCAATGCGGCCATGCAGAACGCGCACAACCCGTTGATCCTGCGTATTGCTGATTTTCCATTACCCATTGTCAACGCCGTTCAGGGCACGGCCATTGGCGCCGGTACCGGTCTGGCGCTGGCCGCCGATCTCACCCTGGCCGCCGAGTCCGCCCAATTCGTCCTGCCGTTCGTCGACAAGCTGGCCATCGTCCCGGACGCCGGCTGCAGCTACTTTCTGCCCAGGGCTCTGGGCCGGCAGCGCACCATGGGCCATTTGCTCACCGGTTTGCCGATCAGCGGCGCTCGCGCCGCCGAGCTGGGTCTGATCTGGGAATGCGTCCCTGACGCCGAGCTTCCAGCGCGTAGCCTGGAACTGGCGCAACAGCTGGCCAGCCTCTCCAGTTCGGCCATCGCCCAGACCCGGGAATTGATCCGCGGCGCGGGCAGCCGGGACCTGGCCGCGCAGCTCGAAGCCGAACGGACCCAGCAGACCGCGCGTTTCGCCACGGCCGACTTCGCCGAAGGGCTCGCCGCCCTGGTTGAAAAGCGCGCGCCGAATTTCCAGTGAATCTCCGCCCCACCCTGATGCTCTACATCCACCGAGCCCGAACCTGATGATCAATCCCTTGCGGCACTATTCCCGCCTCGTCGATGTACCCAGCGATCTTGCCGGGATCACCGATATCGGCGAGGAAGTAAATGAAACCACGGTGGGGCTCAGCGCCGGCACGGTCGAGGAATTATGGCGACGCATCTGCGCCGTTTATGCCAGCGGCGTGCAACCCGGCATTCAGCTGTGCATTCGGCACCAGGGCCAGGTCATCCTCGACCGCGCCATCGGCCATGCCCGTGGCAATTCGCCCGGCGCACGCAGCGACGCGCCTCAGGGTCTCACGGTCAGGACACCGATCAATCTGTTTTCAGCCGGTAAAGCGGTGAGCGCCATGCTGGCCCACAAGCTCCAGGAACTCGGCCAGCTGGATATCGATGTGCCGATTGCCGACTACATTCCCGGCTTTGCCCGCCATGGCAAAGCCCGGATCAGTCTGCGCGATGTGCTGACTCACCGCGCCGCTCTGCACCTGCTGCCGATTTCGCCCGCGGATGACTTCGACCTGGCGACGCTGCTGGATCGCCAGACCCTGCACGATCTGATCTGTGAGCTGAAACCCAGCGGGCGAATCGGCGGCCCGATCAATTACCACGCCCTGTCCGGCGGGCTGATTCTCGCCGAAGTGATCCGCCAGGCCACCGGCGCCGCGCCCGAGGACCTGCTGCGACGGTATCTGAAAGAGCCGCTGGGCCTGGGTTACCTGGATTTCGGCCTGCCCCCAGCGCAGCTGGATCGCATCGCCGTCAATGCGGCGACCGGCGTGCTGCCCGGACCGATCGCCTGGCAGTTGCAGCGCATCGTCGGCGCCCCGTTCGAATATGCGGTCGAAATGTCCAACGACCGGCGTTTTCTTGCCGCGGTTGTGCCTTCCGCCAATGTCATCTCCACGGCACGTGATACGACCACGCTGTACCAATGCTTGCTGGACCGGGGCCAACATGCAGGCCAGCGTGTTTTCGCCGGCGAAACCGTGGATCGGGCGCTGGTGCCGCGGGGCAAGCGGGCCAGCCTGGATCGCCGGATTGGTCTGCCGATGCTGTATTCGCCGGGTTTCATGCTGGGTCACGCCGGCCTGGGACTGTATGGCTGGAATCGCCGCAGCACCTTCGGCCATCTGGGCCTGTCGAACACCCTGACCTGGGCGCGCCGGGACACCGGCACCGCGGTTGCGCTACTCACCACCGGCAAACCCATCCTCGGCCCGCACCTGGGGCCGCTGCTGCGGGTTTTCTCCGGACTCAACGCCCTGTGCGAAAACCGCTTGCTGCGCGCGGCTTGATCAGCGGCCCAATCGCAGCCCAGATCACCACAAGTCTCTGTTTTTAAAGGCTTTATTCTTTATTCTGCCGCCGAAATGCATGTAAGCCATTGAATTTAAAAGCATTTGGGAAACACCTTGCGCGAATGGCAAAATGTCGCCTTTGATGAGCCTGGCAGATCAATTCAGGTCGCATTCCCTGCTGTCTGGAGCTGTCCTGGCGCCGTCCGGGCACCGATCACGCGCAGACAGATCCTTCTGAATCTGTTCCGGGACGCCGTCAAGGTTCCCATTACCAACGGATGAACACCATGAGCAAGCAGTTATCAGCCGGCGCCCGTTTTCGCGCCGCCGTCCGCGACGAGCAACCTTTGCAGGTCATCGGCGCGATCAATGCCAACCACGCCCTGCTGGCCAAGCGGGCTGGTTTCAAGGCCATTTATCTGTCCGGAGGCGGCGTGGCCGCCGGCTCGCTCGGCCTGCCGGATCTGGGTATCTCTGGCCTTGAAGATGTGCTGATCGATACCCGGCGCATCACCGATGTCTGCGATCTGCCCCTGCTGGTAGACGTGGATACCGGTTTCGGCAGTTCGTTTTTCAATGTGGCCCGAACCACCCGCTCGCTGATCAAGGCCGGCGCCGGAGCGATGCACATCGAAGATCAGGTCGGCGCCAAGCGCTGCGGCCACCGGCCGAACAAGGAAATCGTCAGTCAGGCGGAGATGGTGGATCGAATCAAGGCTGCGGTCGATGCCCGGACCGACGAGGACTTCGTCATCATGGCGCGCACCGACGCGCTGGCGGTGGAGGGCCTGGACAAGGCCATCGAGCGCGCGGTCGCCTGTGTCGAGGCCGGCGCCGACATGATCTTCCCCGAAGCCATGACCGAGCTGGCCATGTACAAGCAGTTTGCCGCCGCCGTCGGCGTGCCGGTACTGGCGAATATCACCGAATTCGGCGCCACGCCCTTGTTCACCGTGGATGAGTTGCGCGATGCCGATGTCGGCCTGGTGCTGTATCCCCTGTCCGCGTTCCGCGCCATGAACAAGGCGGCGGACAATGTCTATCAGGCGGTCCGCCGCGACGGTACGCAGAAGAACGTGGTCGACACCATGCAAACCCGGATGGAGCTGTATGAGGCGATTGATTACCACGCCTTCGAGCAGAAGCTGGACGGCCTGTTTGCCAAAGCCAAATCCTAGGCATTCCCGGTGAGCTGCGCATGCGCCGATCGCGATACCCGTGCCGAGCTCCGGCCGAGCGCCGGGTTCGCGAGCGTTCGCTCGCTCCTACGGAAGGGAACGAGGGTCCGAAACGTACCGCCGAACACCCCCGTAGGAGCGATCCGCAGAGCGGGTCGCGAAACGGCGCTCGGTGCCGTCCCAAGCGCAGAATTCGCGAGCGTTCGCTCGCTCCTACACCCACACAGCCGAGGAATGGCATCGCCACCCGACACCCCCGTAGGAGCGATCCGCAACGCGGGTCGCGAAACGGCGCTCGGTGCCATCCCAAGCGCAGAATTCGCGAGCCTGCGCTCGCTCCTACACGATTCTTATAGAGGCGTTCGCCGCGCCGCTTAACCGCACCCAAGAGTTCACTATGAATACCGAATACCGCAAAAATCTCCCCGGCACCGATCTCGACTATTTCGACACCCAGGCTGCCGTCGATGCCATCGCTCCGGGCGCCTACGCCAAGCTGCCGTATGTCTCGCGCGTGTTTGCCGAGAATCTGGTGCGGCGTTGCGATCCGGCCACACTGAGCGCATCGCTGCGCCAGTTGATCGAGCGCAAGCGTGATCTGGACTTTCCCTGGTTTCCGGCGCGGGTGGTCTGCCATGACATTCTGGGGCAGACCGCGCTGGTGGATCTGGCCGGTCTGCGCGATGCGATCGCGGCCAAGGGCGGCGACCCGGCCAAGGTGAACCCGGTGGTGCCCACCCAGCTGATCGTGGATCACTCGCTGGCGGTGGAGCACGCCGGCTTCGAAAAAGACGCTTTCGAGAAGAACCGCGCGATCGAGGACCGCCGCAACGAGGACCGCTTCCACTTCATCAATTGGACCAAGAAAGCCTTCAAGAACATCGATGTGGTGCCGCCGGGCAACGGCATCATGCATCAGATCAATCTGGAAAAAATGTCGCCGGTAGTGCATGCGCGCGACGGTGTGGCCTTTCCGGACACCCTGGTCGGCACCGACAGCCACACCCCGCACGTGGACGCGCTGGGGGTGATCGCGATCGGCGTCGGCGGCCTGGAAGCCGAATCCGTGATGCTGGGCCGCGCCTCCTGGATGCGCCTGCCCGACATCATCGGGGTGGAGCTGAGCGGTCGCGCCCAGCCCGGCATCACCAGCACCGACATCGTGCTGGCACTGACCGCGTTCCTGCGCAGCGAAAAAGTGGTCGGCGCCTATCTGGAATTCTTTGGCGCCGGGGCCTCCAGCCTGAGCCTGGGCGACCGCGCCACGATCACCAATATGACGCCGGAATACGGCGCCACCGCGGCGATGTTTTCCATCGACGACAAGACCATCGACTACCTGCGTCTGACAGGCCGCGAAGAGGCCCAGGTGCGGCTGGTGGAAACCTATGCGAAACAGGCCGGCCTGTGGTCGGACAGCCTGAAAACCGCCGAGTATGAGCGCGTACTGCACTTCGATCTGTCCAGCGTCGGCCGCACCATGGCCGGGCCGTCCAATCCCCACGCCAGCCTGGCCACCGCCGATCTGGCCGCCCGCGGCATCGCCGGCCCCTGGGAAGAGGTCGAGGGCCAGATGCCCGATGGCGCGGTGATCATCGCCGCCATCACCTCCTGCACCAATACCTCCAACCCGCGCAGCGTGGTTGCCGCCGGTCTGCTCGCCCGCAATGCCAATGCCAAAGGCCTGCGCCGCAAGCCCTGGGTGAAGTCCTCCTTCGCGCCGGGCTCCAAGGCGGTGCAGCTGTACATGGAAGAAGCCGGCCTGCAAAGCGAGCTGGACCAGCTGGGTTTTGGCATCGTGGCCTTCGCCTGCACCACCTGCAACGGCATGTCCGGCGCGCTGGACCCCAAGATCCAGCAGGAAGTGATCGAGCGTGACCTGTACGCCACCGCCGTGCTGTCCGGCAACCGTAATTTCGATGGTCGGATTCACCCCTATGCCAAGCAGGCCTTCCTGGCCTCGCCGCCCCTGGTGGTGGCCTATGCCATTGCCGGAACCATCCGTTTCGACATCGAAAAAGATGTGCTGGGTACCGACAGCGACGGCCAGCCGATCCGCCTGAAAGACCTGTGGCCCAGCGATGAGGAGATCGATGCCGTGGTCGCCGCCAGCGTGCAGCCGCAGATGTACCGGGCGGTTTACGATCCGATGTTCAATTTCGAGATTGTCGAGGATGAAGGTCTGTCGCCACTGTACGACTGGCGCCCGCAAAGCACTTACATTCGCCGCCCGCCGTACTGGGAAGGCGCCCTGGCCGCGCCACGCACGCTGCGCGGCATGCGCCCGCTGGCGGTGCTGGGGGACAACATCACCACCGATCATCTGTCGCCGTCCAATGCCATCCAGCTGGCCAGTGCGGCCGGGGCCTACCTGGCCAAGATGGGCCTGCCGGAAGTCGATTTCAATTCCTATGCCACCCACCGCGGCGATCACCTCACCGCCCAGCGCGCCACCTTCGCCAACCCCAAGCTGTTCAACGAGATGGTGCAGGAAAACGGTCAGGTCAAGCAGGGCTCGCTGGCCCGGGTCGAGCCCGAAGGCGACGTCATGCGCATGTGGGAAGCGATCGAAACCTATATGCAGCGCAAGCAGCCGCTGATCATCATCGCCGGTGCGGATTACGGCCAGGGCAGCTCGCGCGACTGGGCGGCCAAGGGCGTGCGTCTGGCCGGGGTGGAGGCGATTGTCGCCGAAGGCTTCGAGCGTATTCATCGCACCAATCTGATCGGCATGGGCACCCTGCCGCTGGAATTCATGCCCGGCACCACGCGCAAAACCCTGCAGATCGACGGCACCGAGGTCTACGACGTGATCGGCGAACGCACCCCCGGCGCGACCCTGAGCCTGGGCATCACCCGCAAGAACGGTGAACACCTGGAAGTGCCGGTGCGGTGCCGCCTGGACACCGCCGAGGAAGTGTCGATTTACGAAGCCGGCGGCGTGTTGCAGCGCTTTGCCCAGGATTTTCTGGAGTCCGAGGCGGCCTGAGGCGGCATGAAGACCCTGCCGACTACAGTGGCGCCCTATCGGCGCACGCCGGAATTCAGCAGCCAGACCGTGCCGGCCGCATTGCTGCGCCGGCATAACACCAAGGCCGGCGTCTGGGGACAGATCATCGTGCTACAGGGCACACTGATCTACCGCATTCTCGAGCCCGAACTCGCCGAACACCGGCTGGATGCAAGCCAGCCCGGCATCGTCGAGCCCGGCATTCATCACGAAGTGGCGCCCGGTCCGGACTGCCGCTTTTATGTCCAGTTCTACAGGTAAACACAGCATGGCCTTTGCCCCGCAAATCAAAATCCCCGCCACCTATATGCGTGGCGGCACGTCCAAGGGCGTGTTTTTCAACTTGTCCGATCTGCCGGCGGCGGCGCAGCTGCCAGGTGAGGCGCGGGACAAGTTGTTGCTGCGGGTCATCGGCAGCCCGGACCCGTACGGCAAACACACCGATGGCATGGGCGGGGCAACCTCCAGCACCTCAAAAACGGTCATTCTGGCGCCAAGCAAGCAGCCCGATCACGACGTGGATTATCTGTTCGGCCAGGTGGCCATCGACAAGCCTTTCGTGGACTGGTCCGGCAATTGCGGCAATCTGACCGCGGCGGTGGGCTCCTTTGCGATCAGCAATGGCCTGGTTGAGGCCAGCCGCATTCCGGCCGACGGCCTGTGCACGGTGCGCATCTGGCAGCAGAACATCGGCAAGACCATCATCGCCCGGGTGCCGATGCGTGCTGGCCAGGTACAGGAAACCGGCGATTTCGAGCTGGACGGGGTGACTTTTCCGGCCGCTGAAGTGCAGGTGGAGTTCATGGATCCGGCCGATGGCGAGGGGGCGATGTTTCCCACCGGAAATCTGGTCGATGAACTGGAGGTTCCCGGCATCGGCAGCCTGCCGGCCACGCTGATCAACGCCGGCATTCCGACCATTTTCATCCATGCCGCGGATGTGGGCTATGCCGGTACCGAACTGCAGGACGCGATCAACGGCGACCCGCAGGCCCTGGCCCGCTTCGAAACCATCCGCGCGCACGGCGCGGTGCGCATGGGACTGATCGCGGATGTGGACGAGGCCGCCGCGCGCCAGCACACGCCCAAGGTCGCTTTCGTGGCACCGCCCGCGGCGTACACCGCCTCCAGCGGCAAGGCCATCGCCGCCCAGGACATCGACCTGTCGGTGCGGGCCCTGTCCATGGGCAAGCTGCATCACGCGATGATGGGCACGGCCGCGGTGGCGATCGGCACCGCCGCGGCCATCCCCGGCACCCTGGTGAATCTGGCCGCCGGTGGCGGCGCGCGCGAAGCGGTGCGATTCGGCCATCCGTCCGGAACCTTGAAGGTGGGCGCAGCCGCCACTCAAGTGGACGGGCAGTGGACGGTGACCAAGGCGATCATGTCGCGTTCCGCCCGGGTATTGATGGAAGGCTGGGTGCGGGTACCGGGCGATGCGTTCTGAAACTGGTGCCGACCGCCGTATGATGTAGCCCTTTTTTCACCCTGTTCGGATCAAACCCATGTCAGATGCACGAATTTCCTATGAATGCCAGAACGGCATCGCCACCATCCGCCTGGATGATGGCAAGCGCAACGCCCTGTCGCCGGC
>JBFJVB010000139.1:0-9060 GCA_041624435.1 Oceanococcus sp. | reverse complement strand
TTGCAGCAACCGATTCGTGAGGGTGTGGGGCGAGCCGTTCGCGAGGATGTGAACGGTTTCGCGGAAATCCTGTTTCCGGTCATGGGGCCCAGTATCCGGCGCGCGATTGCGCAGGCGCTGCAGGATCTTACGCGTTCCCTGAATTACAGCGTCGGGCGTGGCATCGCCTGGCGTCTGGAAGCCGTGCGCCGTCGGGTGCGCTTTTCCGAGCTGGTGCTGGAACGCACCATGAATTACCGGGTCGAGCAGGCCTTGCTGATTCAGTCGGCCACGGGTCTGGTCATCAGCAAGGCGGAGATGGCCGCCGTAGTCGCACAGGACAGCGACGCGTTTTCCGCGATGCTCAATGTCATCCAGGATTTCATCCGCGATTCGTTTGATGGCGACAGTCAGATCTCGACCCTGGAACTGGGGCAGCGCACCGTCTGGATCACCCCCGGCCAGCATGCGCACCTGGCTTGTGTCATCAGCGGCGTACCCGGCCAGCGACTGCGTAACCGGCTGGCCGACACGGTGGATCGGCTGCACCAGACCGAGGCTGAGGTCCTCGCCGGGTTCAACGGCGAACGGGTCGGACTGGAACACATCGAGCAAGAGGTTGCACGGTGTCTGGAACCCGACCAGGAAGAACGCGAGGAAGCCAGCAAGGCCACGTCGATCTGGCCGGGGCTGCTGCTGTTGCTGCTGCTGGTGGCCATGGCCTGGTGGATGCTCAGGCCCAGTGTCGAACCGGTCGAGGCCCGCGCCGCGCGCCTGCTCGACGCCGCGCCCGGAATCGTGGTTGGCCAGGTGAACCGGCAATCCGGGGGCTGGCGGCTGAGCGGGCTGCGCGATCCTCTGGCGGCCGACCCTGAGCATATCCTGAGCGCTGCCGGGATCGGGGCGGACCAGTTCAAGCTCGAATTCGAGTCTTTTGTCTCGCTGGATGAGGGCCTGGTGGTGCAGCGTGCGCGGCGGGTGCTGCGTGTGCCGGCGCAGGTGGAAGCGCGGCTTGTCGAGGGCACGCTGGTGTTGGATGGTGAGGCGCCGGCGGACTGGATTGAGCGGCTGCGGCGGGCTGAAGTCCTGCCGCCTGGTGTTGGCAATCTTGAGCTTGGCGGGCTGGAACCATGGTTCGACCTGGATCGGTTGCGCCAGCAGCTGGCGGTGCCCGCCCAGGTCAGTTTGCGGCAGACCCCGGCGGGGCTGGCGTTCTCCGGTCAGGCAGCCTGGTCCTGGATGCGCAGCCTGCGGACCCGGGCGGCGCAGCTGACCAGCCTGCCGCTGGCGCCAGCACAGGCCCTGGTTCCTCAGGAATGGGCCCAGGCCCAGGCCCTGGCGGTTACGCTGGCCGCGGAGCCGCTGTATTTCGATGCCGACACGCAGCTGTCGGCGGCGTCCATCGCGCGGCTTGATGAGCTGAGCGCGCAGCTGTTCCGGCTGGGGCAACTCGCTGACATGCTGGGACTGGGCGTGGTGGGAACTTTGCTAGGGTTTACCGACGGTACGGGGAATGAAATGGACAACCGCAAGCTGCGCCTGCAGCGCGCTGAGCATATCCGCAAGCTGATTCAGGGCAGTGCCCGGTCAATCGATTGGCAGCTGGCCGAAGCGCCGATGCCGAGTGCGCCGCCGGTGCGAAATCCCGCGCTGCGCCGGGTGGACCTGCGCTTGAGCCTGAGTCAACCGGCGGGGGGATGGTTATGAGTGGCCCGGTACGCAAGATCTGTCTGCTTGGCGATTTCGGCGTCGGCAAGACCAGTACGGTGCGTCGTTTCGTGCAAGGTGCTTACGATGACAAGTATCTGACCACGGTGGGCGTCAAGATCGATACCAAGGCCGTGGAACTGGATGCGGACACCAGCGTCAAGTTCGTGATCTGGGATATCGCCGGCACCGACACCGCGACTGCGGCCTACAAGAGCTATCTGCGTGGTGCAGCCGGTTATCTGCTGGTGGTCGATGGCACCCGGCCGGCGACTCTGCAAGCGGCCCAGGGTTTGCGTGCGCAGCTCGACGAGTTGCTCGACAACGCACCGTGGATCGGTCTGCTCAACAAGGCCGACCTTGCGGATCAGTGGGCGCTGGACGATGCCCAAATCGCCGCGCTTGAAGCCTCGGGCCAGGTCTGGCTGCGTTCCAGTGCCTTGACCGGGGAAAATGTTGAAGAGGCCTTTCGCCAGCTGGCCCAGCGGATGGTGGCATGAGCGGGGCCCGGGCCTGGATCGAACAGGTGCTCTGGGCGCGTTGTCGTCCGCTGTGTCTGGAAATGGACACCGGCTTCGTGGTGCGCAGCCTGCACGGGGATGCCACGGCTTACGGCCTGGAACTGGAGGTTGGTGAATGGGCCTGTCCGCAATTGCCGGTGCTGTATGGCCTGGACCCGACCGTGAGGCTCAGCCTGGATTTGATCAATCTGCCGAACGGTTCGGTGGTGGACCTGAGTCTGGAGCCGGACGGTGACGGCTGTCGCCTGCTGCTGCTGGATGCGCGCCAGCGTCACGACGAAGTGCAGGAGACCCAGCAGCAGCATCACGACGTGGAACTGCTGCGGCAGAAGCTCGATCGCAGCAGCGCGCAGCTGCGTGCGGCGCTGGAAGAAGCTGAACGCGCAAACGCGGCCAAGAGTCGCTTCATCGCCAGCATGTCGCACGAGTTCCGCACCCCGCTGACCGCGATCCAGGGCTATGCCGATCGCCTGCTCAAGCTCCATCCCGACTCGGGCGATGCCGCCGCGGTGCGCCGGGCCACCCGCTATCTGGTGACCCTGGTCGATAATCTGCTGGAGCAGGGGCGGATCAATGCCTCCGAAATCATCGTGCAGAGCCTGCCCACGCAGCTGGAGCAATTGATCACCGATTTGCGCGAGATGTTCACCCCGCTGACCGAGCGGCGGGGGCTGGAATTGCGAATCAAGACCGCGCCGGATCTGCCGGCCTGGGTGGAGCTGGATGAGACCCGCTTGCGCCAGATTGCGGTGAATCTGCTGGGTAACGCCTGCAAATTCACCGAACAGGGCTTCGTGGGCTTGCATCTGAGCTGGCGCGACGGGCGTCTGGTACTGGCCGTGGAAGACAGCGGTCCGGGCGTTTCCCCGGCCAATGTCGAGCGTATCTTTACCGCCTTTGAACGCGTTGATGAAGACGCCCCCGGCGTGGGGCTGGGCCTGGCCATCAGTCGCCAGCTGGCGCAGCGCATGGGCGGGGACCTGAAACTGGAATCCACGCTGGGTGAGGGCAGCTGCTTTACCCTGACGGTGCTGGCGGCGCGCTGCGCGGATCCGGCGCTGGCCGTGCCGGATACGGCCCTGGACATCCTGCTGGCCGAGGATGACGATGCGCTGGCCCTGCTGTTTTCGGTGGTGCTGCGCGAGCGTGGCCATTGCGTGGAGCGTGCCCGATCCGTGCCCGAAGCGATCGAGATGGCCCACCGGATTCAACCGCGCTGTCTGATCACGGATTTGAACCTGCCCGGCGGCAGTGGCCTGGATCTGATTCAGAGCGTGCGCCAGAGCGGATTCAATGGCCGGTTGATTACCCTGACCGGCTCGACCGATGCCCGTGACCGGGAGCGGGCGCTGAGCGCCGGTGCGGATTATTTCGTCAGCAAGCCGATCGATCTCAGCCGCCTGGCGATGATCGTCCATGCGCAGGACGGCGACGCCTGAACGCCGGGCTCGCCTGGCATGAGTCGGGCTGTTCCGGAGATCGGCGGTTGGAGTTCGCGCCCTGGCTTTCAGGTCAGGGGTAACTTGAAGCTGAAGCAGCTGCCCTGACCCGGCTGACTGCTGAGCTGCAGGGTGCCGCCGTGGCGCTTGACGAAAGCCCGACACAGGCTCAGGCCAAACCCGGTTCCCGGCTCGCCCTCGGTGCCGGGTCGCGAGCGGTGTTCGATGTCGAACACGCTGGCTTGCTGGTCCGCCGGGATGCCCACACCGCTGTCCTGCACCTGGAACAAGGCCGCATCACCGTCCGCCCGGCAGCTCAGTTCGATCCGTCCGGCCTTCGGGGTGAATTTGATCGCATTGGACAGCAGGTTTTGCAGGATCGAGTTCAGCATGCGGGGTTCGGCCAGAACGCTACAGTCGTCGCCTGAACAAGTGACTTCAATGTGTTTCGCAGTGGCGGCGGGACTCATCAAGTCGCAGGCCTCGCGCAGCGCGTCCAAGGCCGACACGGCGGTGGGATTGAAGCTGACTTCACCGCTTTCAATCCGTGACCATTCCAGCAGATTATCCACCAGACGCACCGCCAGGTCGGCGGAATTGTCGATTTGCCGACACATGCTGGCAATGCTGGCCTGGTCAAAGCGCGCGACGTTATCGGCCAGCTGGGCGGCAAAACCCTGGACCGCGTTGAAGGGCGAGCGCAGATCATGCGAGAGCAGCTTGAATACGCGATTTTTGCTGGCGGTCAGTTCCTCCAGCATCCTGGTCTGCCGGCGCAGCTCCAGCTGGACCCGGGTCTGCTCCGCCAGGGTCAGCAAGGCCTGTTGCTGTGCCTCGCTGAAGCGACGCGGCCGGCGGTCGATGGCGCACAAGGTCCCCAGGCCGTAGCCTTCGCGCGAGATCAGGGGCGCGCCGGCATAGAAACGGATGTTGGGGTCACTGGTGACCAGGGGGTTATCCGCGAAGCGCTCGTCCAGTTGGGTGTCCTCGACCACGAACAGGCCCTGCTGATTGATCGCGTGGGCACAGAAGGCCAGATCCCGTGGGGTTTCGGTGGCGCCCAGACCCACCCGCGCCTTGAACCACTGGCGCTGCTCATCCACCAGACTGATCAGGGCGATCGGGGTTTCACACACATAGGACACCAGCTGCACGATCCCGTCGTAGGCGGCTTCCGCTTCGGTATCCAGGATTTCATAGGCGCGTAGCGCGGCCAGCCGTTGCGCCTCGTTTTCGGGAATCTCCGCCGATTGCATGCTTATTCTCCAGAGTCCTCGCGCGGGGTCGCGGCGAGCAGGTGAGGCAGATGAATAGTGAATTCGGTGCCACGGCCCGGCGCGCTGCGCAGCTTCAGCGTGCCCTGTAATTGCGCGGTGGCGGTCTGGACCAGATGCAGGCCCAGACCGGAGCCGCCTTCGTCGGGTCGGGTGGTGAAGAATCGCTCGAAAATCCTGCCCTGATGATCCGCCGGAATGCCGCAGCCATCGTCGCGGTAGATCAGTTCCACACCGCCGGAATCGCTGGCGCGTGCCTGGATCGTGATCTGACCGGCGTCGCGACCGATGAACGCGTGGACCAGGGAATTATTGACCAGATTGCGCAGGATTTTGGATAACAGGCCCGGCTTGGTGTACAGCATCAGGTCGGCCGGTATGTCCACACAGACATGCACCGCGCCGGCGCTCAGTTTCAGCTGGACGTTGCGCACCAGAAGTTCCACATAGGATTTCAGAGCGACCCGCCGGCTCCGGCCACTGCTCTGATCCACCGCCAGCAGTTTCAGACCGGCCATCATCTCCAGCGCGCTTTGCGTATTGTCGTTCAGCATTCGGCCGGCCTCTCGCGCGGTCGTGATGAACTCCGCCAGGTCCTCGCGCTGCAGGCGGTCATGCTCCAGATCTCTGGCCAGGGAATCCAGACGGTTGTTGAGCACGCTGGTAGCCGTGACGCACACGCCCAGCGGGGTGTCGATCTCGTGGCTGACCTCGGCGACGATTTCTCCCAGCAAGGCCAGCGATTCGCGTTCCATCAGCCGGGTGCGCAAGCCCTTGGTCAGCAGGGACAGGCTCAGATGGGTGTCGATGCGGCGCTGCAGTTCCGAGCGTCGCAAGGGCTTGTTGATGTAGTCGATGGCGCCGACTTCAAAGCCTTTGTCGAGATCCTGGCATTCCGCAGTCAGGAACATGACCGGCAAATCATCGCCGCCCTCGAGCTGTTTGATCTGGCGGCAGGTTTCGAAACCATCCATGCCGGGCATCAGCACGTCGAGCAAGACCAGGTCGGGATGCAGTTCAGGGATCAGGCGCAGGGCTTCGGCACCACTTCTGGCCGTGGCCAATTGCCAGGGCTGGTCGGCCAGCAACATCAGCAGCAGATCAAGATTGGATTGCAGATCGTCGACCAGCAGGATCAGCGGCTGTGATGCAGCCGGTTGGATGCGGTCGGAGCGGCGCGCCTGGCCTGTGTCCTCGCCGGTTTGAGCCGAACGCGTGGGCGCGTCAATAAGCTCGAAGACGCGCTGGATCTCCACGGCGTCATTTTTGTCGGTGTCTGTCAAAATATCGCCTTGTACGGAGCAGAAGACTGCAACGGTCAAAATACCGTTCCGGGCGTGAAACTAATGTGAGCGCGGGCGGCGCCTGGGCCTGGTCACGAGGCGCAGACTGTGCCCCAGGACGTGGCCGGTGGCTCTGTGGCGATGTGGCTTACGAGTCGTCACCGCCCGGGGCAATGGATCCGCGCGCCCAGCACAGCGCGCCCAGCACCCCCAGTGCGGCGCCTACCGGGCGCAGCAGGGCCCGCCGCTCGGCGTCGAAGGTGAAGCTGGCGCCCGCGAACGCGATGATGGCAAGAATCAGCAGCAGGCCGCCGATGCCCATATAGACATCCCGGACCCCTGGGCTGGGCCGGACGAGGTAGCGTTGCAACAAGGACACGGCGGATTTCCTGAGAGAACGGCAGAGCAGCGATTCTGCCATGGAACGGGCGGCGCGGGCAGGCTGGGATTGGAGTCCTCGTATCCGCGATATCTTCACGGCAAATTGACGGCGATGAATCCACCATCTGCGCCGCGGCAGTTTCGTCGCGTAACCGAAAGTCACTGACATCATGGCAAAACTAGAAGATATTGAAGGAATTGGCCCGGTCATGGCCGGCAAGCTGCGCGCGGCAGGGATCGGCTCGCAGAAAAAGCTGCTGGAAATGGGCGCGACACCTGCGGGACGCCGGCGGATCGCGGCCGACACCGGGGTTTCACACAAGCTGGTACTGAAGTGGCTCAATCGGGCCGACCTGGCCCGGGTGCGCGGCGTCGGCGAGGAGTATGCCGATCTGCTCGAGGTCGCGGGGGTTGATACCGTGCCCGAACTGGCCCGGCGCAATGCGGCCAAGCTGCATGCCCGGATGGCCGAACTCAACGAGGTGAAGCATCTGGTGCGCAGCGTGCCGGCGCTGACCGCGGTGCAGCACTGGAAGGAGCACGCCCAGACCTTGCCGCGGGTGCTGCGTTACTAGAAACCGGTGGGGCGTGATCGGCCGGATCAGGCGCCAGCGCCTGTCCGGCCGTTGTTTATTCGGCCCCGTATCAGGTCGGCAGTCGGTCGATGTAATTGTTGCCGCTTTGCGCCGTCAGGCTGCGGCCCAGAACCTGGGTGCCTTGCGCTGAGCGCACCTCGCTCACATGCCACCATTGGGTGGTGATCTGGCGTGAACTGATCTCCACCACCATGTAGCCGTTGAAGCTGGTGTTCACATAGCGCAGATGCGGATTGGTCGCGGGGGACGCTTCCTGGCCGGGGATGGCCGGCATGGTGATACCCGGCGTGACGAACTCGATCGCCAGGGCGCCCTCTCCGGTGGCCGGGTTATACCGCGTGGGATCATAGGGGTCGCGCGCGATGTCCAGGGCCCAGGAGGAATGCACGTCGCCGGTCAAGACCACGACATTGTCGATCTGGTTGTGCTCGATGATGTCCAGTACCCGCTGGCGACTGGCCCGGTAGCCGTCCCAGGCGTCCGCGTTGAAGACCGTGCCGCTGGCCACCGCGGAGGGTTGGCCCAGCAACTGGAGCGGCGCGAAGATGACCTGTTGTCCGAGCAATTTCCACTGCGCTCTGGAGCTGCTGAGTTGCTGATTCAGCCAGGCCAGCTGTTCCGCACCCAGGATGGTCCGCCCCGGATCATCCAGAGCTTCGATGTCGGTGGCGCCGGCACCGATCAGCGGCACGGCGGTGGCCACCTGTTCATCGCGACCGTAACTGCGGGTGTCCAGCATGATCAGGTCCACCAGCTCGCCATAGGCGATGCGGCGGAAAATCTTTTCCGGACGTCCCGGATCAGGCAGCCGAATCGGCATCCACTCATCGAAGACCCGTGCGGCAATGGCTTTACGCTGCGCGTAATCCCCTTCCTCGGGGCTGTGGTTCTGGGCGCCATCGCGCCAGGCATTATTGGTGAATTCGTGATCGTCCCAGGTGACAACCCAGGGATGGACTCGATGGGCCTCCTGCAGATCCGGGTCGGTCTTGTATTCGGCGTGGCGCAGCCGGTAATCCTCCAGACTGATGATTTCCTTGTCCGGTGTACAGCCGCGGAAGAAACACAGGCCGTCGCCTTCGAATTCGCCGGCGCCGTATTCGTAGATGTAGTCGCCCAGATGCAGTACCGCGTCAATATCGGCCTGTTCGGCAATGCGCCGGTAGGCATGGAAATAGCCGAAACCGTAATTGGAACAGGAGGCGACCGCGAAACGCAGTTTTTCGGCGCCGGCGGTCGGTGCGGTGCGGGTGCGGCCGATCGCGGAGACCGCATCGCCGACCCGGAAGCGGTAATAGTAGGTACTCGCCGGGCTTAAACCGGTGGCGTCCAGCTTGACGGTGAAGTCCCGCTCCGGGCCGGTTTGCACCACCCCATGCTGCAAGACTTCGCTAAAGCCTTCGTCCGCCGCGATCTCCCAGGCGACCGCGAGCGAACCGGTGTAGTCGCTTTGCAGCGGACTGACCCGGGTCCACAGGATCACGCGGTCCGCCAGCGGATCACCGCTGGCCACCCCATGCTGGAAGCTGGCGGTGGTGGCATTGCGCTGTTCCAGGCCCGTCGGCGAGGAGTCGCAAGCCGAGAGCAGGGGGAGTGTGCCGGCGGCGCCGACGGCGGTGAGCAACTGGCGGCGGGTTAAGCTTGTCACGGTCTTGGATTTCCAGATGTACCAGCGGGAAGCCTGCGAAAAAGTCAGCGGCTTAGCAAGCTCGGCAGCCAGCCCAGGGTCACGAAATGGACCTGGATGTCCGCGCTTTTGGCCCGGACGCTGGCCGTGTCCAGGGCCACGGTCTGGGCGTCGAACTGATCCTCCAAGGCATCGATTTCGGCTTCGAACTGAGTGGCTTTATCCGCCAGTTGATCGCGCAGCGCGGCGGCCC
>JBFJVB010000138.1:0-9085 GCA_041624435.1 Oceanococcus sp. | reverse complement strand
GTCCACGGCCCAGAACGCATTGGCGTACATCAAATTATTCGAATGGTAAGGCGACTTGGAGAACTCGACGAAGCCCAGCACCCCATCACTGGACTGTGGCGCGGCATCATCCAGCCCTTTCGAGCCGACGATGCGCACGGTCGATCCGGTCGCACCAAAGCGCTGGGTGGCACCAAAACCCGCCACCAGCAAATCCCCGCTGCGTCCATCGCTGCTGACATAGGCCAGGTCCAGCTCAACGGTGCTGGCGAAGCGATTGCCGAATACCGTGTCCCAGGCGGTAAACAGCCCCAGCATCTGAGCGCTGTCGTCCGTCTGCGTGGCGGCGCTGCCGACGCGATTCCAGCTGTACAGGAAGGTCAGCCGCAAATTGGTCAACCAGTCCCAACCGGCTACCTTCAGGCTATTTCTCGTCAAGCCCAGAGTATCCTGGGTGTCATTCAGCAGCAGGCCATCCTGAAAACTCAGCGGTTGCCGGCCCACCGAAAAACCCCAGTCGTAACGCTTGGTCTCGTGACGATCAAGACCTGGGAAAATTTCCCCGAAATCCCCCTCGAAAAACAGGGTCTGCACCTCGAGATTGGTTTCATCGCGCCAATCGTTGTCTGTGGCCGCGTTATCCGGCTCCAGGGTAATCCCGGTGAAGCGCCCGTTCTGATGCAGCGGCTGCAAGCCCACGAGCAGGCGCTCGGTACCGGTCAGCTGCAGATTGCCGAACAGATCCAGCCGGTTGGCCCACTCGGTGATGCGCTCCGCGGAGTTGGATTCAACCTCGAAAGTCTGGAGTGACGAGCGCAGGGTGCCGAACACCCAGAAGCGAGGCTGCCAGACCGCGCCGGTAGGAATCTCGAAGCCCGGCTTGATATTTCCCGGGCGCAAGAAAACATCCCCCAGTTCAAACAGCGGTGGCGTCAGCTTGGGATAATCCTCCACGGCCTGGAACGGAATCGGTTCATCGGATAGCCGGCTTTCCCCACCGCCGGCAACAGCATTCCAGCTGCATGCGGCCAGCGCAAGCAGCAAGCTTCGGTGCAAATTCCCCATTTTTATCGCTCCGCCAAGGTGTGCCCATCCCGGTCTACCTGAGTCGACACAGTCGCTATGGTCTGATGGCCCGCGACCACCGCGTCCGCGATGTTGCGCGGACTCATGCCGTAATCAAAACCGACGCCCTTGATCGCATCGATCAGATTCACCGGAATCATTCCCGCCTTCAATGCGATATCAATCTGATACGGCCCTTTGCCGCTGAGCTGTTCCCGTTTCACCTTGTACGTGGCGACCCGCGTTTCCAGCGGCGGCAACACGAAGCGGTGTTTTCGCGCCCCGGCCGGCTGTCCGGTCAACACGGTTGAAGAGGTGCTGGGCCGGATGAACGGCAGCGGATCGACCGAATAATTGACCGCCAGAACCTGCTCACGCTCGCCGCCGCGGACATTGCGGGTGATGAACTTCGACTGCAAGCTGAACAGTTGATCGTCCAGGGGCAGATCACCGTTGTGGACGTACAGGGAATGGGAATCCCTGACATCCCCATTGGGATCAAGATCACCTGATACGAAAACGGTGCGACCGGTGCTGTCACGGACAGTGACCTGCAGCCAGATCACCCGTTCGGCATCGAAACCGGTGGGTACGCTGTGGCCATTGATCTTGTTGCGCACATTGACCGAAAACTTCAGATCGCCATCGCCCGGCTTGACCTCCAGTTGTTCCAGCGCCAGCGCATTTTGCAAGACCTGGAGTCGCTGCTCCTTGGCCCAGTTCAGCCGCTCCTTCTGGTACTCGATGATCTCGCGCGCATCGTAGCGGTCGTCAATGGACCACCAGCGATCAGGAAACTCCGCTTCTTCGCCGGGCCCGTTCTCGAATTCGTCGGTACCCCAGCCCGCTTCATGATCGAATTGCAGCCATTCTTCCAGGGTGGCCATCTTGGCCGCGTCCTTGTTGTGGGGGAAGATCCCCGGATGCAGCAGCGAGTAATCGGGGCCAGCAAAGAAATGATTGGTCAGCTTGCGCTCCACCGTCGGCGCACCACCGACTTCCGCCGCGGGACCGATCTCGTAGCCGCTGGCGACTCCTTGTTCCTTGCCCATGTGACAGTCCTGGCAACTCACGCCGTCGGCGGAGGCCTGGGTCTGCTTGTATTCGGAAAAAGCTTCTTCCAGACGAAACCCGTTAAACAGATTGACGTCGTGGCACACCCCACAGAAACCGGAACTGCTCAGGTAAGGAAAATGACCTACCTTGGTGTGAATCTTGCGGCCTGCCGTATCGGCCTCGGTGACCACCCGATAGGTGTTGCGATTATCCAGCACGCGTTCGAGCTCGGCATTGCCGGCCGGCCCGTACACCGGCTGCAACAAATCGCCTTCGACCAGACCAACTCGCCCGCTGACCTTGCCATACTCCTTGTTCAGGCGATGACAGACCACGCAGGTAATCCCTTCGCGCGAAGTTGGATGGCGCTCCAGATTGGAAATGAACGGCGATTCGCCCATGTTCATTCCGACCTGGTTATGGCAGCGGATACAGAAATCGCCGTTGGTACTGCTGGTCACGGCGTTGATGGTGTTCTGCATCGCCATGTAGACCGGCGACATCTGCGCATAGGCGTGCTGTGACACCGACCATTGCTCGTATTGCCGCGGATGACAGGTCGCGCAGGTGTTGGAGGAGGGATAACGACTCTCGGCGAACAAGTCCAGATGAGCCTTGGCCGCGTCATCCAGTTCCTGCTGCGCTGCCTGTGCGACGGCTGCGTCCGAAGAACCCGGTCCGCCATCGAGTCCGCCATCCTCTCCAGAGAGCAGATCGCCGTCCAGCAGGCCGTCGTCACCGGAGAGCAAATCGCCGTCGAGCAGACCGCCGTCATCGGCAAGCAAACCACCGTCGCCCTCGTCGAGAAGACCACCGGAATCTTCCGCGAGCAGATCACCACCCAGCAGGTCATCACCGTCTGCGGCTATGACTCCGCCACCTAGTGCCATCAGCATGGCGAGCGTCAGCAATTTCTTCATCTTATGCACTCTCGAGGAGTTTTCGGCCAGTCTAGCGACTCCCGGCGTTCTATGCCACTTGCCAAAAGTCAAGCTTCAAACTTAGTAAATATGCATATTCTGTTCCGCTCGCTTCAGGACGGGCCGGGCCCGTGCAAAACGGTACTTGCTAAGGCATGGCTACGGCTCTTTCCACGGCGGCAAACACGTCCGTGAGCCGCGGATAGCGCGGGTAACGCAGCCTCCAACCGGGCTTCAAACGCCGCGGGTCGCGCAATAAGCCGACGTTGGCCTGCTGCAAGAGAGGCCAGAGGCGCGGGTTGTCATAAACCTCCGAACGGCCCGCCAGCGACGCCAGGGTATCGCCCTGTCGCACCGTCAACCAGGCTTGAGTCGTCCACAGCCGCCGGACCAGCGCCTGACCACCGTGGTACGCCTGGCGATCGTCCCCGCGCTCCAGGTCCAGTTGCAGCCGACGCAACTGCGCGAGCTCGGACTCTCCCAGGAAGGCGAACTGTCGCGCTTCCCGCAGGTAGGAACGGGCATGGCGTGCATGGTAAGCCTGGGTGTCACGCTGGACTTCAAGCTGCAGTCGCGCCAGCTGCTTGCGGGCGGCCAGCGCATGACCGTACCGGGCCAGGCGCTCCACAGCCCCGGCCTGCTGTCGCCAGCGCTGCCGGGCCAGGCCCGCTGGCGGAAAACTGGCGATTGCCAGGTCCAGTCGGGCCAGTTCCCGAATCAGCACCGGATCGGCAACGCCGTCTTCTGAGGCCAGGTCCAGCACGGCAACGCGCGCCAGCGGCGGTGCCGCGACCGGTGAAGTCGCGCAGGCCGTAAGCAGGCAAGAACTACAGATCGCGACGACGGCCCGCCACCACCCGCTCTTGGTATGCTTACGCAGTGGCGTCTTCATCGTCCAGGACATTCAAGTTTTGAAGAAATACATGTTGAGAATCGCCATTGCCGGCGCCACGGTGCTGCTTGTGTGCGCCTGCGGCCCCCAGCAGGCAACCGACCGGAGCGTCAACGACGAGGCGAAAGTGTATCGCCACAGCCTGGACGGCGCACCCACGAATCTTGATCCGGTTCAAGCGGCAACCGTCTATGCCAATTATTTGACTGTCAATCTTTATGACACCTTGTACCGTTACCAGTACCTGGCTCGCCCCTACCAGCTCCAGACCAATGTGGCGCTGGCCCTGCCTCAGGTTTCGGCCGATGGTCTGAGCTACACCGTCCGCATCAAACCTGGAGTCTACTTCATTGACGATCCTGCGTTCGCGGGCGGCAAAGGTCGCGAACTGATCGCGGCGGATCTGGTGTATTCGCTCAAACGCCATTTTGATCCTGCCAATCGCTCGCAAGGGGCCTGGCTGTGGAGCGGGCGCATCGTGGGCATGGAGGACTGGGCCAATCAGGGGGCGGATTACAGCAAGACCGTGCCTGGCCTGCGCGCCATCGATCGATACACCGTACGCTTCCAGCTCACTGCAGCCTACCCGCAGCTGCCGTTCACCCTGGCGACGGGATTTTCCGCGATCGTGCCGCACGAAGCAGTCCGCAAATACGGCCGTGAGCTGTCCATTCATCCGGTGGGCTCCGGTCCGTTCATCCTGCGCCATTTCGATACCGCCAAGGCCGTTCTGGAACCGAACCCCCGGTTTCGCCAGGAACCCGTCAAGCTGAGCCAGGAAGGCTATGACCCGAGCCTGCACCAGGACCTGGGCCTGGAAGTCATCGACGGCCGGTCGCCGCCCTTCGTCGACCGGCTGGAGATCGACTTCGTCAGCCAGACCGCCGCACGCTGGAGCTCCTTCATGAAGGGCGACGAGGCCCAGTACAGCCGCGTCCCGGTCGAGCACATCGAAACGGTTCTGGCCAGCAAGCAGCCGCTGGCACTGAAACCGGACTGGGCCAGACGCTACCACTGGCGGGCCGGCATTGAGGCGGGCTTCGTGTATACCAGCTTCAATCTGGGCCGCGAGCAGATCGGCCATCATGACGACCCGCAGCGCAACCAGCGCAACCACGCGCTGCGCTGCGCGATGCGCGACGCGATGGACTGGACCGCCCGCAACAATCGATTCTATGCGGGCATCGGCCAGGTCTTCCCAGGCATCGTGCCGCCAGCGGCCAGCACCCTGAGCGCCGAATTACCCCGCGACTCGGTTCAGCGCGATCTGGCGCGTGCCGAAACCCGTTTGCGTGAAGCCGGCTGGACCGCGAAAAACTTGCCCACACTGCGCTATGGTTTTGTCAACGATGTCACCAGTCGCCAGCAATTCGAACAGTTCCGTGGCTTCATGGCCGAGATCGGCTACCCCTCGGCGAAAATCATTGCGGTGAGCTTTGCCAATTTCGGCGATTTCAACAAGGCCATCAAAACCGGCCAGCTGGATATCATCCACTCCGGCTGGGTGCTGGATTACCCGGATGCGGAAAATACCCTGCAGCTGTTTTTCGGCCCGAACCATACGCCCGGTTCGAACTACAGCAATTACGCCAACCCCACTTTCGACAGCCTGTTCAGACGCAGCGCGATGCTGCAACCGGGTCCGGAACGACACGCGCTGTACCGGCAGATGAACGAAACTTTGATCGCGGATTGCGCCGTCATCAGCGGCCTGTCGCGCAACCGGATCTACCTCTGGCACAAGGATGTGATTGGCTTGCCTGACGAGGAAATCCTGGGCGGCTTCTGGCTGCGTTTTGTCGACTTGCGCCCAGTCTCCGCACTTGCCGATTAAACCCTGATGTTGTGAGACTGCAACAGCTGATCCTCACGGCTCGGCTCGGCCAGACTCTGTCGAACCCGGATGGCCTGTCGGCACCCAGGTGAGCCGATACTGAACCTGCACGGGCCCGATCGGCGCTATGCTACGCGCCAAATTGGCAGCTACGGGACCATAACCGTCCCGTCACAGCGTCAGACGACGCCGGTTGAACCGCTGCCCGGTGCAGGCCTGCACGCCGAAACGACGTGTTTCGGCGCCACTCACCGGCCCCGCGAAACTTACCGCAGCGCAGACGCTGCCCCTTACATTCCCGCACAGGAGGCGGACAGCGTGATGAATAGCCGCATACTGGTGCTGTATTACAGCACCCATGGCGCGACCGCAGCGATGGCGCGACTGATCAGTCGCGGCGTGGCCGAAGGTGGCGGCGAAGCGCTGCTTCGCACCGTCCCGAAAGTAGCCCCCAATACCACGGTGGCCGCAGCCGAAATTCCCAGCGATGGTCCCATCTATGCCAGCCAGGCTGACCTGGAAACCTGCGATGGCCTGATCATTGGCAGCCCGACCCGCTTCGGCAATATGGCCGCGCCCTTGAAGTATTTCCTCGATGGTACGGCCAGCCAGTGGTTGAGCGGCACCTTGGCCGGCAAACCCGCGGCGGTGTTCACCTCGTCATCCAGCCTGCATGGCGGCCAGGAAACCACCCTGCTCAGCATGGCCCTGCCGTTGCTGCACCATGGCTGCGTACTGGTCGGCCTGCCCTACACCGAAGCGGCGCTCAACACCACAACCAGCGGCGGCACGCCCTATGGCGCCAGCCACGTGAGCTTCGGCGACAATACCACCGCCATCAGTCCCGATGAAGCCACCCTGTGCCGGTCGCTGGGGCGCCGGGTCGCGCGCATCGCGCAGCAATTGAAAGCATAGAGACGCAACCATGACTCCTGCATTTTTCCACAAACTGGCCGCCGCGAGCGCGACCGGCTTCCTGCTGGTGTTTCTGCTCTGGCCCGGCCTGTGGGTGCCGAATCGGTTTGATCTGGTACTGGCCGGTTTGCTGAGCATTCCAGGCTGGATTGCACTGCCCGGCCTGGTCCGCGGCAAGGTGTATACCCACGCCTGGACCACGCTGCTGGCTACCGGCTATATCGCTTACTGCGCCCTGGAAGCCTATGCCAATCCGATCGCAAAAGGCCCGGCGCTGCTGTGCATGTTTCTGGGCGCATTCTGGTTCATCGGCAGCAATCTGTATGTCCGCGGGCAACGCGGGCGAGAACCTTCAGCTTCCTAACACCTCTCGCACCAGTGGCACGGTAAGCTGCCGCCCCGATCCGACCGCACGCGCATAAGCCTGTTCCAGGGCCTGCAGCAGCGCGCCGGGATCACGCGCCACACGGCGCAACAGAAACTCGGCCACCCGCGGCGACAGCTTCACCCCGAGCAGGCGCGCCCGATGCTCCAGCATCTGCCGCAAATCCTGTTCCTGCATGAGTTTGAGCTCGAGCATGGCGCCCCATTGCAGACGCGAGCGCAGATCTGCGGTTTGCAGACTCAGCTGATCAGGCCAGCGCCGTGAACACAGAATCAGCTTGCCGGCCGCTGCGCGGGATGAATCAATCAGGCGCAGCAACTGCATCTCGTCGGTGTCACGCAGGCCGCACAAGCCATCGATGACCAGCAGGCCGCTGGATGAGAATCCGGCCAGACTCGTCTCGTTCAGAGGGGCCTGGGCCAGATGCAGATAGGCCGCCTGACGCCCCGCTTCCCAGCGCAGACGACAACAGGCCTGCGCCAGATGACTCTTGCCGCTGGCGCTGGACCCAAGCAGCAGGTACTGGCCATCCTCATCGTTCAGGGCGAAGCTGCGCAGCGCAGCCACGGCAGCCCCGTTCGGGCCCGACCAGAAACTTTCGAAGCTGGCCGCGCTGGGACGCTCCAGACGCAAATGCTGCTGAGCCAAGTTCACTCCTGCCCGGATGGGTCATCACCCAGGCCCAGATCCTCGAAATCCGCCTCGGCATACCAGCTGCTGCCCAGCCACTGATCACGCAGATGCCGGAGCAGAACGGCCAGAGCCGCCGCGACCGGCAAGCCCAGCATCACGCCGACAAAGCCGAACAATTGACCGCCGGCCATGACCGCAAAAATCACCGCCACCGGATGCAGGCCGACCTTGTCGCCCACCAGCCAGGGCGTCAGCCAGACACTTTCCAGCACTTGGCCCACGCCAAATACGGCCCCGACTGCCAGCAGCGGTAACAATTCCTGAGTCTGGATCAGCATCGCGATCCCGGCACTGACGATGCCGACAATGGGGCCAAGGTAGGGAATGAAACTCACAATCCCGGCAGCCAGACCGATCAGCAGGGCCAGATTCAATCCCACCAGCCACAGGCCCAGCGCGTACAGGCTGCCCAGAGACAGCATGACCAGCAGTTGCCCGGTGATAAAAGCGCCGAGCACTTCGTCCACCTCGGCGGCCAGACGGTTGATCTTGGGTTCGATCTGGCGCGGCAGCAAACGGCGGATTTCAGCGATCAGCAGATCCCAGTCGCGCAACAGGTAGAAAGTCACGACCGGGACCAGAAACAGATTGACCGCCAGCCCGAGCATGGCGCCTCCGGATCGCGTCAGCGGCCCGACCCACTGGGCCAGGATATTGCCGGCCTGCTGCCAGTGCGCGGCAATCATCTTGCGCAAGGAGTCCACATCCAGCGGCGGCATCTCCACGCCCAGACGCGGCAGGACCTCTTGCTGCAACCACAGCAGAAAAGCCGGTGTCTGCTGGACCAGATCGCTGATCTGTTCGTACAGCAACGGCAGGAAGATCAGGGTCATGGCCAGACCCACGCCGCCAAACAACGCAAACACCAGGCATACCCCGGCGGTGCGCGACAGCTTCCAGGTTTCCAGGCGGTCCACGATCGGATCGCCCAGGTACGCCAGGGCTGCGCCAAACACGAAGGGCATCAGAATCGGCGCCAGCAGCTGCAGGCCCCAGTAGGTGGCCACCAGGGCCAGCAACAGCACGGCCGGCTTCATCCAGGCTTGAGACAGGTTCATGGCCGCAACTGATAACGCAGTTCAGGCTGAGCCGAGACCGCGAAGAAGCTCAGGCCGGAAGCCCCCGCAGCGGGCGCGGCCGTACCCGACTCCGCCGTTCCCGACATGACACCCGGCACCGCCCCAACCGCCACCGGCGCCAGGGCCTCGCGCAACAGCCCCCCGGCGACGATGCTGCGCTGCAAATCATCCAGCCCCCCCTCGAAATTGACCAGGAAGACCAGGTCGCCATTGATGATTTCCCGCGGCTGCACGGATTCCACCAGACCCAATTGCTCCAGATAACGC
>JBFJVB010000137.1:0-9088 GCA_041624435.1 Oceanococcus sp. | reverse complement strand
GACCCGATGTTCATAAAATTCAAACCCACGGCCATTTATCTGATTTTTGCGCTGATCCTGGGCGGCAGTCAGTTCATCGGCAGCACCGTGATCATGCAGCGTCTGGGTCAGTCCGTGATCGAATTACCCGCAGCTCTGTGGCGGCGCATCAATATTGCCTGGGCCCTGTTCTTCGTCGGTTGCGCCGGACTCAATGTCATTCTCGCGCTGAAACTGTCGGATGAGATGTGGGTCCTGGTCAAGACTTTCGGATTTACCGGCTTGATGTTTGTCTTCATGCTGGCCCATCTGCCGTTCGTGTCAGCCTATCTACCCAAGGAAGAAACCCGCTGATGTGGTACGCCATCATTGGTCACGATGTGCCCGATAGTCTCCCGCGACGCAGTTCTGCCCGGCCCGCACATCTGGCCCGCCTGGAAGCGCTGCGCGATGCCGGACGGCTTCTCCTGGCCGGACCGTTTCCCGCCGTCGATGCCGCCGACCCGGGCCCCGCCGGGTTTACCGGCAGCTTGATCGTGGCCGAATTTGCCGACCTGCAAAGCGCGCAGAGCTGGGCGGATGCCGACCCCTATTGCAGCGCAGGCGTGTACGCCGAGGTCAGCGTGACCCCGTTCAAGCCGGTGCTGCCGTGAGTTCCCGCATCGACACCATGCGCGAACTGCTGATTGCGCAATTCGCGCCGACCGAGCTGCAGATTCACGATGACAGCCACCTGCACGTCGGTCACGCCGGCGCGCGCGGCGGCGCCGGTCATTACCGGATCGAAATCAGGTCGGCGCAGTTCGCCGACAAGCGTCCGCTGGAATGCCACCGGATGGTTTATGCCGCACTGGACGAGATGATGGGCAGCCAGATTCATGCCCTGTCCATCTCCACCCGCCCCGCTTAAGGCTACATTTTGCTTGCCAGAACCCGCGGCCTGGTCGGGCTGATCTGTCTTGGCGCCAGCCTGAATCTGCAGGCCCAGACCCCCTGGGAGTGGGAAGTGGGCGCCGGCGTGGCCACCCTGTCGTTCCCCGCCTACCGCGGTTCGAGTCACCGCCGCCAGTGGGTCCTGCCCCTGCCCAACCTGTCGATCAGCAGCGAGCGGTTGCAGCTCGGCCGACGCGGCGCTCAGCTGACCCTGCTGGAAGCCGGCCCGTTGCGTATCCGGCTGTCTGCCAGCGGCTCCCTGCCGGTGGACAGTGACGATCTGCCCTTGCGGGCCGGCATGCCCGATCTGGACCCCAGTTTCGAGCTCGGCCCGGCCCTGAGCTGGGAATTTCCCAAACTGGGCGACTGGGAGCTCAAGCCTGAACTCCTGATCCGTGGCGTACTGGCGACCAATCTGCGCCGCTTTCAGACCATCGGCTGGGTCACCCAGCCGCGCCTGAGCCTGCGGCGGCTGAGCAAAATCGCCCCCCGGCACAAGACCGACCTGCGCTGGACCATCGGCCCGGTATTGGCATCGCACCGCTATCATGCGTACTTCTATTCGGTTGCGCCTGAATTTGCCGATGCCCAGCGCCCGGCTTTCAACGCCGCCGGCGGCTTCAGCGGCTGGCGCAGCACCCTGAGCGGCAAACTGACCCGTCAACGCCTGGGCCTGACGGCCTTTCTGTCTTACGACAACATGAACCTGGCGAGTTTTGCCGCCAGCCCGCTGGTTGAGCGGGACCAGTACTGGGTCGCCGGTTTCGTCATGACCTGGATGCTGTTCGGTTCTGAAGAGGGCGTCTAGTCCGAGACCAGCAGCTGCTCGAAGGCGGCCTGACTCAGAACCGGCACCCCGAGTTTTTCCGCCTTGGCCAGCTTCGATCCCGCCTTCTCCCCGGCCAGCAGGAAATCCGTCTTGCTCGACAGCGCGCTGCTGACCCGACCGCCGGCGGCGATGATCTTTGCCTTGGCCTGATCTCGGCTCATACCCTCCAGGGTGCCGGTGATCACGAACAGCTTGCCGCGCAATACGCCATCCTGACGGGTTTTGGCGGGCGCCGGCCAGCTCACCCCCAGCGTCTGCAACTGCTCAAGCAACTGGCGATTGCGCGGATCGGCGAAAAACTCGAGAATCCTCGCGGCCACGATCTCTCCGACATCCGGAACCTCGCGCAGGCGCTCGGCATCGGCCGCAAGAATCGGCTCCAGCGCGCCGAAACTGTCCGCCAGTTGCGCCGCGGTCACCTCACCGACTTCACGAATCCCCAAGGCGTAGAGCAAGCGCGCCAGCGTCGTGTGTTTGCTGCGTTCGATCGCCGCGATCAGATTGGTCGCGGACTTTTCCGCCATGCGCGGCAGCTGCGCAAGTCGGGACTGATCGAGTCGATAAATATCCGCAGGATCTTTCAGCCAATCGTGTTCCACCAAAGCCTCGATCAGTTTGTCACCGAGCCCATCGATGTCCATGGCCCGGCGCGATGCGAAGTGCTTCAGGCTCTCTGCCCGCTGGGCTGAACAGCGAAACCCGCCGCTGCAGCGCGCCACCGCTTCACCTTCGGTACGTTCAACCGCCGAGCCGCAGACCGGGCAGTGTGTGGGCAGTTCGATCGCCGTGGCCGTCGCGCTGCGCTGCTCCGGAAGGCTGCGCACCACTTCGGGGATCACGTCACCCGCCCGGCGCACGACCACCTGATCGCCCAGATGGAGGTCCTTGCGCCGGAGTTCGTCAATGTTGTGCAAGGTCGCATTGCTGACCGTGACCCCGCCAACAAAAACCGGCTCCAGGCGCGCCACCGGCGTCAGAGCCCCGGTCCGCCCGACCTGGAATTCCACTTCGCGCAGCCGCGTGGTGGCCTCCTGCGCCGGAAACTTATGGGCGATCGCCCAGCGTGGCGCCCGGGCCACCTCACCCAGTTCCTCGCGCAAGCCCAGGTCATCGACCTTGTACACCACGCCGTCGATATCGAAATTCAAGGCGTCCCGATCCGCCAGGGTCTGGGCGTAGTAGTCCAGGCAGGCTTCAATCGATGCGCAAGCTCCCAGGCGCTCGGAAACACAGAAACCCCAATCAGCCAGCAGCTGCATCAACTGCTGATGGGTGCGCAGCTCGGGGCGCTGCTCGGTCAGACCCTGCGCGCTGCCCAGCGCGTAGGCAAAAAACTGCAAGGGGCGCTGCGCGGTAATGCGCGAATCCAGCTGCCGCAGAGCGCCGGCTGCCGCGTTACGGGGATTCACGAAGGTCTTGAGCCCCGCCTCGGCCAGGCGCTGGTTGAGCGCAACAAAGCCATCCCGCGGCATCACCACCTCGCCGCGCACTTCCACCAGGGGTAGAGGCTCGGCTTCACGCAAACGCAGGGGGACCGTGCTCAGCGTACGCAGGTTGTTGGTCACATCCTCGCCGACCCGGCCGTCACCGCGCGTGGCCCCGCAGTGCAATACGCCGTCCCGATACACCAGACTGACCGCCAGACCGTCATATTTGGGCTCGGCACTCAAGCTCGGCATGCGGCCCAGGGTCTTGCCGATCCGGGCGATGAAATCCGCCAGCTCCTGCGCCGAAAAACAATTGGCCAGTGACTGCATCGGCTGATGATGGGTGACCGGCGCAAAACTTGTACTGGCGGGCGCGCCCACCCGCTGGGTGGGTGAATCCGGACTGATCAGCTCCGGGTGCGCCGCTTCCAGTGATTCCAGCTCGGCACGCAGCCGGTCGTACTGCGCGTCGCTGAGCTGCGGGTCATCCAGAATGTAATAGCGATGATCATGTTCGCGCAGCTGTTCGGCGAGCACGCGCGCACGCTCGCGTGCTGCCGGCAAATTCACTGCGCCGGATAATTCGCGCAAGCTGCTCGCAGCTGCGCGATGCCCTCTTCTGTCAGCGGCGCGCGCTGCCGATCCAGGAGCGTGCCATCCACCCGTTCAGCCAGGGTCTGGGCTGTCACCAGCATGTCATCAAACGCGGCCGCGCCGGCGACGGCACCGGGCAACTGCAGGAAAATACTGACGCCGGGGGTGCGCAACTCATCCTTTTCCGCGGGGATCAGGAAGCCGGGTTTCACCATGGAGGCGACCGAAAATACCGTGTCTCCCTGCGAGCTGAAGCGGTGGTAAATATCGTGGGCCCCGAATTCCAGGCCGCAACTTTCCAGGGCCTGATGCAGCTCATCACCCGGCACCAGGCTCAGGTCACTCCGATAGACCGACACCACAAACAAGCCATCGGCGGTGTCCGGCGTGACCGGAGCGGGCGCTGATTCGGCGCCACCACCCTCCAGAGTTGGCGCCTGACGCGTTGACCGGGCTTTGCCCACGCCAAACTCGTCGAAACTGGCCTGGTCCTCTTTGAAGAAATCCAGCTGGTCCTCTTCCATCCCCTCGCGTTTGCGTTTGTTCTTCCAGACCGCCTGTTTGGCCGCCTGGCGTCGTGCATGCAGATACACCCCCAGCACCACCACGACGCCGATTGCCACCAAAGCCCATTGCATTTCATTCATCGGTGTTTTCCTAAGCTCTCGTCAGCCTGCCATTGCAACGGCTTCTTGAACATCCACACTCACCAACCGGGACACGCCCGGCTCCTGCATGGTCACGCCGTTCAGTTGATCTGCCAATTCCATCGTCACCTTGTTGTGGGTCACGATAATAAACTGGACGTGCTCGGACATCTGCCGCACGACCTCGCAATAGCGTACGACATTGGCGTCATCCAGGGGCGCATCCACCTCATCCAGCATGCAGAACGGCGCCGGATTGAGCTCGAACAGCGCGAATACCAGGGCCACTGCGGTCATGGCCTTTTCCCCGCCGGATAGCAGCTGAATCGTCGCATTGCGTTTACCCGGAGGGCGAGCCATCACCCGCACGCCGGCATCCAGGACATCTTCCCCGGTCAGCTCCAAATACGCTTCACCCCCGCCAAACAATTTCGGAAAGCGCGCCTTGAACTTGTCATTGACCGATTCGAAGGTGGCGCGGAAACGCGCGCGGGTTTCCTTGTCGATCTGGCGAATGGCATCTTCCAGCTTTTCCAGTGCTTCCTTCAGGTCCGCTTCCTGCGCCCGCAGGTACTCCGCCCGCTTGTTTTCTTCCTCGAACTCCTCCACGGCCGCAAGATTGACCGCCCCTAAACGCTGAATGCGCGACTCAAGGCTCTCCAGTTCCTGCTCACAGGCCTGGGCCTGCATGTCGGCGACCAGTTCCGCCAGGATGTCGTCGATCCGTCCGCCGGCTTCGCGAATTTGCTCATCCAGGCCGTCGCGACGCGCCAGCAGCCGTTGTTCAGTCAGCTCCAGCTCCTGCTTGTCGCTGCGCGCCTGTTGCGCCTTCTGCTCGCAACTCAGCACCCGGCTGGCCGCCTCCCGCGCCTCTGTCGTGGCTTTTTCCTGCATCTCCCGGGCATGCTTGAGCGCCTGGCCGGCCACTTCGCGCTGCTGCCGGGCCGCCTCGACCGCCGCCTGCAGCGCCGCCAGCGGTGTTTGCAAGCGGGATTGATCCTGCTGTGAATTCGCCAGATTGCGCTCGATATCCTCGCGCCGCCCGGCAAACGCTTCGGCTGCCGCTTCGGTGGCAGCCAGCTCGCTGGCCAGAGCCGCCCGACGCTCGCGTGATGCGTCGGTCTGGCGTTGCAAGGTCTGCAGGCGATGCCGCAAATCCTGCAAGGCCTTGCGCGCGTCATCACTGGTGGATTGCTGCTGCTTCTCCTGTTCTTCAAACCGGGCCACCTGCGCCAGACTGGCATCCAGCTCGGCCTGTGCCGCATCACGGTCACGGCACAATTCGGCATTCAAGCGCTCGATCTCGACCAGCTCCTGACGACGCTGCTCCAGGCGCTGCTCCAGGGCCGTTTTGCGTTCGGTCAGGCTCTGCGCCACGCTGCGGGCTTCGGCATGCTGCCGACGAGCCGTATCGAGCTGCCGCAGTGCCTCCTGCTGGGCCCGCTCTGCCGCCTGCAATGCGCTCACGGCGTCCTGCTGCGCCCGTTCTGCCTGTTTGAGCGCGGATTGCGCCGCGGCATCTTCCTCGATCGCCACCGCGAGCAAACGCTCCCGGATCAGCACCCCGTCGCGCCGCGCATCGCGATTCAATCGAGCCATGCCGTGCCAGTGCAGATGACCGTCGGCGCAGACCAGGGCGGCCCCGGCAGGCAGCTGTGCCAGGCGCTGCGGCGCAGAAGCCCGATCCACCAGGGTATGCACATTGGCCAATAGCTTGCGAACCGCGACAGGTCCGCGCACCTGAGCCGCCAGGCTGCCCTCAGGCGCCTCCCAGGCCTCATCACGCGCTTCGAGCAGCAAGCGTGGCTGGCCATTTTCCGCCATCAGGCCGATCACATCGCCTTCGATACAGGGCGCCTGCAACCAGGGCCCCAGCACCGCCTCAACGGCCTTTTCCCAGCCTTCTGCGGCCTGCAACAGGCGTCCCAACGGCTTGGCACCGGCCCAGTTCTTCTGCTTGAGCCACTTCTGCTGCGCCTGATCGTCTTCACCCAAGGCCCGCGCCTGCTCTGCACTGAGCGCGGCACGCCGCGCGTGGATGCTCTGGGCGTGCTTGCGCGCTTCATGCAGAGCGGCGTCGCAATCCGCTCTGTCTTCCCGGGCCCTCTCGACCGCCGCCACGCAGGTCGTCGCGGCCTGATCGGCATGTTCCAGCCCTGCGGTGGCCGCCTGCATCGCCTGCTCTGCCGCCGCCATCTTGCTCTCATGCTCCCCCAGATCAATGGCCGCCAGTTCCTGCCGACAGTGTTGCTCCCGCGCGCCGGTTCGCTCGAGCTGTCGCGCCAGTTGCTCCAGGCGCACTTTCTCCGTGGCCGCCACCGTGCGTGGCGCCTGCAAGGCCTGGCGAACCCCCTGTAATTCCTCCGCGCCCCGGGTCGCGGCGGCTTCCGCGTCGGCCAATCCCCCTTCCAGCGCGGCAAGCTCCTGTTGCGCATCGGCCAGCCCGCTCTGGAGCTGATGAATCTGCTGCTTGAGGGATCCGGCCTGCCGCACCCGGCCCTGGTGCTGCTCGTTGAGCCGTGCCACTTCCGCGCGCAGATCGGCGGCTTCCTTGTCGCGCATGCGGAGCATTTCCTGGGCGTGCTTGCATTCCTGCTCGCTGCGCCCCAGATTGCCCTCCGCGGCGTAGAACTGACCCTGCACTTCCTGGGTCTGAGCCACCGTTTCTTCCGCGCGCTCGGCACTGCGACTGCGGGCCACCATGGCGTCTTTGAGCTCGGCGTTGGCCGCGTCCAGGGCCTGCTGCAGGCCTTGCATCCGGGTCCGCAGCCCCTGATGCTCCGATTCCAGCTCACGCCAGCGCAGACCGAGCAACTGGCGGCGCAGGCTGCGCTGCTCCTGCTTGTAGCGCTTGAAGCGTTGCGCCGCAGCGGCCTGGCGCTGCAGCTTGGCCAGTCGTTCATCGATCTCGCTGAGCAGATCCGCCAGACGTTCCAGGTTTTCCCGGGTATGGCGGATGCGGATTTCGGTTTCCCTACGCTTTTCCTTGTAGCGCGAAATGCCCGCCGACTCCTCCAGCATCTGGCGCAATTCCTCGGGCTGCGCTTCGATCAGGCGCGACACCGTACCCTGCTCGATGATGGCGTAGTTCGACCGCCCCCCCAGCCCGGTACCCAGGAACAACTCGGTGATGTCTTTGCGGCGACAGCGCGTACCGTTGATGTAGAACTGTGAGCCGCCGTCCCGGGACAACTCGCGTCGCACCGCAATTTCGCCGTACTGCGCGTAAGCGCCCTCGATCGTCGCGTCGCTGTTGTCGAACACCAGCTCGATCATCGCGCGCCCCACGGGCTTGCGCGTTCTGGAGCCGTTGAAAATGACATCCGACAGCGCCGCGCCGCGCAACTGCTTGGCGCTGGACTCGCCCAGAACCCAGCGCACGGCATCAATCAGATTCGACTTGCCACAGCCATTGGGCCCGACCACGGCAGTCAGATTGCTGGGCAGCAGAAACTGGGTCTTGTCGACAAAGGATTTGAACCCGGCGAGCCGGATTGCGCTCAGGCGCATTCGTGAACCACGTGGAAAATCAGCTAGTGTAAATTAAGCGCCGCGACTCCAACACCGTTGGCGGTCCTTTTTCCTAAATTCTCAGCACAGTGCCATGTCGACAAAACCCAGCAAGACCCTGGAAACCTTCAGCAACCCGAATCCGCAGCGCGATTACCGCATCAGCATGCGCATGCCGGAGTTCACCTGCCTGTGTCCGAAAACCGGCCAGCCCGACTTCGCCACCTTGTACCTGGACTACATCGCCGATCAGAACTGCGTCGAACTCAAGGCGCTAAAACTCTATCTGTGGTCCTTTCGCGATCAAGGCGCGTTTCATGAAGCGGTGACCAATCAGATCGCCGACGATCTGGTAGCGGCCATGGCGCCACGATTTCTGCGCCTCAGGGCCGAGTTCTATGTCCGTGGCGGCATCTACACCACGGTGACCGCTGAACACCGTGCGCCAGGCTGGCAACCGGCCGCGCCGGTGATCTTTCCCGACTGAGCTCGACGTCCTATGCGGCGTTGAGCAATTCTTCGAGCACCGCTGGCGTGGCATAGGTATAACCGCTGAGCTGGGCCTTGCTGTGGATGATCTCCCAGGGTGCATCGGGTTCACCGAGTCCGGACACCACGGCGGTCGCCGCGGAAAAATCGTGCTCCCGAGTATCTTCGTTGGTGGTCACCAGGACTTTGAGACCGGCGGCGGCAGCCGCGCACAGCCCCATCGCGGAATCTTCAATCGCCAGGCACTCTTCGACAGGCAAACCAAGCCGCTGGATCGCGTGCAGATACAGATCTGGCGCGGGCTTCTTATGCGCCACCTGTTCGCCGCTGACGATGAATTCGAAATGTTTGAGCAAATCCGCCCCCAGGGTGTAATTCAGGAACGGTTTCAGGCTGCGTTCGCTGGCATTGGTGACCACCGCCAGCTTCAGGCCCAGGGCATGGGCCTGTTCGATCAAACGGGCGACACCCGGACGCAAGGTGACCTTGCCCTCTTCCACCCGGCGGCGGAACCAGCGTGATTTGGCGGCGTGAACGTGATTGACCCACTCCCCCATGTCCTGCTCCACGGCATCCAGGTAGGTCAGCACCTTGTACTTGAACTGCTGGCCGATGACCGAAGCGCACTGGAGTATCCGCTTGATATGTGATTCGAGCCGGTCGATGCGGGAAAGGACGAT
>JBFJVB010000136.1:0-9089 GCA_041624435.1 Oceanococcus sp. | reverse complement strand
GAAGGCGTGATGCACCCAGTCATCCCCGATGGCGCGCCTCCACACGCTATCGCGACGCGTTCCGTCATTATCGACCGCTTCATTGACCACATCCCACTGCTCGATCACACCGGGCAAGTTCTCCTCGAAGTGACCAATCACGACATCCGCATGCTCGTACAGCAGGGCGATCGCATCCTCGCGCGTGAGCTCACGCTGCTCCAGATGCGCCGGGTTCAGCACGTGCCAGAACAAGACATGGCCACGCACCCGCAGCCCATTGTCCACCGCAAACCTCACGACTGGATCAGCCGTTGAAAAATCGTACACGCCTTCCTGTTGTGCAATCTGAAACCAGTACGCTGTTACGGTGACAGCATTGACCTGGGTACGATAAAGCTCAAGCAGGGCCTCATTGCCGAGGTCTTGACTCGACAGCAATGCCCCAACCATCAGCCCTTTGGCGTCGGCCACTTCCCGAATGCGCAGCTCGGACCCTCCTTCGGCGGAGGACGCGACGTGGGCGGGGCCTTCGACCTGTCCACAGGCGACCAAACCCAGCAAGATCAGCGCCGCCAATGCTGTCCGAATCATCCGTTACTCCGAATTAAAATCAGCAAATTCAGTACTGTACCAGCAAGCTGCAGTGGTGAGCGACCAGGATGCCGATCCGCCGGCAGCTGTCCTGGGCTGACATTCCGCGCTCAGGGATCGGCAATGGGCAGAAGGCACCCGGTCCTCACCGCTGGGCTACGCGGCGGCCGCCTGGCAAGTCCTGCTCACCCGGCGAATTGATCAGGTCATGTTCAGAATGGCCTGCTCAGCTGCGCTACCATGTCAACGACGAAAAAAAAGGCCCGTCCGCCCCTGACATCGAGGAGCCGCCATGAACAGCACGGCCGTATTACAGCCCGCCTGGGATGTTCTGCAGCACGCCCTGCACCCGAGCTTCATCAGTTCGCCCGCGTTCATTTTCACCGCGGTGGTCCTTGGGGTGTACCTGCCTGGCATCCTGTTTTCGATCGTGGATGTCTTGGTGAGCCGGCGCCTGAGTCTGGCGGAATGCTGGGCGGTGTACTGGCGTGCGATGCGCGGGTACTCGGCGGCCTACGTGCTGGGCATGATCGTGCTGCTGGCCTTGCCCTTGCGCCTGTCAATCCCGGAGACGGCGCCCACCCTGGCGGAGTTCTTGACGGACCTGCTGCTGTATTTTCTGCTCGGTGATGTCGCCTCCTATCTCTGGCACCGACTGGAGCACGCCTACGGCCCGTATGCCCGAAAGGTGCATTATGTCCACCACAGAGACAAACCGCCGCTGAGCATCTGGACCGCCATGGTGGTTCACCCGATTGAAGGCATCAGCGTGTTTTTCTGCTTTCACCTTTACGGGATGCTGTTTTCCATCCACCCGTTCACCTTTGCCGTTGCGGCCTTTGCGCTGACCACGGTGACCATGATCACCCACTGCGGCTATCGCTTACCCGTTTATGACTGGTTCTTTGCCAGTGCGATGGCGCACAACCTGCATCACTCGCAAAGGGAGCCGGTGAATGTCTCGGTGGTGCTGAGCATTTGCGACCGCCTGTTCGGCACCTACCGCCAGCCAGGCTGACCAGCTCCCGTGCGGGTAGCGTGCATCAGCGTGCCGGGCCATACCACCGCAGCCTGCGCTGTTTCACTCAAACGAGGACGTTCCGCACGCTAAAGCCAAAAGCTAACGCTAGGTAGGTTCGAACCCGGAAACCCAGAACAGCTACCAGATGGCATTGAGAAACGCGCCAAGGACTCCGTTCACGGCCCTCAATAATTCGAATGATCAGGTTGATCAGGTCAAAACCTTTGAGAATTGATCGAAAAGCTCGATTGCAGGCGCCACTCAGTACATCCCACAGGCCGTTTATCCGGACTATCCTCATCGGCCGGGGAGTTGGTGCCCGCCGCGACATGTGCGTCACCCCGTGCCAGAGGCAACCACAGCCAGCGCTAGCCGGGTACCTGGCCAGTGCGAACGCCAACCGGTTTGGTCATGGGGCTTCATGGCGGCTGTCCTCATCATCCAGTTGGGGGCGACCCATCCAGGGATTGAAGCGTCCCTGCGGGTCGCGGGCGGCACGAATGGCGTCCAGCTTACGCAGATTGGCATCCGCCATGAAGCGGGCCGGGCGCCGGCCCAGGTTCTCGTCGGCCAGCTGGATGCCGATGGCATGCTCCTCCATGGCCTGCATGCGCTCGGTGGCCCAGCTGGCGTATTTCGCATCGTCCTTGGCGTGCTTCCATTCGCCGTAGACGGCCAGATAGCGGTTGGCTTCCAGGGAGAAGGCCATGTCCTCACGCTGCGCCGGCGGATACCAGTTCAGCCACAGCGCGTGGCTGGGCGCCGGCGGCATGGTCTCGGCGACCGCGCGCAGGCCGGGCATCAGGTCCTCGACCGGGGCATTGGTCCAGATGTTGTCGGTGCACCAGTGCATGTTGGCCGGAAAATGGGTGAAGGAGGCGGTCCAGGCCATCAGCGAGGTGGAGGCGGGGAACAGCGGGGTGGTGAAGCTGGCTTTCCTGCGGATCGGGCTGTTCGAGACGAAGTCCACCATCTCGCGCGCCTTGCTGTAGCTGTCGGTCATCACCGGGGCGAAGACCTCGATGCCGGGCTTGAAGAGGCCCATGGCCTTGGGTGTGAGCAGCAGCTGGAATTCGACCTCGCGGGCGACCTCGGCGCCGACCTGGTCCACCCAGGTGAAGACCTCTTCCAGATGGTCCATGGCGAAGACCTGGATCTTCATGCCGGTGAAGCGCGGGCGGCGGTGCAGCTTGAGGTGAAAGCGCACGACCACGCCGAAGAAGCCGGGGCCGGCGCCGCGCGCGGCCCAGTACAGATCGCTGTTTTCGGCTTCGTTGGCGTGCACCAGGCTGCCGTCGGCCAGCACGATGTCCAGACCGATCACGTTCTCGCAGCCCAGGCCGAAGACCCGGCTGCTCCAGCCGAAGCCGCCCTGCAGCAGAAAGCCGCCGACGCCGACATCCGGCGCATGCGCCACCGGCACGAACAGGCCCTGTTTGCGCAGCGCATCATCCAGGTCCACGCACCAGCAACCGGGCTCTACGACCACGCGATGCCGCTGCGCATCGATGTCGATGCTGCGCAGCCGCGACAGATCCAGCAGCAGGCCACCCTCGCGGATGTGGTTCTGCGCCCAGCTGTGGCCGCCGGAGCAGATGCTGATGCTGAGATTCTCGCGATTGGCGCGTCTGACCGCCTCGATCACATCGAACACGTCATTGGCCTGGACCAGAAGATCCGGCCGACGGCCGGGGTCGCGGCCGGAGAAGCTGGTGCCCAGTACCGTCGCATCAAAGCCGTCGTCGCCGCGCGCAAGGATGCGGCCTTTGCCTGTGGGACGCTTCATGCCGCCACCTCCTGCTGCGCTTGCGGGCCGAAGGCCGCATACAGCTCGGGCAGGAAGCCGGCCAGGTGATTCATCTCCTGGGCATCGTGCACCATCAGCTCGCGGATCTGGGTTTCGGTCGGGGGTTGCAGACGCCCGGCCAGGGCGCCGATCGCTCGGCCCAGCGCGCCCGGCAGCGCGCGCAGCGCCACGTTGCGCCCGCCGATCCAGAAGCGCGAGCGCATCTCGCAGCCGCCGGCGATGGGGCGCAGATGGTGCAGCAAAGTGCCGGTGTCAAAGAAGAGGCCGCCCACCCGCATGCCGATGCGGGCGCAGATTGCGACCTCGCCCTGGCGCGCCAGGCGGGCCTCATCCAGGCCCAGCGCCGACGGTGGCAGAAAGGCGATCTGCACGGCAAAGCACTGGCTGCCGACGTACTCGACCACCTGGGAGACGCGGCCCACATAGTGCTCCAGATCCTCGCGCCCATCGGCCCAGGCCACGGCCACGTGGGCGCGGGGATGCCACAGCCGGTAGCGCTGATCCTCGCTGCCGTGCCAGGCGAACCACCAGTCCCACATCGCTGGGCTGACGCCGGGCATCTCGCTGCGCACCGCCACATGGGCGGCGCCGCCCGGGCCGCGGGTGTAGCCGGTCTCCACCGGCAGATGGCCGGGCGCCAGCAGATCGGCGGCGTGCTCTATGGGGGGCAGCAGCTCGCTGGCCACCGCGCCGACGGCCAGTGCCTCGCGCACATGCTCGGGCAGCGGCGCCATGTCGGGATTGAAGAAGCGGGCGTAGGGACTGCTGGCCTGTTCCTCGGGGGTGTAGCCCAGTTGCCGGGTGTTCGGTGTGGTCATCAGATAAGTCCTATAACGTGTTATAAATAGAGTTCAAAACGAATAGCGCACATAGGCGGACAGCTGATCCCGGTCACGCAGCAGGTTGCGCCCGCCGGCGCCGCCGAAGCTGGCGTAACCCAGGTTGAAACCCCAGCGGTCCTTGTAGCGCAGCTCGAAATTGGAGGTGAGCGAATGCCGGCCTTCCAGGAAGTTCTCCCCCGGACCCGGGGCGATGCCCGCTATGTCATGCGACCAGATGAGCAGGCCCTGAATGCTGATCCCGGGCAGGATGCTCTCCCAGCGCGGCAGCAGCACCAGGCGATAGCCCCAGGAGAACGGGGTGGGAAAACCCTCCACCTGCTGGCTGGGGTTGAAGCGCAGGCCATCGGGGCCGTCCACCGGCGGGATCAGGCCGGGCGGATCACAGGCGCGGCCGGCAAAGCCGGGGGAGCCGGTGCCATCGGCGCCGCGGCTGGGGTGCAGGAAGGTGCCGGGGCCCTCCAGCGGCAGGGTACAGGGATCGGGCATGTCCGGTACCCAGGTGGCGGCCACTTCGGCCAGCACCAGCAGCTGATCCATCAATGCTGGCTTGGCCACGTAAGTGGCGCCCAGGTTGAACTGCCAGGCGGCAAAGCGCTCCCAGCCCCGGATGTAGCTGTTCGGCGGGGTTTCCCCGCTGGCGACGCCACGATACGGCATCACGAAGCTGGGGAAGGCCCGGGCCGAGCCGGGGGCATCGCCGCCGATCGGGGCGCCCAGTGAGAAGGTGCCGGGGCCGGAGGTCGCGGTGCCGGCGCAGCCGATGGCCGGGTCATGGCAACGGGACAGCAGCGGGCCGTTGGCGGCAAAGTTCAGGTCCTGGATGTCCAGCTGTACCGGCAGGTGCGGTCGGAAGGCGACCTCGCCCTGGATCGCGATCGGGTCGATGGTGGAGTTGAAGCTGAAGCCATACAGCTCGATGGCGCGCGGATACTCCATCTGGAAGCGCACCGTGTCCAGCGGCACCGCATCGGAGGTGGCGGCATGCGGATCATCCGGATGCAGCAGGGGCAGGTCCGGGCAGGCCAGGCCCAGGCTCATGGCGTCATTGGCATCGATGCCCAGCGCATTGCCCTCGCGCCGTGCACAGCTGGCATCGGCCGCGTAGAAGCTCACATAGGGCAGGCGGCTGTGATAGCGCATCGCGTACAGGGACAGCGAGGTGCCATCGCCCAGCCAGTCCGCGTAATAGTTCAGCGACGCGCCGAACTGTCCGCCGTGGGGCGGGTTGTTGTCGGGCAGTCGCTCGATCCGGGTGCTGGTGTCGGTCAGCCCGGACAGCGGGTTGTTCAGCGGCGCGCCCAGGCCCGGCTCATCCACATCCGCGGCGGTGCCCAGGCCGATCGAGGCATGATCCACCGCATTGCGGCTGCCGATGTCAACGAAGGCCATGAAGGACCCAGGGGCCGGGATGATCAGCGGCTGCCATTCATATTGATAGAAGATTTCCAGGCCGATGTTGTCGCTCAGGCCGGTGGCGGCGTAGGCCAGGCCGACGGGAGTGAAGGTCTCGCTCAGGTCCGAGCCGACCCGGTTCATGCGGTTCAGATCCGGCGGGTTGATCTGGTTCAGGCTGTTGATCACCGCCACCGTGCTTTCCCCCCAGTTCAGGGATTGCCGGCCCAGCTTGAGGCTGAGCTCACGATCGCCGGGCAGAGGCAGGAAGGTCCAGGCGTAGGCGTCCAACACCTGGATATCCGCGCCGACCTGGCGCAGGATCTCCTTGTCCGTACGCTGGCGCCGCACCGCATCACCGCTGCCGTAGGTCGCCGCGCCCACCGGCAGCAGGGCCGGTGGACCGTCCGGCACGGTGTCGGCGGTGATCAGGTTGGGGTGATAGGTGGTGAAGTCCTGGTTCACCACATCGTAAAAGGCGTACAGGCGACCGAAGAAGCCGACATCCTCGTACTGCAGGCTCAGGTCCTGATTCAGCTTGAGCACCGCCTGGGTCAGATCGAAGCGAGCGTAGTTCCAGTTGCCCGCGTCGTTATTGGTGGAATACGCGCCCGGTGCCGGAATCCGGTCGTCGTTCGGTGCGGTGTCCGGCTGCGAGGTGCCCTGGCAGCTCTGATTCGCGCAGACCTGCGGGTTGATATTGGCCTTGCCCAGCAGGCGCGGATCGCGCTCCTCCAGGCGGATGGCCGCACCGGCGGTCAGCATGGTGTTGAGACGCAGGCGGATGCCGTTGTCCCATTCCTTGTTGATCGCATCCGCGCCAAGGCTGGTCAGGAGCAGCATCAGCCCCCCCTGCAGTGCGACGAATCGGCGTGTTGGTCTGGTCACCGAGATCTCTCCTTCACAAAAGTGCAACATGTTATAAACTTGATACATGTTGTTGTCAAGGCTATGATCGTGGCACGCCCACACCCGAACACCCCATGAGCCTGCGCGAGCAGAACAAGGCCTATAACCGCCGCCGCATCCTGGTCGCGGCCGACACCATCATCCGCGAGGAGGGCATCGACAAGCTGTCGATGCGGCATCTGGCCACGGTGGCCGGGGTCAGCCTGCGCACGCCCTACAACCTGTTCGGCTCCAAGACCGAGGTGTTGATCGGTCTGCTGCAGGCGCCGGTGGCCGCGCTGTTCGGTGAGCTGGGCGCGCTTCCCCGCGGTGACGGCATCCTCGCTCAGGCCTTCGTGATGCTGGACCGGGTGGCCGCGCAGGTCGCCGCGGACGAGGTGTTTTTCCGCGGCATCTACTGGCAGATGATGAGCACCGACCAGCCGGATGCCCGTCGCGGCGCCATTGAGGGAGTGATGCGCATGACCCTTCCGGTGCTCACCATGGCGCGGGCCGCCGCTGAGATAAAGCCCGATGTCGACATCGGGCCGCTCAACCGGCACCTGACCATCCTCACGCTGTCGCTGGCCGGCATGTGGGCCAGCGGCCTGTTCGAGTTCGAGGAACTGATCGCGCATATCCGGCAGAGCTGGTGCAGTACGCTGGGGTCGGTGAGCTGCGGCCGCGCTACGGACCAACTGTCGGGCACGTGTACAGGAGGTTTCACTACCGCTGATGCAGCAAATGTTGACACCGATAACAAGCCTGGGGCTTGAGGTTGCGGCGGTCGTGTTGGTCATCAGCCGGTGAGGGTGCTTCCCTGGAGCAGGGCTGGAAACTACAGGGTTCACCGGACGGTTGAAGCTAGTGCTGGCGGAATGGCTGGGGTCCGGCGTGCCGGCCATTTCCTGCAACAGGGTTTCCGCGCCCTGCACAGCGTCGGGTTCGATCGCCTGCATCTGCTCCGGATTCACTTGCCCTGGGCGGGTCTCTGGGGGCCTCCACCAAGGTTCTATGGGCAGGGACACAAGGCCATGTTCTGCTCAACCAACAACTGAAGCAGAGCCCTGCCCCGGTGGACCGATATTGCGCCAAGTCAGGAATTCAAACCCGTGGTCCCTCGGGTCAAGATATCCAGGTTGCTGGCCTTGACGATGGTCCGGCAGGCGAAGGCGGTGGAGAAATTGCTGCCTGCGTGGCTGGAGGCGACGCCAGCGCAACCGGGTGAGTCAGTACAGCAACCCTGGCCCCTGGAGTCAGAGCAGCGAACGGGGCAGCGTACTTTCGCCCCAGGCCAGTCTGCTCCCGAGGCAGTCGGTGCGTCGCCCGCCAGCCTGCCGGGTGGTGGGTCGAAAGCGGGTCCAATGAACGCTGCGCGAGGGCCAAAGGCGGCAGCCATTACTGGGGACGGGTACTCATCTCGATGGACGAGGGGCGTTTCTCCGGTGTCTGGAGTTACTCTGACAAGCCCGCAACCCGGAATTGGACTGGCGCCCGGCAGAGCGCCGGCTTGCGCCCTGGGCGGCCACTGCGCTGGGATTGGTTTGCCGAACAGCCCGGTCCCGCCTGTTGCTGCGGAGCTACCGGCCCGATTCGATTCGGGTGATGATCAGTTGACCGGCGTGGATCGACGGCGTGCCACGTTTGACGCCGTTTTCAAAATCAGCATCCTGCGGCGTCGTGGTGAGCAAGCCGATGATGTCGGGCGGGTTCGTATCCGCGTTGGCGGAGGTGTAGCTGGCGCCACTGTCGGTGCCCGCATCCCAGGCGGGCAGGGGGACGACGAGTTCATCCAGCCAGCGGCCATTCGGTCGCAGGTCCAGGCCGCTGACGCCGATAAACCAGTCCGGACTGGGCGCCAGCATCGACGTCAGGGTGATGCGGCTGTAGTCGGGCGTCAGCTGCGCGGTCACCGCAGCTGAACCACTGCCGTCGGGGATGCCTGGCCCGTCCAGTATCGACAGCGCCGAACCCTGGTTGATGGCGAGCGATATTTCACTGCGCAGGGGTTCCTTGCCGCCGGTTTCCGCCATGTTTTCCACCCCGTCGCTGGCCAGCTGCCCGGGTTCCCAGAAGATCACCTGGGCGTTGTGAACCGCGCCGATCAGTCCGGACAGATGATCGTTGGCCGGATACTGGGTCGGGAAATTGGCCTGGGTCCAGGTGGACTGAATTTCGAGTCGATAATTGGCACTTTCCGCATCGCCATTGCTACCGCCGGTGTTGTCGCTGACATCCGCACCGGCGTCGGCATCAATGGCCGGCGGACTCGATGAGCCACCGCCGCCGCAGGCAGCCAGTTGTGCAGCGCAGACCAGGCCGAGCCATGCGGTTAATCGGATTGGTGTACTCATCATGGTGTCACCCGCATAGTGAATGTGTGATGGGAGATGAGATTCGCGGCATCCCACGCTCCGCATTCTCCGGTGTCCGCTTGCAGCCTGCAAGCGCAGAACTGGACGGCGTTTGTGCCAGCTGCTGATCTTGCCGGCCCGGTCGAGCTCAGCTTACGACCTGGCTCCTATCCTCCGCCTGTCACGCGGTTGCCTGACGTCTGCGCAGCTTG
>JBFJVB010000135.1:0-9182 GCA_041624435.1 Oceanococcus sp. | reverse complement strand
GGTGGGCAGGACTCTCGCTGCCGGTGTAGGAGCGGCTTCAGCCGCGAAGGGGCGCTGGGTGTATCCACGGGGCAGATTCGCGAGCGGTGCTCGCTCCTACAGGTATTTTTTGGCGAGAGCCGCGAGATTCGTGGGCAGGGCATTCACCGCCGGTGCAGGAGCGGCTACAGCCTCGAATCGGCCCGATGCACTCTGCCACTACAATAGAAACATTCAGCCAACCCAGACCATCAGAATGCCCAAGCAAAATCCGCTTTTGATCAGCCTGCTCGCCGCCTTGCTGTGGTCCCCGCCGGGGCTGTCGGCGCAGGATGCCGCGCCGGTGGAACTGGAACGGATCGTGATCACCGGCACCCGTAGCGAGACCCCGCTGGGCGAGGTGGCACGCTCGATCTCGGTGGTTGATGCCCAGGCCATCCAGCGCGGCACCCAGCAACTCGGGCTGGATGAAGCGCTGGCCGGTGTACCGGGTCTGTACATGCAGAACCGCGACAACTTCGCCCAGGACTTGCGTTTGTCTTTGCGCGGCTTCGGCGCACGTTCGAATTTCGGCATTCGCGGGGTCAAGATCCTGGTCGACGGGATTCCCGAAACCCTGCCGGACGGGCAGGGCGGCGTCGACAGCATCGACCTGGGCTCGGCGCAGCGCATCGAGGTGCTGCGCGGCCCGTCCTCGTCCCTGTATGGCAACGCGGCCGGAGGCGTGCTGGCGATTAGCAGCGAACTCGGCAGCGCCCGGCCTTATGTCGAGGCCCGCGCGGCGACAGGCGGTGAGGGGTATCGTCAGCTGCAGCTCAAGTCTGCCGGTGCGGCGGTCGGTGTCGATTATCTGTTCAATCTGTCGCAGACTCGGCTCGACGGTTACCGGGAGCACGCCGCGTTACGGGGCAGGGTGGCCAGCGCCAGATTGGGCCTGAATCTGAGCACGGTGGATCGGCTGATCGTGTCGCTCAACCTCACCGACCAACCCGAAGCCCAGGACCCCGGGGGCATCAATGCCGCCCAGGCTGCGGCCAATCCACGCGCGGCCCGGGACCGCAATCTGCAATTCGATGCCGGTGAAGCTCTCGAGCAGCAGCGGCTGGGAGCGATCTACCAGCATCGGGCCGCCACCGGCACTCTGACGCTGCGCAATCATCTGGTCTGGCGCGATTTTTCCAACCGGCTGCCCTTCGAGGCGGGCGGCGCCGTGGTGCTGGACCGCCTGTTCTGGGGCGGCGGCATTCAATTCGACTTTGCCGAACTGCCGCCGGCGCTGAACGTGAGCCTGGGGGCAGATTTCGATCGACAGGATGATGAGCGCCAGCGTTTCGATAACCTCGATGGCCGCCGTGGCCCCAAGGTCTTCGATCAGCATGAGCAGGTGGACAGTATCGGCCTGTTTGCCCAGGCACGGCTTGCGCTGTCCAGCGCCTGGAGCGTGCAGGCCGGCCTGCGTTATGACGAAATTCGCTATGCCGTCGAGGACCGGCAGCGCAACGATGGGGATGACTCCGGGCGTCTGGATTTTGATGCCGTGAGCCCGGCGCTGTCCATCAGCTACCGGCGCAATGCCGGCTTGGTCTTCGTCACCTACAGCAGTTCCTTCGAAACCCCGACCACCACCGAACTGGCCAATCCGGATGCCAGCGGCGGCTTCAACCCGGGCTTGAGGCCACAGACGGCCGAGCATTTCGAACTCGGCTATAAATACGCTCAGGCCAGGTTCTACGCCGAACTGGCCCTGTTCGCCATCGAGCTTGATGACGAACTGGTGCCCTTCGAACTGGAAGCCTTCCCTGGACGCAGCTTCTACGCCAATGCGGGAGGTTCATCCCGGTGGGGACTGGAAGCGGCCCTGAACTGGCGCTTCGGTGAAAAATTCAAACTTGAGGCGGCATACACCTGGTCGGATTTCAAGTTTGATCGTTTCGTGGACGGCGATGGCAATGATTTCGCCGGCAAGCAGCAACCGGGTCTGCCAGCGCATTTTGCTCATATGGGTCTGAGCTGGGAGGCCGGCAGCGGGGCCTATGCCCGCCTGGAAACCGCGTATTCAGGCACGCTGTTTGCCGACAACGCCAACACGGTTCAAATCGACAGCTACGCGGTGACCCGTCTGCGCCTGGGCCATGAATTTTCCCGCGATGGCTGGCGGTTCGCGCCGTATCTGGGCATCAGCAATCTGTTCAACGCGCGCTACCACAGCAATGTCCGCATCAACGCCTTTGGCGGGCGTTACTTCGAGCCCGCCGCGCCGCGCAGCGTGTATGCCGGTCTGGTCGTGCGACTCGAATAGGCGCCCACCCGTCCGCAGCGGGCAGCAGGGGAAATCAGTCAGGCGGGCAAGATTCGCCTGGGTGCAGCCGATGGACGCGGCGTTTCAATCCGCTTAATCAGCGGCAGCCAGGAACGTGCGCGCCTGAATTGCGCCCGGCCGCTGTGTGTCACCGCAAATGTTCAGCAAGTCCGCGTAATACGTTTTCGCCAACTGTTTGTCACCGTGGGCCAGCGCCGCCTGGGCGGCACCCAGACGGGTGTTATACCGTCCTGGCCAGGTCTTCTCCGAGTGTCGGTATGCGGTCAGCGCGTCAATCGGCTGATTCACGGCCAGCAGCAGATCGCCCAGCGACTCGTGGGCAGGAATGAGTGCGCCGGGAGTGACCGGATGCTTTTCGACCCGCCCTTCGAGCGCGGCGGCAGCCTGCATCTGGGTGATGGCGACCTTGGCATCGCCATCGTAGTGGGCGATCCAGCCGGCCAGAATCAGCCGGTCGATTTCAATATAGTCAGCAAACCGGGTTTCGCCGCCGCCACGCGCCTTGTCGCGCAGTGCCTGGAGTCTGGCTTCGGCACCGGCGGCGTCCTCGGTTCGGCCGCGATGCACTGCCCCCAGCCCCTTGGCGAACCAGGTCAAGGCCTCCGCCCAGACGGCCTTGTCCCAAGGCAGGTAGCCCGGGGTGCGGGGCTGCAGGGCCAGCGCACCGTTCCAGTCACGCCGCTCAATCGCGTTGCGGGCCGCTATCGCGGCGGTGTGAAAACTGCTGACGAAACTGGGCTGATACGGACCCAGGGCCAGAGCCTTTTCCATGATCGCGTGTGCGGCCTCATCCTCGCCGCGCTGCAAGTGGGCATAAACCAGGTAGTCGGCGGCGTGGATGTAGTGATGCGACACCGCGTCGCCGGCAGGGAAATTCAAGGCCGCCTGGGCGGAGCGGGTATTCCAGTGGATGACCTCCGGCCACTCGCCCAGGCGCACGAAGATGTGCGTCGGCATGTGCAGCGCGTGCGGAACATCCGGGGCTATGCCGCTATAGCCTCTGACGATCTCCAGCGAATCCGCCGCGCGACCTTCGATGTCGTTGGCGTGGATCAGGTAGTGAGTGGCGCCCGGATGGTCCGGCACCTTGTCGTGAATGGAGCGCAGGAGTCGAGCGGCCGCCGCGTTCAGGTTTGCCCCATCCTGCTCGAACTGGCCTGCGGCGATTTGCGCCAGGGCGTACAGCGCGGCCGTTTCAATATCGTCCGGGGCGGCCTGATGGGCAGTCGCCATGGCGCTTGACCAGGCTTTGATCCGCCTCTCCCAGCTGGCATCCTTGGCTTGGAAGAAGGCCAGCGCAGCGTTGATCAGTGCCCGCTCGCGGTCGTTGGCCTGGGCCGTGTTTCGGGCGGTTTCGGCCAGGTCCCGCCCCTGCTCGAGTTCGGTGGCGTCGGGCCGCGTTGGCCACAGGGGCTGGAACAGGGTCATCGCCTGGCCCCAATGGGCCATGGCGCAATCCGGTTCGCGCAAGGCTATTGCGGCGAAGGCGGAGCGCGCTTCCAGGTACATCATGTGATGCATCAGCGCCAGGGCGCGGTCGAAATCGGCCGCGGCGTCACCAGGACAGGAGGCCCCGAAACTGACCGTGCCGAGCTGATGCCCGGGTTCCGACGCGAGCGACTGGGGCGGGCCCTGTGACGGTTTGGCTATCACGGGGGCATCGTTCTGGCATCCGGCCATTGCCAGGACGAACCCAAGAACCAAATTCAACGGGGAAGGCTTCGTCATGGTGCAGCTCCATTCTGGTTCAGTTGACCAGTTCAGCGCTTATGTCGCACTCAATCTAGACCTTTTTCCAGCCGTGACAAGTACCGCCCGGCGGTTCCCGGAGTGGTGGCTGCCGATGCCTGGCCGGGGCCGACGTCGGGTGCAGGATTTAAGGCTGTAAACGCTCGATCGTCCAGGCCTGCGCGTCGCGGACATACTGGGTCCGGTCATGGAAGCGGTTTTTGCGACCCTGCCAGAACTCGATCAGGTCGATCCGCAGCTTGTAGCCACCCCAGTGTGGCGGGCGTGGCACGGACTGGCCGTGGAAGCGCTTTTCAGCCGCGTGAAATGCCTGCTCCAGAGCCTGACGGTCGGCGATGGGCTGGCTCTGCTGCGAGGCCCAGGCGCCAACCCGGCTGCCCCGATCACGGCTGGCAAAGTACTGGTCCGATTGGTCTGCAGGTATTTTTTCCACCGGCCCTTCGATGCGGATCTGGCGCATCAGCGGGTCCCACCAGAAGCACAGCGCGCCATGCACATTGGCCGCCAGATCGGTGCCCTTGCGGCTTTGATAATTGGTGTAGAAATAGATCGAATCCGCGTCCATCTGCTTGAACAGCACGATGCGACTGCTGGGCGCTCCGCTGGCGGACACCGTGGCCAGGTTCATCGCCATGGGTTCGTTCAGGCCCGCCTGGGCGGCATCGTCCAGCCACTGCTTGAGCCAGTCGAAGGGCTGCTTGGGAGGGGTATCGAAAATATTGGGGTTCATGCGTATGCCGTCTCAATTTCGCAGAGCAGTTCTTCGCGACAGATGTCCGCGTGCAGCAGCGGCCAGTTCGCGGCTTGCGGCAGCAACCGGGCCACCGTTTGCGTCACCGCCGCGGTTGAGGCGGCGTCACGCAGGTATATTCTTCCGTACTGGATGCGCGCTGACCAGTTCGGGGCGCTGGTCTGAGCCAGCGCATCCAGATTGACCTTTATATCACCCAACTGGGCCAGCACATCGCCGGGGTGTTGGCTGGCAGAGCCAAACACCGCGGCAGTGCCGGAGATCAGGGTCAGCGGCGTGCTGCTCATCGCCCGGCAGAACGACGGACTGCTGGGCCCATAGATGCGTGGATATTGATAGGCGCTGGTCTGGCGCGGGTTTTCCACCGGCTGACCCGGGCTGGTGGCCGCCAGAGCGTGCAGATGCAGGCCAGGCCCGGCGCCGCCGACCACGGTGGCGGCCGGGAAGGCGGGAGTCGGAATGCCCAGTTCAACGTAGGCCTGATGGCGTCCCAGGCAGAATTGTTTATAGCGTTCGGTGTCGCCACGGCCCTGATGGATTTTCGGGATGATCACCCACAGCCGGTGGATATGCGGTTTGCCGGCTTGCACCGCCAGGGCATGCAGCTGCAGGATCAGTTCACGGGTGCGCGCCGCGATCGGTTCCGCATCGGCCAGGTCCACAGACCGGCCCAGCCAGGCCAGCTGCGGTCCCTGACTGATGCGAAACCCGTCGACCGACGAATCGCTCACCGGGCCAGTGGTATACCAGCGCTCGCAGGAAGAACCGCCCAGCAGCGGCAGGCCCAAAGTCCAGGCGCGCGGATTCTCGGCCACGCCCTGGGCGTGGTCAAAATGCAGCTCGGCGAGCAGTTCTTCGTTCGCCTGGGGCGTGGTCATGCCAAGCCCGACGCGCAGGTGGCCCGGCATCGTCAGTGATCTTATGGGGAAACGCGCATTATATCCCGACTAGGGTCTGGTTCGGGTTGGCCCGCCCGATCCATGGCGCTCACGCCACGGGTCATGGCGCCTGGCCTTTGCGCGTGGTGGTCCACGGCGGGCAGGCCAGTTCGGGGGGTAAGTCAATCCTGCGGTGACTGCTCGTCTGTTGGCGCCTGCAGCCCCAGTTCCGAAGCCCGGCGGTGCCAGTTCTTGCGCGCCAGTTCGCGCATGTCGATCGCAACATCGGTCTCGTCCACGATCTCCAGACCCAGCAGGGTCTCGATCACATCCTCGGTGCTGATGATGCCAGCCATGCCGCCGAACTCGTCCACCACCAGAGCGATGTGCTCGCGGGCAGCGAGCAGGCGGTCAAACACCTCGGGCAGGGGCGTATCCACTTTGAAGGTGGGGATGTCGCGGCGCAGGCTGGCCAGTTCATCATCGCCCCGGCCGGCCAGCAGCGCTTCCAGTACGGCGTTGCGCAGCACATAGCCAGTGACGTGGTCCGTGCGTGAGGCCCAGACCGGTATGCGGGAGAACCGCAGCTTGGGGTGCGCCTGGTGAAATTCGCTGATGCTCTGCTGCTGGGATGCCGCCAACACCACGCTGCGGGGCGTCATGGCATCGCTGGCCAGCACCGATTCCAGACGCAACAGGTTGTCGATAATGTGCGCGTCGGATTTGCCAATCACCCCTTCGGCGACACCGATCTGGGCCATGGCCAGGAACTCATGGCGAGAAAAAATGCTGCCTGTGGTGTCACGTTTCAGGAACTTGGTGAGGCGTTCACTGATCCAGACCAGCGGTGCCAGCAACCACATGGCCCAGCCCAGCGTGGTGATGGTGAAGGGCGCCAGTCGCTGCCAGTACAGCGCGCCCAGCGTTTTCGGAATGATCTCCGAGAGCACCAGCACCGCCAGGGTCATGCCTGCGGGGATGGCGAGCCCGGTGATCAGCGGATTTTCGTCCGCCCAGATGGCGGCCGCCTGGTTGCCGACGCCGATCGCCCCAACGGTGTGGGCGACGGTATTCAAGGTGAGTATCGCGGCCAGCGGACGGTCGATGTTCTGTTTGAATTCCTGCAAACGCATTCCCAGCGCCGAGCCCTGCTGCTGCTGGATCTGGGCGTAGGCCGGGGTCACGGACAGCAACACCGCCTCCCACAGCGAGCAGAGGAAGGAAAACAGAATGGCGATGGCAAAGAATCCGATCAGCAAGGTGTACATGGACGTATCAGACAGGGTCGGAAAGAACCGCCAGTGTACCTATAGCCAGCCTGCCTGATGGCCGTCGGTGCCAGCGGTATCCCTGGCATTTACCCAGACGAGTGTTCTGGGTGTCCGCTCAGTTCGATCATCGCAATGTTCTGGTGAAAGTACTGATTAGCCACCGCCGCTGTTTTTTCGCCCCTTGAGCAGGCGGCCAAAGGGCGTCGCGCGAACCCCGTAGTGATAGCTGGCCATCACCAGCGGCACCACCAGAACGACGCTCAGCACATATTTGCTTGCCGCAGGAAGCGCGGTGACCGACAGCAGTCCGCCGACAAAGATCAGCACGGGGAAATGAATCAGAAAAACCCAGTACGAGGCTTCGCTCATGTACTGCCCCAGCCTGGTCGGGCGTTGATGGAAGCGCGCATGGAACAGGCCGAGCAAGCCGGTGCACATGCCCGCGACCACGACCGCGTAGGCGCCTCCGGCTAGCAGACCGGTGAGCGGGTCAATCTCATCGGGGCGCATCCAGCGTTGTCGAGCGCTCCAGGCGGCCAGCGGCGTGAACAGCATGGCCAGCCCGATCGCCGACCAGGCCCGTTCAGCCAGCTCTGGCAAAACCTGGCGATTTCGAAACAACAGCCAGCCCATCAGAAAGAAACCAAACAGATGCAACTGCATGGGCAAGGTATTGGCATCGCCATCGTGGAATATGTAGGCGGGGATCAGGGTCAAGGCGCCGAACCCCGAGATCCAGAGCAACCGTCGGGGGCTGTGGATGACTGCGTCGGCCCAACGCTGGATGCCATGTGCGCCCCGGTATTGCAGCAATCTGCGCAGGCCCAGGGCCAGGCCGGTATAGAGCAGCAAGGCCACCAGAAACCACAGATGATAGGCCTTGCTCCAGCGGAGCCAGTCGCCAGCCATCAGCAGTTCGAATCCCGCTGCCAGCGAACCCGTGTTGGAGGCGGTTGCGGCAAAGACATAGGCGGCCCGGGTCAGCGGGGTCAAGACCAGGTAGGCCACCAGCAAGGGCAGCAGGATCGTCTGGCAGCGGTTGCGGATCAGCCCGGCGGGGCCACGCTGCACCAGCATCGCGGCGGCGGCGAATCCGGCCGTCACGAAGAACAGCGGCATGGCGAAGCTGTACAGAAACAAGCCGACCATATCGAAGGCGATATGCGTGCTGGCATCCTTGAAACGGCGCGGTACCGTCACGTAAGGCAGCATGGCATGTCCGAACATGACAATGCAGATCATGGCGGCACGCAGGTGATCGATGGCGTGATTTCGCAAAGACCCGGGCTGTGGTTGCAGCGGATTGGCGTTCTGGCTCATGTGGGGCAGTTTGCCACGTTAGGGCAGGGCGGCTCAGTGCGCTTGGCGCGTCGCAAACTCGACCGTGGACGACGCTGCGGTTGATGCCCTATCTGGTGACCGGTGGCACGGCGAACTCGAAGCAGATCGGGGCATAGTTGGACACCCGGTTCTGGAAATCGCGGACCGCGAAATCAAGGCACTCCCAAGCCAGCGGCGGGATTTGCAGCCAGGTGAGTTCCAGGGGTACACGATAGCTTTGTCGCAGCGCGACTGATTTCCCGGCCGATTCTTCGCCGCTCGGCGTGACCGGATTTTCGACTTCCAGATACTGCTCTTCGCCATCGATGCGAGCCAGGATGGCGGCCACACCGTCGCTGGATTCGACTTGCAGTTCCACTGGCAAAGGCTCGCCCTGAGTGACGCCGACCCTGAAATCATCCGCTGGCAGAGTGTCGGGCGCAGCGGGATCATCGGAAGGCGCAGGCGGTGATTGCACAACGAGCTCCGCCTGAGCAATTCTCACCCGTTCGTCAAGCGCCGGGGGCGGTTTATCTTCCGGAGGCGGTGAGCCGTCACCGCCGCCCCCGCCACCGCAGGCCGGCAACATCGCTGCGGCACATAACAGCATGAGGCGCGCCTGCCTGAAATGCACTGAATGCCTGCCGTTATCCATGACCATGCTGGAAATCTTGATCTGGGCTCACGGCTAGTTTGCGCCTTTCCGGACAAGGATCAACTGCTCACCCGGCTCGCCAGCTCAGCAGGATTTCGCTGTCGCGCTCAGAAGCAGGATCGCGGGTGATTTTCCGGTCTGATTTCAGACCATTAGCCCTTTGCCAGGCGATGGGGTGAATTCTGTACGGCATCAAAGATCCATGCTGAGAAAGACATCGATCCGCCGGCGTTGCGCGTCCACCTGTCCGCTGCTCGCG
>JBFJVB010000134.1:0-9190 GCA_041624435.1 Oceanococcus sp. | reverse complement strand
GCCTGGCGCCCGCGCCCGGCCCTTCGTCAGCAACGCGTTTGCCGGCTTTCCCGCGCTATGCAAACATGCCGCTTGCGGTCGGTCGTGGGGCTGAAGGGAGAAGGGCGACCGCGTCCATTTGCAATGGGGGGTCGCCATGTTCAATCAACGTCCACGTCATTCCCTGGCCGGCCGAGCCGGCATCCGCCGCCGCGAAGTGCTGGCGGCGCTGCTCGCAGGGGGTACGCTGGCTTCCTGGAAATTGCCGCTCGACGCCCGAATGCGGACCGGAATTTCGCCACGAGACGGGGAGAGCGCCTTTCCCGAGGGCATCGAGGTTTACGAAGAGCTGTATGAAAACTGGACCCGCGAACTGAGTGTTCCAGGGATGCGTACGTTTGCGCCGCAGTCGCCGCAAGACGTGGTCAACGCAAGCAATTGGGCGGCGCAAAACGGGGCGCGCTTGCGTGCCCGCGGGATGCGGCATAACTGGTCGCCGCTGACGGTCAGTGCCCAGACCACAACGCAGACCTCAATGCTGATTGCGGATACCACCCAGCATCTCACCCGGGTTGAATTGACCAGCTACGCCGGCTTGCCTGCGGTGCGCGCGGAAACCGGCGTGCTGCTCGAGGATCTCCTCGAATTTGTGGAGCAGGGCGGTTATGGCTTTACCGCGGTGACTGCGGTGGGCGCGGTCACGCTGGGCGGTGTGCTCGCGATCAACGGGCATGGGGCGGCGGTGCCGGCTAGGGGCGAGGCACCGTTGCCGCAGCAGACCTATGGATCCTTGTCGAACCGGGTGCTGGAAGTGACCGCGGTCGTCTGGAGCAAGTCGGAAGCGCGCTTTGTCCTGCGTCGTTTCGATCGCAGCGCACCGGAGATGGCCGCGCTGCTGGTGCATCTGGGGCGCACTTTCATTACCGAGGTGGTGATGGCGCTGGAGCCGAATCAGAACCTGCGCTGTCTGAGCCACGTTGATATTCCGGCGACGGAGATGTTCGGGGCGCCCGGCGCGGGTGGGCGCAGTATCGAACGCTTTCTGGACAGCGCTGGACGGATCGAATCGATCTGGTATCCATTTACCGAAAATCCCTGGCTCAAGGTATGGAGTGTGAGCCCGCAGAAGCCGCTCACCTCCCGTGCGGTAGACGGCCCGTATAACTATCCGTTCAGTGACAATATTCCTGACGAGATGGTCGCCATGATCCAGGAAATGATGAACGGCAAACCGGAAATGGCGCCGCTGTTCGGTCAGACCACGTATGCGGTTACGGCCGCTGGCCTGGCGGCGACGGCCAGTCTGGATCTGTGGGGACCCTCCAAGAACACGCTGCTGTTCATCAAGGCCACGACCGTGCGGGTGCATGAATTCAGCTGGGCGGTACTGACCCGGCGTGAACACGTGCAACAGATTCTGCATGATCATTCCCGCGAATTCACCCGGCGGCTGTACGCGGCGGCGGATGCCGGCCAGTATCCCGTGAATATGCCGGTTGAGTATCGAGTGACCGGTCTGGACCAGGCTGCGGATAGCGGCGTGGGGGATGCACAGACGGCGGCCTTGTCCGCCATGCGGCCCGATCCGGCGCGACCGGAACTGGACACCATCGTGTTTCTCAGCGTGCTCTCCATTCCCGGGACTCCGGGTATGTTCAGATTCTTTCGCGAACTGGAGCAATGGATGCTGGGGCATTATCGCGGCGAACTGGGCGAAATGCGGCCTGAGTGGTCCAAAGGCTGGGCGTACAGCGAAGCGGCTGCCTGGGCGGAACCGGCTATCCTCGCGGATACGATTCCCGATGCGTTTGGCGGCGGCGCTGAGGTGAAGTCCTGGACCAAGGCTTTCAAGATCTTGCGGGCGCTCGACCCGCACGGTGTCTTCAGCAATGCGTTCCTGGATCAGCTGGGATAAGCCAGCGATGGCGGGTTGGTGGGGCTAAGACTAAGGTCGAATCGACCGTCGGCATGGCGGTGCGTAGGGTTGTTCTGAGTCAATGAATAAATGGGCAAGCCCCTTCGGGCCTTGCTCAAAATCCAATGCCAGTGTGCCCACGGACCGAGACAATCTCATCATGCCTTTTAAACTTACCCCTCTGCTTGCCGTCGGCATCAGTTTGTTGTTCAGCGCCTGCAGTGGCGGCCAGAACAGCGATATCCAGGTTGCCAGCCGCGATCACGACAACGATGTCCCCTGGGAACAGCCGGTGCGCAAGGCGATTTGCGGGCCGCTCGATCATCCCGAGACTGCCCTGCAGGGCCAGGTTCCCCTGGTCGATCGCCTGAGCCTGCGTTCCCAGGAAGGCTACAACTGCAATATGGAAATGGTCGGGCAGTGGCAGGGGGATGGGGCGAGCTGGCAGATGGCCTGGTATGACGATTGCGCGTATTACGACACGCGACTTGATGCCAGCCGAGAAAACCAGGGTGTGGTCGTGCTCGATGTGTCCAACACCTCGAATCCACACCCCACCGACTACCTGGAAACCGCCGGCATGCTCGACCCCTGGGAATCGCTCAAGGTCCACGAGGGGCGGGGCCTGCTCGGCGGCCAGCGTACCGGCGGGCCGACCTTCGATCTGTACGATGTGCAGGGCGACTGCCGCCATCCCAAGCTGATCGCCAGTGAAGACATGATCAGCTACGGCCATGAAGGCGGCTGGGGCCAGGACGGCATGACTTACTGGGCTGGCTCGACCTCCGAATACCATCCGATCTCGATCGATGATCCCACCGCGCCGGTGGAACTGATGAGCTGGGCGCCCAATGCCAACGGCACCCACGGCATGTCGACCAACGCCGACAGCACCCGGGGGTATTTCACGGTGCTGGGCCTGGCCGCCAGCGCACTGGAAACGACAGTCGGGTTCGTGATCGGCGATATTACCGACGTGACCAACCGGGTGGCCGATCCGCAGATCCCCATCATCAGCGAGTTCTTCTACCGCGATGGTTCGGAAACCGGTCAGCACACCATTCCGGTCATCATCAAGGGCAAGCCCTATATCATTCAAGTCGATGAGGCCGGCGTTTCGGGCAAGGTCTGTGGCTCTGGGCTGTCGCCGTTCGCCTTCGCCCGAATCGTCAATATCGAAGATGAAACCAATCCGAAGCTGGCCTCCAAGCTGATGCTGGAAACGCATGATCCGGACAATTGCCCGATCGTGATGGCCGATTACCCCGGCCAGGTGCTGTTTGGCTATGACAGCCATTACTGTGCGGTCGACAGCCTGATCGAGCCCACGGTTGTGGGCTGCAGCTACTTCAATTCCGGAATCCGGATCTTCGATATTCGCGACCCGTACTATCCGCGTGAAATTGCCTATTTCAATCCGCCGGCCCAATTGGGGAAGCAGGGTGAACTGGCGGGCTCCCAGCACGCCAGCGGTGACATCGGCGGCTCCGGCGGCGCCAATATGACGGCCGACTGGTGCTCGGCGCAGATGCGTTTTGTACCCGAAAAAAGCGAAGTGTGGACCACCTGTCAGGACAACGGCTTCATGGTGCTGAAAATCACCAACGGGGTGTGGCCTTTTCAGGATTGAGTCACCGCCGATTTTGACGTTTAAGGAGACACCATGCGCCATCTGATTTCCTTGGCTTGCGCCGCAATCTCGCTGAGTCTTGGTGCCTGCGGTGGCGGTACCACGCCCGCGGGCAGCCTCTCGGTTGATGCGCGCAATCACGACCAGACGCCCTGGGAACAGCCGGTACCCAAGGCCTCCTGCCTGCCTACCGACCGGGTCGAGACCGCGCTGCAAGGCCAGGTGCCGGTGATCGACCGGCTGAGCGGGCGCTCCCTGCAGGGCTACAACTGCAATCTGGAGCGCGTCGGTCATCATGAGGGCGACGGCGCCGGCTGGCAGATGGCCTGGTTTGATCATTGCGCCTACTACGGGACGGCCAGCCATTTCGGCACCGACTCCAGCACGCCGATGCGCCCGCGCGCCAACCCCGGTGTGGTGGTAATGGATGTGGCCAATCCGGTGAATCCGCAGGTGGCCGGTTATCTGGACTCGGTGGCGATGCTCGATCCCTGGGAATCGCTGAAGGTCAACGAGGCGCGTCTGTTACTGGCCGGGGTCAATGCCCAGGCCGGTGGCGGCGGTCCGGAGATCGACATCTACGATATTGCGGCCGACTGCGAGCATCCGCAGCTGCTGGCCAGCAAGGCGGTAGGCACCGCGGTGGGTCATGCCGGCAACTTCGCACCCGACGGCCTGACCTACTACTCCGGCAGCACGCTGCGCGCGATCGACGTCAGCGATCCCACCGATCCGACCCTGCTCAAGGACGATTTCCCGGTCGGTACCCACGATATTTCGGCCAGCGAGGACGGCAACCGCCTGTACGCGACGATCACCGGCCTGGGCCTGCCACAAAGCAACGGCCTGGTGATTCTGGACTCGACGGAAATCCAGGCTCGGGTCGAGGATCCGCAGGTCGAGATCGTCAGCGAGTTCTACTGGGATGACGGGGCGATCTCGCAGATGAGCCAGCCGATCACCATCGCCGGCAAACCCTACATCCTGTACGTGGACGAGGGCGGTTCCGGACTGTCGACCAAGCACAACTTCTGTGCCCGCGGCCTGCCGCCGTTTGCCTTTGCGCGGATTATTGATGTCAGCGACGAGAAGAACCCGTTCACCGTCTCCAAGCTGATGCTGGAGACCCATGATCCGGCCAATTGCGCCGAAACCATCAACGACGATCAGGCCATCTTTCTCTACGATTCCCACTATTGCACGGTGGACAATCCCGATGATGCCCGCCTGGTGGCCTGCAGCTACTTCGAATCCGGTCTGCGCGTGTTCGATATCCGCGATCCCTACAAACCCAAGGAGATCGCTTATTACAACGCGCCGCTGACCCCGGGCTACAAGGAAGGCTCCTACTACAACACCACCGGCACCTGCCACACCGCCGACTGGGCCGGGGCCCACCCGCGCTTCGTGCTGGAGCGCAACGAGATCTGGTACACCGGCCAGTGCACCGGATTCCACGTGCTGCGCTTCACCCAGCCGCTGTCGAAGCTGCTGGGAGAAACGCATTAACAACGGAGTCTTGTATGGTCACGCGAGAAAGCCCATGAGAATGGCGTTGCCCCTGGCTCCAGTGGCCGCCACCCTGCTGATCGTGGCTTGCGGCAGCGCTCCGGGCACTGGCGTGAGCGTCGTTGCCCGTGCCGCGTTTGAAGGCCCGGTGCCGCCCGCGCAGTGTGGCGCGAATGACGCGGTTGAGACCGGCCTGCAAGGGCAGGTCTCGCTGGCGGATCAGACCTCCGGCCGCTCGATGTCCGAGTACGCCTGCAACCTCGAACGGGTAGGTCATTTTCCGGGTGAAGGCGCGAGCTGGCAGCTGGCCTGGTTCGACGACTGTGCCTACTACACCACGGGAACCCTGGCGCAGCTACCGCTGCACCCGTCGCTCGCCGGACATCCCAAGCCAGGGCAGCAATATCCGGGCGTTCAGGTCATCGACATGGCCGACCCGACCAGTCCGCGGCGCACCGCCAATCTCACCACGCCCGGGATGCTCGATCCCTGGGAATCACTGAAGGTCAACGAGCCCCGCCTGCTGCTCGGTGCGGTGAACTCCGCCGGAGGCAACGGCGGCCCGGAACTGGACCTGTACAGCCTGGCCGACGGTTGCAGCCAGCCGGAGCTGATCTACTCCGGTACGCCGGACGGCAACACCAACCAGTCCCACGGCGGCAATTTCTCGCCGGACGGCCAGTTCTACTACGGCTCCAACCTGCTCGGCGAGGTCATCTACCCGATGGATATCGCCGATCCGGCCGATCCCAAGATCGTCGGCTACTACAACCAGAACACCCACGACCTGTCGATCAGCGCAGACGGTAACCGCGGCTATTGGGCCGACACCGGCGGCAACGGCCTGACCATCGTCGATACCTCGGAAATCCAGGCGCGCATCAATGATCCTTCGATGCCGGTGGTCGGCTCGGTGTACTGGGACGATGGCGGCGGCGCCCAGATGACCCGGGTGCTGAATATTGGCGGCAATCCGAACTGGCTGCTGTTCGTCGATGAAAGCGACGCCGGCGCCGCGCGCCTGATCGACATCAGCGACGAGACCAAGCCCGTAGTGGTATCCAAGCTCAAGCTCGAGGTACACATGCCGGAGAACGCCAACGCGGTCGCGCCGGATACCGCGCCGCAACCGGTGTTCGGTTACAACGGCCACTACTGCACGGTCGACAATCCCGACGATGCGCAGATCGTTGCCTGCGGCTACTTCCAGTCCGGGCTGCGCGTGTTCGATATCCGCGACCCGTACAAGCCGCGCGAGATCGCCTACTACATACCGCCGGCCAGTCCCGGCTATCACCCCGGCTCGAACTACCAGTTCGAAGGGCAATGCGGTGCGGCCGACTGGGCCTCGGCGCACTCGCGGATCGTGCTCGAGCGCGAGGAGATCTGGTTCACCAGCCAGTGCGGGGGGCTGCACGTGGTGCGCTTCAAGCGGCCGCTGGCGGAGCTGCTGGCGCAGTGAACAAGCGGCGCGTGGTGCGCTGAACAATGATCAGGACCGGCCTTTCGGCCGGTCGACAGGGGAGAGTGACGATGAGCAGGATCATCCAGGCGGTATTCGGCTTGCTGGTGCTTGGCGTGTTCAATGGCTGCGGGACGTTTGAGCCGGGGGCAGGCGACAGCTTTTCCAGTCGCGAGCACGGCGCCGCGGTGTTCGAAGGCCCGGTGCCGCGAGCCCACTGTGGCCCGGGTTCGCGTCCCGAAACCGACATCCAGGGCCGGGTGCCGATCGATGACCGAGAGAGCGGTCGCGCTTACGAGCCCTATACCTGCAATGCCGAACTGATCGGCGGTTACGACGAGGTCGCCGCCCAGTGGCAGATGGCCTGGTTCGATCACTGCGCCTACTACGGCACCACCCAGGCCAGTGCCCAGGGCGTGCAGGTGCTGGATGTGTCCGATCCGGCCAATCCGCAGCGCACGGCCACCCTGGTGACCCCGGCGATGCAGGATCCCTGGGAATCGCTCAAGGTCAACGAGCGGCGTGGTCTGCTCGGTGCGGTGGGTCCGGGCCTCGCCGGGCCGCTGAGTTTTGATCTGTACGATGTGACCGAGGACTGCGCGCATCCCAAGCTGATCCAGACCCTGCCGGTGAATCTGATCGGCCACGAAGGCAACTGGGCCCCGGACGGACGGACCTATTTCGGCGCCGGGCTCGCCGAGGTGATGGCCATCGATACCACCAACCCCGAGACGCCCAAGCCGATCATCGCGTTTCCGGCCTCCACCCACGGGCTGGATGTCAGCGACGATGGCAGCCGGCTGTACCTGTCACCTTTCCTGCCCGACAACGGTCTGGACATCTACGACATCAGCCTCCTTCACGACGCCACGCTGCCGTACCCGGGGCGGGTTCCGGCCCCGCCGGTGCTGGTGGGTTCGGTACGCTGGACCGACGGCGCCATCGCCCAGCATCCCATTCCGCTCAAGTACGGCGACCGGCCCTTTATCCTGTTCGTGGACGAGGGCGGCCTGGGCATGGCGCGGATGATCGACATCAGCGACGAGACCAACCCGGTGGTCGTGTCCAAGATGAAGCTGGAAATCGACATGCCAGATGCCGCTGACCAGCGTTTCGAGGATTCCACTTCGCCGGCCGGCAGCTTCGAGTACAACGCCCATTACTGCGGTGTGGACAATCGACAGGACCCGACCATTGCCGGCTGCAGTTATTTCAATTCCGGTGCGCGCTTCTTCGATATTCGCGATCCCTATCATCCCAAGGAAATTGCCTACTACAACCCCTCGGGCCGCGTGAACACCCCGCCCGGCGGCTCGGTGGGTGATGCGGCCGCGGGTTATGCCTCGGCGCAGGTGCGCTTCATTCCCGAGCGTTCGGAAGCCTGGTTCACCGATCAGCGGCACGGGTTTCTCGTGGTCCGGCTGACCAACGGGGTCTGGCCTTTCAGCAATTGAGCTTTTATCGCCGGGGTCAGGGCAGACCCCTTATTCACTGAATGGCTTCACGCCGTCGCGGCAGATTGCGGGATGCACCCGCACCGTGGCAGCGCAGTGGCCTGAAATTGGCTTAAGCTAGGCGCATGATTTATCGCGTGCAATACCTCATTCCGATCTTGCTGGCGGTCGTGCTCAGCGCCTGTGGTCCGGCCGAACCAGGCCAGGCGAGCGCGGTTCAACCCGTCGACGAGAAGGGCGAGGACACAGGCGCCGGCTCGGCGAGCCAAAGCGACGCCGACGCCCCGGACTCGTCGCCGCCTGACGACACGAGCGCAGGGGGAGAATCGGATGCTGGAGCCGGTGCAGGACCCACGCCGCAACCGACGCCCCAGGCCACGCCGGAGCCGGCCAGCGACGCGGATGAAGGCAGCTCTACTGATGCAGCCACTCCAACGCCAACACCCACACCGAGCCCTGCGCCGACGGATGCGGACGGCAGCGCGCCGCCAGCGCGGGAATTTGGCCAGCCCAATGATCGGCAAATCCGCCCGGGGGTGATCGTGACCGCCCAGGGTAGCCAGTGCACCTCGAATTTCATCTACAGCGATGCGGCCGGAGACTACTACCTGGGCGCGGCCGCCCACTGTTTCAGCCCGGATGCCAGCACCGGCGCTGATCCGTGTCAGGCCCGCAATCTGCCGCTGGGCACCGCGGTGGAGATCGAGAATGCGGCGTTCATGGGCAGTCTGGCCTACAGCAGCTGGGCGGCGATGCAGCAGCAGGGCGAAGTGCCGGGCACCGAAATCTGTGTGGATAACGATTTTGCCCTGATCCGTATCGATCCCCGCGACCTGGATAATGTCCACCCGGCGGCGCATGTCTACGGTGGGCCCACCGCCCTGTACGAGGGGCGTGCGCCGGTCGGTGACCGGGTCTATTCCTACGGTCAGTCGCCGTTTCACTTCGGGGTGGAATCGCTACAGGCCAAGCAGGGACAGATCTCGAGCCAGACGCCTGGTGGCTGGCGCTACACGATTTCCACCGATAACCCCGGACTCTCCGGGGACAGCGGCAGCGCCGTCCTGCACGAAAGCGGCCGGGCGCTGGGCGTGCTGACCACGGTAGGGGCCTGCGTGGGCCTGTGCCCGACGGTGAGCAATGGCGTGGCCAATCTGGAACTGGCCCTGGCCTATGCCAACACGCACGTTTTTGCCGATCCTCTGATCCTTGTGGAGTGGAGCCAGTTCAGCCCCTGAAAG
>JBFJVB010000133.1:0-9197 GCA_041624435.1 Oceanococcus sp. | reverse complement strand
GTCCAGCTCTTGAAGATGCCGCGTTTCTCCGACACTGCCAGCGAGTGAATCAGCGCCGTGGCCATGAGCCAAGGCATGAACGAAGCATTCTCCACCGGATCCCAGAACCACCAGCCGCCCCAGCCCAGTTCGTTGTAGGCCCACCAGCTGCCGAGGGCGATGCCGATGGTCAGGAACAGCCAGGCGGCGGTGGTCCAGGGCCGCGTCCAGCGCAGCCAGGCGCTGTCCAGGCGGCCGTGCAGCAAGGCGGCCAGCGCAAACGCAAACGGTACCGAGAATCCCACATAGCCCATGTACAGCATGGGGGGATGAATCGCCAGACCGAAATCCTGCAACAGCGGATTCAGATCCCGGCCTTCCGCCGGCACGTTGACGAGCCGTTCGAACGGATTCGAGGTCAGCAGCACGAACAGCAGAAAGCCCACGGCGACCCCACCGAGCATCGCCAGAACCGTTGCGCTGACATTCAGCGGCAAGCTGCGAGCCCGAACCGACACGGCCAGTCCCCAGCCGCTCAGCATCAGCAGCCAGAGCAACAAGGAGCCCTCGTGTCCGCCCCAGACCGCGGACACTTTGTAGATCAGGGGCAAGGCGGTATTGGACTGGTTGGCGACGTAGGCGATGGAAAAATCGTTCTGCAAGAAGGCGGCTGTCAGAAGCGCGAAGGCACACAGCGTCAGGGCAAACACGGCCTGGGCTGCCGGAGCCGCCAGCAGCATCGGCTGGGCATCGCGACGGTAAAACCCCCACAAAGGCAGCACGAACTGCAGGACCGACACCGCAAGGGCAACCGATAGGGCGAAATGGCCAATGGCGGCAATCATGTTTTCTCCAGGCTCTTGAACGGCGCACAGCTGTGGCCGGTTTTCGCGTCGCCTAAACGCTCGGCGAGCTCGGGCGGGATGTAGTTCTCGTCATGCTTGGCCAGCACTTCATCGGCGATGAAGACACCTTCGCGCAGCTGGCCTGTTGCCACGATGCCCTGACCCTCGCGAAACAGATCCGGCAGGATGCCCTCGTACCGCACGCCCACCGCCGCGTCACAATCGGCCAGCTGAAACTCCACCAGCAGACTGGCGGTTTCCCGCTGCACGCTGCCAGGCACGACCAGCCCGCCCAAGCGAATTCGCGCCTCGGCCGGAACCGCGCCACTGACCACCTCGCTGGCGCTGTAGAAATACATCAGATTCTGGCGGAACACCTGAGTGCCCAACACCACCAGAACACTGGCAGCCGCGGCGGCAGCCACGACCATCATCATGCGACGTTGTCTTCGAGTCATAGCGGGTTTTCACGTCCCTGCTGCTGGATAGCCCGACGAATTTGACGGGATTGATACAGCGCAGTTCCCAGGTTGCCAAACAGGACGAGCAGGAACAGGGCGTAACTCGGCCAGACGTAGGCGGCATACCCGCCCATCGAAAAAAATTCCTGCATCAGCTTTCCCGCAGCATGTGTTGTACCCAGCGACTGTGACGATCGCGCCAGAGCAAGGCGTTGCGCATCCGCAGCAGCACGATGGCGGCGCTCAGCAAGGTACTGGCCAAGGCGATCTCCAGCAGTGGGAACAACATGCGCCAGTCGATCGCGGGCGCGTCGAATTTGGTCACTGTCGGACCCTGGTGCAAGGTGTTCCACCACTCAACCGAGTAATGCACGATGGGCACATTGACTGCCCCGACCAGGGCCAGCAGGCTGCATGCGCGCGCGGCCTGGCGTTCATCTTCCAGGGCGGAATTCAGGGCCAGTATCCCCAGATAAAGAAACAGCAGGATCAGCTCGGAGGTCAATCGGGCATCCCAAACCCAGTATGTACCCCACATGGGTTTGCCCCAGAGCATCCCGGTGACCAGGGCCACCGCGGTAAATCCGGCCCCGAGCACGGCCGCCTCGGTAATGAAGACCTCGGCCACCTTCATTCGCCAGATCAGGGCAATGACCGCAGCGACCGCCATGGCCGAATAGCCAAACAGCGACAGCCACGCGGCCGGCACATGGACAAAAATGATGCGGTAGCCCTCGCCCTGCTGGTAATCCGCCGGCGCCAGCCAGAGGCCGCCATACAAGCCGTGCAGCAGCAAGACAAGGCCCGGCACCGCCAGGATGGCGGCCAGACGACCGGCGAAAGGATAGAAGCTTGGCGGCGAGCCAAGACGATGGAACCAAAGCCACATGATGTCAGGAGGATTCGCTTGCGATTTTAAGAGCGGCTGCGCTTGCCCATGGGGCCAGAAACACGGCGGCCACCAGCATGCAGGACAGCAAGTATAGCTGAGCTGTGACCGGTAAACCGTCATAAGCGGCGACGCCGGTGCCCGCGCCAAAAATCAGCACGGGCACGTACAGGGGAATCATCAACAAGCTGGTCAACAGACCCCCGCGCCCCATGCCCGCGGTCAGTCCCGCGCCGATGCCGCCCAGCAGCACCAGGACCGGGGTGCCCAGGAGCAGACTCAACAGCAGGGCCTGCAATGCCTCGGCAGGAAAATACAGCGCCCGGCCCATGGGCCAGGCCAGCAGGACCACCGGCAGGCCGGTAAACAGCCAGTGCATCAAGCTCTTCAGCCCTAACACCAGGGGCATCGGCCAGGCTGACAGCAGCATGCTGTCGACCCAGCCTTCGGCCAGTTCCTGCCGATACAAGGCTTCCAGGCCAAACACGCAGGCGATCAGGGCGGCGGCCCAGATCACCGCCGGGGCGTAGCGGGCCAGATGCTCGGGCGATGGCACACCCCCCAGGGGAAACAGCACGCAGACCAGGCAGAAAATCAGCGGGGCCTGAATCGCGTCGCCGCGGCGCAGCCAGTAACGTGACCATTCCCGCCGTAACATCGCCCACAGCGCACGCCTCACGCGCCCAGCTCCAGGATGCGCGGCGCGGCGGCAGACCATGGCAAGGCGTCATGACTGGCGAATAGGCACAGGCCACCCTCGCCCAGATGGGTTTCAATCAGGCTGCTCAACAAGGCCCTGTTCGCGGTGTCCAGACCATTGGCCGGCTCATCCAGCAGCCAGACCAGCGCTCCTTCCGCAAGCAGACGCGCCAGGGCCACACGCTTTTTCTGACCGGTGGACAAATAACGCACGGGACGTTCGGCCAGTTCGAGCAGCGCCGCCTTCTCCAGAATATCCTTGACAGGACGCCCGGCACCAACGCCCGAGGCATACCCAAGGTTCTGGCTCACCGACAGATCGCGGCTCAGACCCAGACGATCATCCAGATAACTGATGGCCTGATGAGGTTCGTCCAGACGGGCCGCATAGCTGTCGCCGCGCCAGCGCAGAATGCCGCGATCGGGGGTGATCAGGCCGGCGAGAATGCGCAACAGGCTGGTCTTGCCACTGCCGTTGGGTGCGCGTAACCAGCACAATTCACCACTGCTGAAGCTGCCCCCGAGCCCGCCGAACAGTTCCCGTTCGCCGCGGCGCAGATGCAGGTTTTCCAGGGAAATCAGGGGCTGCTGGGTCGCAGGCATAGAAGCTGGGCGAAAAAACACGCAGTTTAACAGTCGCTCGGCGGATTGCGCAGGCTCCGAGGCCCTGTGTCGGGCTGCCGATCGAGACAGGGGGCGTTGCGAAAAATCACTCCGGGGCGACTGGGCGCAGTCTCGCCACGCCAGGACATCTGCTGCCCTGGTCAGATCTGGTGCCCGAGGCCGGAATCGAACCGGCACGGCCGCAATGGCCGGCGGATTTTAAGTCCGCTGCGTCTACCAATTCCGCCACCCGGGCCGCAATCGGAGGTCTTTGCATCCCCAAAAGAGGCGTGCAGCCTATTGTTTTCAAGCCCCCATATCAAGCTTTTTCGTGCTGTTCTGGCGCGGCAGGGTTCAGGCCTGTCTGGCTTGGGGCGCCGGCTCTTCCAGAATGAAGTGTCCCCGTCCTACGGCGATGAGCACAGACGCATCCTGTTGCCAGCATTGCACCTGAGCCTGAGCCACACGCCGGCCCTGACGCAGCACCTCGCAGCGCGCAAAACTGTCACGGGCAGCAGCGGAACGCAAGAAATCGATGGAAAAATCGACCGGTTTGGGCACGCGTCCCAGGGTTTCGGTGCCGCCCAGATACAACAGCGCGACTGATTCCATGAATCCGCCCAGGGCGCCACCATGAACCGCCGGCAGGCGCGGATTGCCGACCAGATCGGGACGAAAGCCCAAAGTGAAGATTCCGGATTCTTCGGCATAGGAAATGCCGAGGTACCGCGCATAGGGCATGCGCTGCAAGCCCGCGGCAAAGCAAGCCTGATTCATTGGCCCTGCTCCTGGCCGACCACAGCCTTGCCGTGGGCCACGCGCATGAACGCGGCGCGCGCCACCGCCGTGGGCCGCTCCGGGCGCTCCTGCCATACCGTGCCGCTGACGAACACAATCTGCGCGGCAACCCGTTCGACCCGGGCGTCAACAAACAGATCCTGGCCGGCCACTGCCGGACGGTGATAATCCATGCGCAAATCCAGGGTGGCAATGGGCTCAGGCGTGTCGAACGCACTCAAGACCGCGGCGCCGAAGGCGGAATCAACCAGGGTCAGTTGCACCGAAGTGTGAATCCAGCCCCGTTCGATATCGCCAAGCAGGTGCTCTGCATACGGTTGCCGCACCCTGACCCAGCCGGACTCCACCGCGACCACTTCCTGGCCGAGCGCGCCGCAGTGCGGCACCGATGTCGGGTAATGCAGAATCAGCGGATGGGTGGCGGCAGCATGATCCATCAATAGGCTCGTCGTAATCGGGCGGACAACATCGAATCATGCCGCTTCAGGCACCGTGAGTGCGAGCACCGAGCCGAGTGTGCGATCCGGTGGCGGGACGGGCCATCGCGTGACACTGCCTGAACGCCGGCCCCGCCGTGCTGTCAGCGGCGGCGGCGCGGCCTGCGCGCCCCGGTCCGGGGCACTGCGATAATTGGAGGCTAGGACCGGAATCGAACCGGTGTACACGGCTTTGCAGGCCGTTGTATAACCACTCTACCACCTAGCCATGAGTGCAAACTATACAAAAAACCCCGGTTGGACCGGGGCTGATGGCATACCTGCCGAGCGCGCGCTGAAAGCGCGTCACCACCGCTGAGCGCAGGCTCTTGCGTGGTGGTCGGCGAAGCCGTGGCTTCGTCGACTGCTGTGCCGACTGCCTGCCTGGCAGGCCGACTTTGCAAACTGGAGCGGGAAACGAGATTCGAACTCGCGACCTCAACCTTGGCAAGGTTGCGCTCTACCAACTGAGCTATTCCCGCGTTGAAGAAGGCGGCATTTTAGGGATTTATTCGCCCCTGTCAAGCGCTCTAGCCTGCTTTGGACAGCACCGGCCATGCCGCCCGCAGATAGATGATCATCGACCACAATGTCAGCACGCTGGCAATGAGCAGCAAGGCGTAGCCCAGAGGGTACACCGGCAGACCGAAACTCGGTTCCTGCCACAGCAACATGGAAATCGCGGTCATCTGGGTGCCGGTCTTGAGCTTGCCGATGCCGCGCACGGCAACGCTCGCGCGTTGCCCCAGTTCGGCCATCCATTCGCGCAGCGCCGAGATGGTGATTTCGCGCCCGATGATGATGGCCACCGGCACCAGCATGGCCAGCGTGGGATCGTTCTGCAGCAGCACGACCAGCGCCGTCGCAACGATCAACTTATCCGCCACCGGATCGAGAAACGCGCCAAAATTCGACATCGCATTAAGCTTGCGCGCCAGGTAACCGTCCAACCAGTCGGTGATCGCCGCAAGAATGAAGATGATGGCCGCAACTATCGTGTTGTGCTGAAAATCCAGGTAATACACCAGAACCAGCAGCGGGATGGCGAGGACGCGCAACAGGGTCAGTTGTGTCGGTAATGTCAGGCGCAAGCTATTCCCCCAGCATCATGGTCTGTTTCTGACTATAGGGGATCACGAGATATCCCCTTCATGCAGATGATCATACACGCGGCGAGCCAGGGCGCGATGAATGCCCGGCACTTTTAGCAGATCCTCCAGGCTGGCCCTGCGCAGCTGGCGCAGGCCACCAAAGCTACGCAACAGGCTTTGTCTGCGGGCGGGGCCCAGGCCGGAGATTTCATCCAGCTCCGAGCGGGTCCGTCGCTTGGCACGTCGTCCCCGGTGGCCGGCAACGGCGAAACGATGGGCCTCGTCGCGAATCTGCTGAATCAGGTGCAACGCCGGATCATGTTCTTCCAGTTTGATCGGGGTCTCCTGACCCGGCAGAAAGAGCTGTTCCAGCCCCGGTTTGCGCGTCACCCCTTTGGCCACGCCAAGCACCAGCGGCAGTTCCAGATCGAGTTCCTGCAACTGCGCCAGACTGGACGCCAACTGCCCCTTGCCACCGTCGATCAACAGCACATCGGGAGCGGGATTCTCTCCGCTACGCGCACGCTTGAATCGCCGCGCGATGGCCTGGGCCATCGCCGCATAATCATCGCCAGGCGTCACACCTTCGATGGCGAAACGTCGATACAGGGACTTGTTCGCGCCTTCGCCATCAAACACCACGCAGGACGCCATGGTGGCCTCACCCTGACTGTGGCTGATATCGAAGCACTCCAGGCGCTCTGGAATGTGCTCCAGGGCAAACCGCGCCTGCAGCGCGAGCAAGCGGGCTCCATAGCCCTTACGCGACATCAGACGGTGCTTCATGGCCTCCTGCAGATTGGCCTGGGCCATCTCGCGTAAACGGCGGCGGACTTCCCGAACCCGGGATTTGATCTGAACCCGATGCCCGGCCGCCCGGCTCAAGGCGGTATTGAGCCAGTCCGCATCCTGCGGTTCCACATTGACGACAATTTCCGCCGGCGGCGGATGGGAGGTGTAGTGCTGACCGAGGAATTCCGCTACCAGTTCGGCCGGCTCGATCTGCTCAGGCACCTGGGGAAAATGCTGTACCTGCCCGCGATTCTGCCCGGCGCGGACGCTCATCGTGCCAAAACCCACCATGCCACCCAGATTCTGCATCACCACGAAGTCCACATCCCCGTGTATTCCCGTGACGGTCTTCTGCTCCTGCATCCGCCGAATCGCGCCGATCCGATCCCGGGCCTGCGCCGCAGACTCAAAATCCAGCTCTACTGCGGCTGCATCCATCTGGGTCTGCAGATCACTGACCAGGTGTTCCGTGCGTCCAGACAGGACGTCTGCGGCCTGGGTGACGCTTTCTGCGTAGGCGGCAGCGCTGATTTTGCCGACGCACGGTGCGCTGCAACGCCGAATCTGGTACTGAAGACAAGGGCGGCTGCGCCCGGCGAAATACGCATCCGTGCAGCCCCGGAGCTGAAACACTTTCTGTAGCGTGGAAATCGTGTCTCGCACCGTGGCGGCACTGGGAAACGGCCCGAAATACTGTTCATTGCGGCGCCGCACGCCGCGATGAAACACGATCCGGGGATAGGCATGAGCACTCAGGCGCAGATAGGGATAGCTTTTGTCGTCCCGCAGACAAACGTTATAGCGTGGTTTCAGGGATTTGATCAGGCTGCTCTCCAGCAGCAAGGCCTCATCCTCCGAACCGGTAATGCTGACTTCGATGCCGCCAATCTGATCCACCATGGATTCAATCCGCGGATTTCCACTGGCGCGAAGAAAGTAACTGGATACGCGCTTTTTCAGATTGCGGGCCTTGCCGACATACAGCACCTCTCCGGCTGAATCGAGCATGCGGTAGACGCCGGGCTGGGACGTCAGTTGGCGCAAGAAGGCCTGCGGATTGAAGTCCGCGGATGTGGTCACCGTTAAGAGCTACTCAACGTCATCCAGCAACCCATAGCGCATGGCCTTCAAGGTCAATTCCACATCGTTGGTCACATCGAGTTTCTCAAACAGACGGTAGCGGTAGGTGCTGACCGTCTTGGGTGACAAACACAGGCTGTCTGAAATTTCCTGATTGCTATGCCCCTTGGTGACCATGACCATGACCTGCATTTCCCGCTGTGACAGGCGTTCGAACGGCGACTTGTCCGCATCGCCCCCCTTGACCAGAGCCGCGGCCAGATTGTTGGCGATACACGCAGCGATATACACACCGCCGTCAGCGACCCGACGTATCGCGGTGACCACCTCGTCAGCGGCCGAATCTTTGCTCAGGTAACCCCGCGCGCCCAGCGACAGCAGGCGGCTGGGATAGGGTTCATCGACATACATTGAAATCGCGATGATCTTGACCTCGGGGTATCGCTGCAGAATACGCCGGGTTGCTTCCAGGCCGCCGATACCCGGCATATTCACATCCATCAAGATGATGTCGGGCGTGTGGGTCCGAACCAGTTCGATCACCTCCTCCCCGGTTCCTGCCTCCGCGATGACTTCCATGCCAGGCGTATCCTCCAGCACGCGACGCAGCCCGGCCCGGACCAGTCCATGATCGTCACACAGAATTAACTTTATCACTCGCACCTCCATGGCGCTTTGCTCAAAATGCACGGCGCCCCCCTCGGCTGACATTCTGCTTCCATAATAGACGCGATTTCAGGCTGGCAGGGCGAAATGGCGCGCAGCCTGGAATCCGAGGGGCTCAAATCCGCAATCCATCGTCGTCCCGGCAAGCTGCCGGTGTGTCCAACAAACGGCATTAAAAAAGCCCGCAACGGCTGACCGCTGCGGGCTTTGAACTGTGCTTCAGGTGCTTAGAACTGCTCTTCTTCGGTCGAGCCTTCCAGGGCTTTGACGGAAGATTGGCCACCCTGGATCACCGTTGTCACGTCATCAAAGTAGCCGGCACCGACTTCCTGCTGATGGGAAACAAAGGTGTAACCACGGTCGCGAGCTGCAAATTCAGGCTCCTGCACCATCTGGGTGTAATGCTTCATGCCTTCGCCGCGTGCATAGTTGTAGGCGAAGTCAAACGTGCGGTACCAGTTGACGTGAATACCGGCCAGAGTGATGAACTGGAACTTGTAGCCGAGCGCCGACAGGTCTTCCTGGAAGGAGGCAATCTGGGAATCGCTCAGGTTCTTCTTCCAGTTGAATGAGGGCGAGCAGTTGTAGGACAGCAACTGACCGGGGCATTCCCGCTGCACGGCCTGCGCAAATTCACGGGCAAAGCCAATATCCGGGGTGCCCGTTTCGCACCAGACCAGGTCGGCATAGGGCGCGTAGGCGATGCCACGGCTGATGGCCTGTTCCAGACCGTTCTTGACGCGATAGAAGCCTTCGGCGGTGCGCTCACCGGTAATGAAGGGCTTGTCGTTGGCGTCGAAGTCCGATGTGATCAGGTT
>JBFJVB010000132.1:0-9257 GCA_041624435.1 Oceanococcus sp. | reverse complement strand
TCGCGCAGACGTTGCTCGACACTGGGCAGGGCGCCCTTGTGGGTCACGATGTAGAAATCGCCAGCCTGGACCGCAGCCAGGGTCATCACTGCGACCTCGCGGGCCGATAAGCGCCCAGCTTCGATGGCTTTCTTGACCTGGGCTTCGAAGGGCGCTGCCAGCGGATTGCTCCGGGCCAGTTCCTCCGGGCGATGGCGCGCGCTGTCAGCAATGCCGGTTTTGACAAACGCCGGGCACAGCACGGAAACGCCAATAGGCGCGGATTGCATGCGCAATTCGTGATGCAGACATTCGGACAGCGTCACGACCCCGTGCTTGCTGACGCAATACACGCTCGAACCGGGCGGTGAGGTGAGTCCGGCCAGAGAAGCGGTGTTGATGATATGCCCCGCTTCGCCGGCTTTCAGCATGCGCGGTACAAAGGCCTGCACACCGTGCACCACGCCCATCAGATTGACGCCGAGCACCCATTGCCAGTCCTCGGCGCTGCTGGTCCAAAGCGGACCGGCAACCGCCACCCCCGCATTGTTGAACAGCAGGTGGCAGGCGCCAAAGCGGGCATAGGTGGCTGCGGCCAGGGCCTCGACCTGGTCCGCCTTGGATACATCACAGGCCTGGCTGAGGACCTCGGCGGAGCCCAGTCGCTGCTGGGTGCTGGCCAGACCGGCGGGGTCAACATCGGCCAGAACCAGGCGCATGCCGGCTTCGGCGCAGACGACCGCCAGTTCTTGTCCGAAACCACTGCCGGCGCCGGTGATCACCGCCACCCGCCCGGTCAGTTCCTGGATGCCAGTCATGTTGTCGCTCCGTTGCTGTTCAGGGAAGGGTTGTTCAGGATTGCGCCAGCTTAGGTCGGCTCATAGAATCAATCCAATGAATTCGATCTATCGCGCTGTATCAGTGCTGTGAATTTAAGACAGCTTGATCTCAATCTTCTGGTCGTGCTGGATGCGATCTACAGCGAGGGCGGTATCACCCGCGCGGCGGTCAAGCTCCACCTCACCCAGCCGGCGGTCACGCACGCGCTGAATCGTTTGCGGGCGGCGTTTGACGACCCGTTGTTCGTGCGCGACGGCCGGGCCATGGTGCCCACCCCGGTCGCGCGCAATTTGATTCACCCCGTCAAGGCCGCGTTGCGGGGTATCGAAATCCTGCTTCAGGACGTGAATCGCTTTGATCCCGGTTCCACTCCGCGCCGCTTCACGCTGGGATTGCGTGACGTGATGGAGCCCACCTTGCTGCCCCGGCTGCAGCAACGTGTCCAGGCCACCGCGCCGCAGCTCGAACTGGAATCCATCCAGACCGAGCGGCGCTCGCTGGAATCCGAACTGGCCTCGGGCCGGCTCGATGTTGCGCTGGATATCCTGTTGCCGCTGTCGGAAAAGGTCTGTCGGCGGAGGATTCATTTCGACCGTCTGGTGGTGGTGGTGCGTCAGAGCCATCCGGTTCTGCGGCCGGGGCTTGATCTGGAGCGTTACCTGCAGCAGGACCATATCCTGGCCACGGTGCGACGCCATGGCGGCGGCAGCGAGGACCTGGAGTTGTCCCGGCTGGGTTTACGGCGGCGCATTCGGCTGCGCTGCCAGCATTATTTCGCGGCTTTGGAAGTCGTCCGCCAGAGTGATCTGGTACTGACCATGCCGGAAGGTTACGCTCGCGCGGCCAACCGGCAGCAGGAGTTCCAGATTCTGCCCTTTCCGCTGGAGCAACCTCCACGTGACGGTTATCTGTACTGGCATGCCAATGTGGATACCGATCCGGCCAACGCCTGGTTGCGCGGGCAACTGCTCGATGCGTTCACCGACGCGCATCAGCAGCAGTGAGCCCTGGCGAACGCGGCGATGCAACTTACCAGCCGATGGCTGCTGCGTCATAATGGTTGACCAACCTGGCCGAGCACAGCCGTGCAGTCCACCACCGTCCCTGCCGAATCATCCTCGGCGGCACTGATTATCCTGTCCGCGCCTTCGGGTGCGGGTAAAACCACCCTGGCGCGCAAAGTGCTGCTGGCCCTGGGGAAGCTGGGGCGCCAGGCGGCGTTTTCGGTCTCCTACACCACGCGTCCTCCCCGACCGGGCGAGGTGGACGGACGGGATTACCATTTTGTGACCGAGCAGGCTTTTTCCCGGATGGTGGATGAAGGTCAGATGCTGGAGCATGCGCAGGTGTTCGGGGCCTGCTATGGCACCGGCCGCCAGGCGACACTGAATGCGCTGGCGCAGGGACAGACGGTTTTTCTGGATATCGACTGGCAGGGTGCGCGGCAGGTCAAACGAAGCTCGCCACAAGCCTGTACTGCGGTGTTCATCCTGCCGCCCTCCCGGGAAGCGCTGAGACAGCGTTTGCAGGGGCGTGGCCAGGATTCCGCCGCCGTGATCGAGACCCGGATGAATCAGGCGGTCGCCGAAATGAGTCATTACCCGGAGTTTGACTATGTGGTGGTCAACGATGACCTGGAACGGGCGAGCGAGGCCCTGTTGCAGATTTGTCTGGGCGCCGTGCCGCCCGACTGCCGGGCCGAGCAGCATCGGGGCCTGCTGGCCGAGTTGCTCGGAGAGAAGGTCGGACCGACCAGATAGTCTGGCTAAATGCAGGTGGGCAGGCTAAACTATCCCGTTCGTTGTTTCGGATTGCGCAAATATGGCACGTGTCACGGTTGAGGATTGCCTCAAACAAATCGACAATCAGTTTGAACTGACCCTGGTCGCTTCCAAGCGTGCGAGGCAGCTGGCGCGCGGGGCGAACTCCAAAGTGCCATGGGGTAATCACAAGTCGACCGTGGTGTCGCTGCGCGAGATTGCCGAAGAGCTGACCGGTCGGGAAGTGCTGACCGAAGACGATCTGCCGCCGATGCCGCAGCTGAAAGTCGATCTGTCCAACATCGAGGTGGGCACCGACTGAGGCTTGCGCCGCCCGGCATGACCGGCGCCCGCTGATAGGAACGCCCTGCTGCCAGCGCAGCAGGGCGTTTTTTTTGGCCTTGGCGCTATACTCCAGGGCATGGAACTTCCGGTCATCAGCCGCCTGAATACGGCCTTTCGTACTTCGCGCATCACGCGCGAGTTCGGGATTGATGTGCTGGTGGGTCTGCTCGAGGCCTATCTGCCGGATGACGAGATCGCGATTGTCCGCGATGCCCATCGTTTTGCCGCGGCAATGCATGCGGGTCAATACCGCAAGACCGGCGAGCCCTACATTTTTCATCCCCTGGCGGTGGCCCGCATCCTGGCCGAAATGCGCATGGACTACACCAGTCTGGTCGCGGCCATCCTGCATGATGTGATCGAGGACACGCCGGCGGCAAAACACGAGGTGGCGGAACGCTTCGGTGAGGAAGTCGCTCACATCGTCGACGGGGTGAGCAAACTGGAGCGGGCCACCGATCAGTCGCGCGAAGAAGCCCAGGCGGAAAGTCTGCGCAAATTGATCCTGGCGATGACCGACGATTTGCGGGTCATTCTGGTCAAGCTGGCGGATCGTCTGCATAACATGCGCACCCTGTCGACGATGAATGCGGAAAAGCGCCGTCGCGTCGCCCAGGAAACCCTGGATATCTACGCGCCGATTGCCCACCGGCTGGGCATTCATACCCTGCGTACCGAGCTGGAAGATCTCGGTTTCGCCAACCGTTATCCACGTCGCCACAAGGTGCTGAACAAGTCGGTGGCGACGATCAGCGGCAAACGCCGGGATCTGATTCGCGAGGTCGAAGACAAGCTGAATCGGCGCTTGTCCGAGGAAGGGATTGGCGCTGCGGTGTTCGGACGGCGCAAGAATCTGTACGGCGTCTATCAGAAAATGCGTACCAAGCATCTGCGCTTTCTGGACGTGATGGATCTGTATGGTTTTCGCGTGATCGTGGATTCGGAGGACAGCTGCTACCGGGCGCTGGGCGTGGTGCACAGCATGTACCAGCCGATTTCGGATCAGTTCAACGACTATATCGCCTGTCCGAAGGTGAACGGCTACCAGTCCTTGCACACCACGCTGATCGGTCCTCGGGGCGTCAAGATCGAAGTGCAGATTCGCACCCGGGACATGAATCATATTGCCGAGTCGGGCGTGGCGGCTCACTGGTTATACAAGCTGGGCAGTCGCAGCTCCACCAAGGCGCCGGAACAGCGCGCCCGTGAATGGCTGAGCAGCCTGGTGGAGGTGGATCGTCGGGCCAGCAGTGCGCTGGATTTCATGGAGTCGGTTCGGGTCGATCTGTTTCCGGAAGAGGTTTACGTGTTCACCCCCAAAGGCCAGATCTATCGCCTGCCCAAGGGGGCGACATCGGTGGATTTCGCCTACGCCATCCATACCGATCTGGGTAATTCCTGCGTCAGTGCCTGGGTGGACAATCATCTGGAATCCTTGTCCACGCCGCTGTCGAACGGTCAGCAGGTGCGCATCGTCACCGCCGAACACCAGACCCCGAACGCCACCTGGCTGAACTTCGTCAAGACCGGCAAGGCGCGCTCTGCGATTCTGCACCATCTGCGGCGGCATCGGGCCGATGAGTCGCGGCGTCTGGGCAAGCGTTTGCTGGAAATGGCGCTGCGCGATCAGGGGCTGGAATTGCGCAAGCTGGAGTCGCAGCGTATTGAGGAGGTACTGCAAGCCTTGCAGGAGCCGGATCTGGAGCGGCTGTTCGAAAGCATCGGTAATGGTCGGCGCATGGCAGCCCTGGTCGCGCATCAGCTGAGCTCGGGGAGTGATGAAACCGATCGCGGCTCGCGTGCTCTGGCCATCGAGGGCACCGAGGGTCTGGCGGTGGAATTCGCGGGCTGCTGTCGACCCATTCCGGGTGACCGCATTCGCGGTCAGATCCGCTCGGGTCGCGGGGTGGTGATTCATCAGGCCAGTTGCCGCAATGGTCTGACGGCGCGCCAGGCGCCCAGTGATGCCCTGGACGTGGTCTGGGCAGAGCATGTGCAGGGCGAGTATCCGGTGGAGCTGCGCATTCAGGGCGAGAACAAGCGCGGTCTGCTCGGTCGGGTGGCGACCGCTCTGGCCGAAGAGGATTGCAACATCGATAATGTGAAAATTTCCGATCAGCAGGGCGATATTGCCGAACTGCGGCTGCTGGTCACGGTGCAGGATCGCGCCCATCTGTCGCGGATGATGCGGCGAATCCGCCGTCTGCCGACGGTGGTCAAGGTGGTGCGCGGCGGACAGGAGGCGTCTTCGCGAGAAACTGCCCCCGAGGATAATCAACAAGGAAACCTATGAGTCGAGTCATTGTCTCCACCGATGCGGCGCCAGCGGCAATCGGAACCTATTCCCAGGCGGTCAAGGTGGGTGCGACCGTTTATCTCTCCGGGCAGATTCCGCTGGACCCGGCGACCGGCGAACTGGTCGCCGGCGATATGGCGCAGCACGTCCGGCAGGTCTTCGATAATCTGGCTGCGGTCGCCAATGCGGCGGGGGGGAGTCTGGCTGATGTGGTCAAGCTGAATGTCTATCTGACCGATCTGGTGCATTTTCCAGTGGTCAACGCAGTGATGGCCGACTATTTCGCAGCGCCCTATCCGGCCCGGGCCGCGGTGGGTGTGGCGCAGTTGCCCAAGGGCGCGCAGGTCGAAGCCGATGCGGTGCTGGTGTTGACGTCCTGAATTAAGGTGCAGTCCGGTCCGAAGACACTGACGGATCTGGCGGGCGTCGGCCCGGCTCTGGCTGCCAAGTTCGAAGCGCTCGGCATCGGCGGGCCACAGGATTTGCTGTTTCATCTGCCGTCCCGCTACGAGGATCGGACCCGGATGCTGCCCTTGTCCGCGGCCGCAGACGGGCTGAGCCTGCAAAGCTGTGGCGTGGTGCTGGATTGCCAGCTGCGCTACGGCCAGCGGCGCAGCCTGATCATCCGCATTGGCGATGCCAGCGGCGAACTGAATCTGCGCCTGTTCTATTTTTCCCAGAAGCAGCTGTCAGCCCTGCGTCCGGGGCAGTGGCTGCGGATCTACGGAGACGTGCGTCTGGTCGGGCGACAGCTGGAAATCGTGCATCCGGAATACCGCTGCCTGCCGCAGGGAGAGGCCGCCCAGCCTGCCGAGCGCAGCCTGACCCCGGTCTATCCCAGCACTGCGGGTTTGAGCCAGAACCGTCTGCGCGCGGTCATCGGGAGCTTGTTGCCCCGCCTGGATGGACTGATTCCGGATTTCCTCAAGGGCGAATTGAGCGGTGATCTGCATCAGGCCCTGCGGGACATCCATGGTCCGCCAGCCGATGCGCCTCAGGCGGTGGAACAGGCGCGGGATCGACTGATCCAGGAAGAACTGCTGGCCCATCGCCTGGCGATGCTGAATCTGCGCGCCCGCAACCAGGCGCATCGCGCCGTCGCCGTAGCCCCGAGCCAGCTCAGCGAGGCTCTGCGTGCGGCCCTGCCGTTCAAGTTGACGTGCGCGCAGGATCGCGTCGTGGCGGAAATTACCGCGGCGATGGCGGGCACCCAGCCGATGCTGCGCCTGCTGCAGGGCGATGTCGGTGCGGGCAAGACGGTGGTCGCTGCGCTGGCCGCCGCCGCGGTGCTGGGCGCCGGTCTGCGCGTGATCGTGATGGCGCCCACGGAAATCCTCGCCCGCCAGCATGAGCGGAATTTTTCCGCCTGGTTTGGCCCTCTGGGGGTGCCCGTGGCCCTGTGGCTGGGGGGCGCGGGCAAGCCCGCTCGGGAATTGCCCGCCACCGGCGGCGCCCTGATCGTCGGAACGCACGCGCTGTTTCACAGCAGCGAGGCCTTTGGTGCGGTCGGCCTGATCGTGGTGGATGAGCAGCACCGCTTCGGGGTGGACCAGCGTCTGGGTCTGCGGGACCTGGCTGCCAGTGGCGGCTGTTATCCGCATCAATTGATCATGACGGCGACGCCGATTCCACGGACCCTGGCCCAGACTTTTTTCGCCGATCTGGATTTTTCGGTGATCGATGGTCTGCCACCAGGCCGTCAGCCCATCGGTACCGTGGCCTTGCCGCAACAGCGCCGCCAGGAAGTGATCGAACGCCTGCGTGTGGCCTGTGCTCAGGGCCGGCAGGCCTACTGGGTGAGTCCGGTGATCGAAGCCTCCGACTGGGCCCAGGCCGCGGAGGAAATTCACGCCGAGTTAAGTCAGGCCCTGCCCGAATGCCGCATCGGTCTGGTCCATGGGCGGCTCAAGGCCAAGGCCAAGCAGGCGGTGATGGCGGCCTTCGCGGCCGGTGAGGTCCAGGTGCTGGTCGCCACCACGGTGATCGAAGTCGGGGTGGATATTCCCAACGCCTCCGTGATGGTGATCGACAATGCGGAGCGCCTGGGTCTGGCCCAGTTGCATCAGTTGCGCGGTCGGGTCGGCCGAGGTGCCGCTGCCAGCCACTGCGTATTGATGTACCGCCCGCCACTGTCGGCAAGCGGGCGGGCCCGGCTGGATGCCCTGCGTGAAGAGCAGGACGGCTTTGCGCTGGCCGAGCGCGACCTGGAACTGCGCGGCGCCGGGGAAATCCTGGGCACCCGGCAGTCGGGTCTGGCGGAATTCCGCATCGCCGACCCGCAGCGCGATGCGCAGTATCTGCCCGCGGTACGGACCTTGGCGGAACGAATTTATGCCGAGCGGCCGCAGATCGTAGGGCCTCTGCTGGCGCGCTGGTTGCGCTCTGCGCAAAAATACGCCGATGCCTGAACCGACTGCGAAGATTTTGCGTGCCCGTCTGGGAGCCTACTGGCGCTTGGTCAGGCTGGACCGTCCGATCGGGATTTATCTGCTGCTGTGGCCGACCCTGTGGGCTCTGTGGGTGGCAGCCGGCGGGATGCCGCCGCTATCGATCCTGCTGATTTTCGTCGGTGGTACCGTGTTGATGCGCTCGGCGGGCTGCGCGATCAATGATTTTGCCGACCGACGGATCGACCCGCAGGTCGCGCGAACCCGGCAGCGGCCGCTGGCGACCGGGGAGATTCGTCCCGTCGAAGCCGTGGTGGTTTTCGTCGTGCTGACGCTGCTGGCGTTTGGCCTGGCCTTGCAGCTGAATAGGCTGGCGCTGGCCCTGTCGGTGCCCGCCGTGCTCCTGGCCGCCAGCTATCCTTTTGCCAAGCGTTACACCCATCTTCCCCAGGCCCATCTGGGCATTGCCTTTGCCGCCGGAATTCCGATGGGCTTTGCCGCGGTAAGCGAACGGATCGATCCGATCGCCTGGTTGCTGGTGCTCATTACCCTGCTGTGGACCATCGTGTACGACACTTTCTATGCGATGGCGGATCGCGCCGATGATCTGAAGATCGGGGTGAAATCCACCGCCATTCTGTTTGGAACCCGCGATCGTCTGATCACGGCCTTGCTGCAGTGCGCCGTTCTGGCCGGCCTGCTCGGACTGGGTTTGCAGCAGGCTTATGGCGGCTTGTATTACGCCGGAATTGCAGTCGGCGCGGGCTATTTTGTCTACCAGCAGTATCTGATCCGCGAGCGTGAGCCGGCGGCCTGCTTGCAGGCCTTTTTGAATAACCACCGGTTTGGCATGGCGGTGTTCGCGGGCTTGCTGCTCGACACCCTGGCCTGAGTGTTTCAGCAGGCTCGCGCCACGGCCATGGCGCTGATGTGGCCGGCTCCGGCCGCTTTCAAGGTGCGGGCCATGGCATGCAGCGTGGCGCCGGTGGTCATGACATCATCAAACAACAGCACATGCTCGCCGTCCAGGCGACTGCGGCAAACAAAGGCTTTGCGCACATTGCGCCGGCGTTGCCGGGCGTCCAGCCGCGACTGCTCCTGGGTGGCGCGGGATCGCAGCAGCACGTCCTGGCGAATTTCCAGGTGATGCCGTCGCGCCAGCGGACGACACAGCTCCAGGGCTTGGTTGAAGCCGCGTTGGCGCAGGCGGCTGTGATGCAGTGGTGCCGGAATCAGGTAGTCCACGCTGCCAAGATCAAGCGGGCAGCTTTGCTCGGCCAGATACCGGCCGAGTGTCGCGGCAACCGCCAGGTCGCCGTGAAACTTCAGATTCAGCAGCAGTTTTGCCAGCGGGTCGACATAGCGGTAGGCGGCCCAGGCCGCCTCCACGGGAGAGGCTTGCCGCTGGCAGACGCCGCACCGGCTCAAGGGTGGCAGACCTTCGGGCAGGGGCAGGGCGCAGCCCGGGCAGCTCCGGTGCAACGGCCGCAGACCCGCAGCGCAGGCCGCGCACAGCATGGCCCGTTGCGGGGCCGGGCCCAGGCAACTGGCGCAGTGTGGAGGCAGCAAGGTGCTCAACAGGCTGTCAAGCAAGCGGTCGAAAGGAAGTTGACAGCCTTGCCCGTCGGCCGCATTCTTCGCGGCTGAATC
>JBFJVB010000131.1:0-9259 GCA_041624435.1 Oceanococcus sp. | reverse complement strand
GTAGGAGCGAGCGCATGCTCGCGAACGGCGCCAGGCGCCTGAGCCAACGCCCATCGCGGCTCAAGCCGCTCCTACAACCGCCCACACCCACGCTCCCGTGCCCTCCCCCGTAGGAGCGAGCGCATGCTCGCGAACGACGCCCCTTCGCGGCTGAAGCCGCTCCTACAACCGCCCACACCACGCTCCCGTGCCCTCCCCCGTAGGAGCGAGCGCATGCTCGCGAACGGCGCCAGGCGCCTGAGCCAACGCCCATCGCGGCTCAAGCCGCTCCTACAACCGCCCACACCACGCTCCCGTGCCCTCCCCTGTAGGAGCGAGCGCACGCTCGCGAACGGGGCCTCAAGCCTCACCACCAGTATGCGATGATGCACGCATGCACCACGACCCCTTACTGCTGGAACTGTTGATCGCCGTGCTGGTCTTGCTGGCCATGGGCCTGGCGATGCGTTTCCTGCGCCAGCCGCACATCGTGGCCTACCTGCTGGCCGGGGTGATTCTGGGTCCGTTTGGCCTGAAAGTTCTGAACGATGCAGAAACCCTCAGCCGGGCCGGGGAGTTCGGGGTGGCCTTGCTGCTGTTTTTCGTCGGCATGAAGGTCAGCCCGCGCAAGTTGATGGCCCGCTGGCAATTGACCGGGCTGGGCACCCTGGTGCAAATCCTGGCCAGTATCGGCGTGGTCGGCCTGATCGGCGCCTGGCTGGACTGGCCGATCAACCGCATTCTGCTGATCGGCTTCGTGATCAGCCTGTCGAGCACCGCCGTGGTCCTCAATGTGCTGCAAGATCGGAATGAGCTGCATACCCAGGTGGGCCGGGACGTGATCGGCATCCTGCTGGCACAGGATCTGGCCATCGTCCCGATGCTGATCATCATCGGCCTGCTGGGGGGCGAAAAACCCGCCCCGGCCGAACTGCTGCAACAAGGCATCGGGGTCATCGGAATCATCCTCATGCTGTGGTGGCTGACCGCCAGCAACCGGGTCCGTCTCCCGCTGGGTGCGCGCCTGCGCAATGATCACGAAATGCAGGTATTTGCCGCCCTGGCGATTTTCCTGGGCATGGCCAGCCTGTTCGCCTGGCTGGGCCTGTCGGCCGCACTGGGGGCTTTCCTGGCCGGCATGCTGATAGGCGTGGCCCGGGAAACCACCTGGGTGCAAACCCGTCTCGACCCCTTCCGGGTGGTCTTTGTCGCCCTGTTTTTTGTGTCCATCGGCGGCCTGGTGGATTTGCACTTCTTCGCGGCGCATCTGGCGCTGATCGGCAGTCTGGTCGGCCTGGTACTGCTGACCAACTGGGTGATCAATACCCTCACGTTCCGGCTACTGGGTGAGAGCTGGGCGCATAGCGTGTATTCCGGCGCGTTGCTGTCGCAAATCGGCGAATTCAGCTTCGTGCTCGCTGCCGTCGGCCTGCAGGTCGGTACGATTGGCGATTTCGCCTACCAGCTGACCATCGCGGTCATTGCGGTGTCGTTGCTCCTGGCCCCCACCTGGATCAGCCTGGCCAGCTTCGTTCATCCCTCCGCGCGCGGCCCGAGTCGCGGCAAGCCCAGCTGGATTTGCTAAGGTTTTCCGGGCTTGGGGCAGTGGATGTCTTCACCGGCTTTCTTACGCTTGTAACACTTGCGCAAGGCGTCCTTCTGAGCCGGCGTCAGGGTCTTGATCCGGGCGTATTTTTCCCGTGCCTGCTTGCGTTGCTCGGGACTCATGCTTTTCCAGTGCGCGTGGTTTTCCATAATCTGAATCTTGCGCGCATCGGGCAAGCGATCCCAGCTGTCGGCAAACCGGGCGAATTGCGCCTGTTGCTCGGCGCTGAGTTCGTTCCAGCGGGGCTGGGCTAACGCCAGGCCGCAGACCAGGCTCAGACAGATTGCCATGCTCCAACGACAGCCCGGTTTAAACATCACCATCCCCCAGCCACAACACCAGATCCAGATCCGCAATCACCGCCGCATCCTCGGCCAGATTGCTGGCCACTTCGAGATTGGCCGGGGCCTGATTCAGCTGCCAGCTCAAAACCGCCGCCAGCGCGATGCTGGCCAATGCCAGACCGCCACCCTGCCACCAGGACCAGCGGCGTCGATCCAGCTGCTCCAGGGCGCGATAACGGCCCGCACGCAACGCCGCCCGCGCCAGTTCATCGGGCTCGGGTGCCGTGGCGTCGAGCGCGGCCCGAATACGCTGTTCAAGTTCCTGATCGTTCATGCCCAAATTACCTCCACTTTGCTGCGCAAAGCCTGCATGGCACGCGAAAGATGGGTTTTCACGCTGCCCTGGCCACAGCCCATGATACGGGCGGTTTCGGCCACATTGAAACCTTCCCACACTCGGAGCAGCACCACTTCGCGCTGCCTGCGGGGCAGTTCTGCCAGGGCCTGCTCCAGCGCCGCAATGGCCTGCTGTTGCGCGTGCTGCGCCTCGGGGTCATCGGCGGCGGCGCGGCTCTCGAAGGCGTGATCCGCGCCGTCCACAAACCGTTTTGCCCCCCGCTGCAAGTCGCGGATGCGGTTTTGCAGAATGCGGAAAAACAGCGGTGTCCATTCCGGCTCCGGCTTGTGCGCGTATTTGCGTACCAGGGCGATCATCGCATCCTGCACCGCATCCAGCGCGGTGTCGCGATCACGCAACTGCGCCATCGCCAGGCGGAACGCCTGGGCTTCAACCGCAGCCAGAAAACGGTCCATCATCTGGCGCTGGGATTCTGTACGCGATGCCGTCATGCCGAGCAAGTCTGCAACTACCGGCGCGACCATGACAATGACCTGGGTGAGAGAAGCTGGACCAAAGCAGCCCATGGCGAACATGAAGTCATCGAATTTCCTATTGTCGTGACACACTATAACGTCCTACCAACGCAGCACTTCGACAACCGTTGACAGCCTCCAGCAGCATCCAGGTCGCCCTGCCTATCGTCCGCGGCGAAACCTACGACTACCTCTGCGACGCTCCGGTGGAAATCGGCATGCGGGTGCGCGTGCCATTCGGCTCACGCCGGCTGGTTGGCGTGGTCACCGCCATCCAGACCGACACCAGCCCGGTCAGCGACAAGCTTCGCCATGTACTGGAAGTGCTGGATGATCAACCCCTGGTTGATCAGGCTTGGCTGGATCTGGCCGGATTTGCCGCACGGTATTACCAGGCGCCTCTGGGCATGGCCATCGCCACGGCGCTGCCGAAACTGCTGCGCAAGGGCAAGCTGGCCAGCCCCCTGCGCCAGAGCGCCTGGCAGCTCACCGCCCTGGGTCGGCAGACAGAGCCCTCCAGTCTCGGTAAGGCGCCGCGTCAGTCCGTCGCCCTGGCGGCGCTGCAGACTGCGGACAAGCCCTTGCCCGCCCGTCAGATTGGCCCACAGGGCAGCCCTGCGGCGGCCTTGCGGGCCCTGGCCGGCAAAGGCCTGATCGAAACGGTGGGCTCCCCGGTGGCAGGCGGAACCGCCGCTAAGCCCAGCACGCTGACTGAGGCTCAGGCGCGCGCGGTCGACGCGATCAACCGAGGCTCCGGATTTGCCTGTCATCTGCTGGAAGGGGTGACCGGCAGCGGCAAGACCGAGGTCTACCTCAGTCTGGCTCGGACGCTGGTGACACAGGGTCGACAATGCCTGCTTCTGGTACCCGAAATCGGCCTGACCCCGCAAATGGTCCAACGCGTCCGGGAACGCACCGGCGCCCGGGTGCTGGTGCTGCACTCCGGCCTCGCGGATGGTGAACGGCACAATGCCTGGCTGGCCGCACGGGACGGGCAGGCGGATATCATTCTGGGCACCCGCTCGGCGGTTTTTGTACCCCTGGCCCGGCCCGGCCTGATTGTGGTGGACGAGGAGCATGACAGCTCCTACAAGCAGCAGGATGGGATGCGCTACCACGCGCGGGATCTGGCGGTGCGCCGCGCGCAGCAGCACGCGATCCCGATCGTGCTCGGCTCGGCCACGCCGGCGCTGGAGAGCCACTACAACGCGCTGATGGGCCGCTATCAGCGACACAGCCTGAACGACCGCTACGGCCCGTCCCGGCACCCGCGTCTGAGCGTCATCGATCTGCGTGGGCAATACTGCGACGACGGTCTGTCCAATGCCCTGATCGCCAAAACCACCCAGCATCTGAAGGCCGGCAACCAGGTCCTGCTGTTCATCAACCGGCGCGGTTATTCTCCCGTCCTGCTCTGCCATGACTGCGGCTGGATGGCGCAGTGTGAACGCTGCGACGCGCGCCTGATCAGCCACCAGCGCAGCCGCAGCCTGCGCTGCCATCACTGCGGACATCAGCGCGCGATGCCCAGAACCTGCCCGGATTGCGGCAGCGAGGAGCTGCGCCATCTGGGTCAGGGTACGGAACGCATCGATGCCCGTGCCGCCGAGCTCTGGCCGACGGTGGCCCGGCTGCGCCTGGACCGCGATGTGCTCAACCGCAAGGGCGAGCTGGAACAGGCGCTGGAAAAGATTCAAACCGGCGCGGTGCAGCTGCTGATCGGCACGCAAATGCTGGCCAAGGGCCATGACTTTCCAAACCTGTCCCTGGTCGGCATCATCGACGCCGACCAGGGTCTGTATGGCCAGGACTTTCGCGCCGCCGAGCATCTGGCGCAGCTGGTGATTCAGGTTTCGGGGCGGGCCGGTCGACGCGATACCCCGGGCGAAGTGCTGCTGCAAACGCATAACCCGGAACATCCCTTGCTCGGCAGCCTGAGTCCGGGCAATTACCCGGCGGTAGCCGATGCCCTGCTGACCGAGCGTCAGATTCTGGCCTGGCCGCCGTTCTCGCGCATGGCCCTGATCCGCACGGAATCAAGCACGGCGCAGGCGGCACTGGATGAACTCAGCGCGCTGGCCGAGCCTCTCTACGCCCTGGACGAACTCGACGTCCTGGGCCCGGTACCGGCGATAATGGAGCGCCGGGGTGGCCAATATCGCCATCAACTGCTCCTGCGCAGCAACAACCGCCCGCTTTTGCAGGCACAATTGCGAGAACTTCGAAAACAACTGGAAACGCGGCCCAGCGCCCGAAAACTACGATGGTCCATCGACGTCGATCCACAATACCTAGATTAGCCTGCCTCTGTGCCAGCCTGAGCTGCGGGGGCCTGCAGGCCGCCTCGCTGATCGAGTTGACCCCCGGCGCCGCGGCATTGCGCTTTCCGCTACCGGATTCCATCTACGCCGCGGGCGTGAATTCCAATTTTTCCAATCTGCAGATCGTCGACGGCAGCAATCGCAGCCTGCTCTACGCGGTTTGCGCGGTGCAGAGCATCAGCCAGCGCAGCACGGAGGTGCCCATCCTGGCCAAGCCGGATATCGCGCGCCCCGCGCTGGATTCCGCCAATCAGATCGTCCTGCAATGGCCACGCGGCGCCCGTGCGTCCGACCGGATCACCGACTGGATCGTCGATCTGCGCGGCCTGCGCACCCCAGCCCTGGAACTCGTCGGCGCGGCCGCGATCAGCGACTTGCGCAGCAGTCCCAACCTGCAGCAGTGGAGCGCCCCCATCGCGTTCCAGCAGACCGGCGACCGGCTGGTGTTCGACCCGCTGCGGGCCAATTTTCTGCGCCTGAGCCTGGCCACACCCACCGATCAGCCTCCCGAGCTCACCACGCTGCAGGTGAACCTGGAAGAGATCGCCGGTGAGCGCGCCGCGCACTGGTATCCGGTCAGCCCAGATGCCACCGGGATCTACCGCAATACCCGCCAATTGCCTGTGCTGGCCGCGCGGGTGCGCGCCGCCAGCCCGGGCCAGAGCTGGAAGCTGGAATCCCGCCAGGGCGCCTGGGATGCCTGGAAACCGCGCAATCGCATCCAGGCGGGCCAGGCCAGTTCGACGATTCATTTCAGCGCGGTCACCGATCCGCAATGGCGGATCGATGGGCTCGAGGATGGGGTGCTGGAACTGGGCCATGCCGCCTATGAGCTGCGCCTGCCGAAAATCGAAGCCGCTCAAGCCCCGTTGCAGATTCAATTGCGCGACAGTGGCAATTTTGGCCCGCAGCTGTCCTGCCGCAGCACCGAGCATCTGCCCACCCAGGCGCCGGCCCAGCTCAAACCACTGCAAACCACCGCCTCGATTCCTGCAAACACGCCGCCGGCCAACCTTCGATGGCGCTTTTTGCTGGCGGTCCTGGCGCTGGCCTTGGTCGGGTATTTTTCGCAGCGTCTCCTCAAGCGGAAGCGGGCAGGCTAAAATGTCCGGTTTTGCGCCGCAGCATTTTCTATGAAGCACACCATCCAGGCCTTGCTGGCCCAAGCCGCCGAAAGCCTAGGCATCAGCGTGCCCCCGGCGGCCAAGATCGAATCCACCCGTGACCCAAGCCATGGCGACCTGGCCTCCAATCTTGCCCTGGTATGCGCCAAGCAATTGGGCAAGCCGCCGCGAGACATTGCCCAGCAGTTGATCGAGGCTCTGCCGGCGGACCCCGCCGTGACCAGGGTCGAGCTGGCCGGCCCGGGATTCTTGAATTTTTTCCTGGCCAGCGATGGCTATCACGACTTGCTGCGCAACATCGTCGGTCAAGGCTCGGCCTTCGGCCAGAGTGACCAGTACCAGGACCAGAAGGTGCTGGTCGAATTCGTGTCCGCCAACCCGACCGGTCCTCTGCACGTGGGTCACGGTCGCGGCGCCGCCTATGGCGATTGCCTGGCCCGCCTGCTCAAGGCGGTGGGCTATGGCGTCGAAGCCGAGTACTACGTCAACGATGCCGGCCGGCAGATGGACATCCTGGCCCTGTCAGTCTGGTTGCGCTACCAGGAGCAGGCCGGCGAGAACGTGGAGTTCCCCTCCCGGGCGTATCAAGGCGAGTATGTGCGCGAGTCCGCGCAGCGACTGGCCGCCAAAAGCCAGGACTACCGACGCCCCACCGCCGAGCTGTTTCAGGGCCTGCCGGCCGATGATGCCGACCACGGCGATGCCCGTCTGGATGCACTGATTGCCGGAGCAAAGCAGGCCCTGGGCGCTCAGCAGTTCGCCGAGGTTTTAGCCCATGTGTTGCAGGAGCAACTGGCCGGAATCGCCGACGACCTGAGCGCATTCCGGGTCCACTTCGATCACTGGGCCTCGGAAAAGGCCGTGGTGGAGCGTGGCGAAGTCAGCGCGGCCCTGGACCGCCTGGCCGCCGGTAATCACACCTACAAGCGCGACGGCGCTCTGTGGTTCGCAAGCAGCCGCTTCGGTGATGACAAGGACCGCGTGCTGCTGCGGGCCAATGGCACGGCCACCTATTTTGCCAATGACATCGCCTATCATCTGGACAAGCTGGAACGCGGCTTCGACCGTCTGGTCGATGTCTGGGGCGCCGACCACCACGGGTATGTGAAACGCATGGAAGCCGCGGTGCACGCGCTGACCGGTCAGGCCCATAAGCTGGATGTGCAGCTGGTGCAATTCGTCAGCCTGTTGCGTGACGGCGAGAAAGTGTCCATGTCCACGCGCGCCGGCACCTATGAAACCCTGCAGGATCTGCGTGAGGAGGTCGGCGTGGATGCCGCGCGCTATTTCTATGTGCTGCGTTCGAACGACCAGCACCTGGAATTTGATCTTGCCCTGGCCACCCAGAAAAGCAACGACAATCCGGTGTACTACGTGCAGTACGCGCACGCGCGGATCGTCAGCGTGTTCCGGCAATTACGCGAAAAACAGCTCGACTTCGACCAGACCAGCGCAGCCCAGTACCTGGATCAGCTCAGCGCCGAGGGCGAACGGGAACTGCTCAAGCTGCTCGCCCGGTATCCGGAAGTCGTGCTCTCCGCCGCGCAGCAGCTGGCCCCGCAACTGATTGTCCATTACTTGCGGGAAGCCGCCGAACAGTACCACCGCTACTACAACAGCTCGGCCTTTCTGGTCGATGATCAGGAACTGCGCGCCGCGCGGCTGTACCTGAACCTGGCCGTAAAACAGGTGCTGTGCAACGGACTTGATCTGCTGGGCGTCGCCGCGCCCGACGCCATGTAATGGTGGACCGCGACTACGCCACCCAAAGCGCGGCGCCCAAGCGACGGGCACACGCCGCCGATGGCAGGAGCCGCCTGCCGGGCTGGTTATGGGCCCTGTGCGGACTCACCCTGGGCCTGTGCTTTGCCGCGGCCGTGTTTATCGTCTACCGACCGCTGGATGACTCCGTCACCCAGGCGCCGCCCGCGGCCAAGGCGCCACAAACGCAGGTCAAGAGCCCGGCCATTCCGCCGCAAACCGAGGCCCGATTCAAGTTTTACGATCTGCTGCCCAAGTTCGAAGTCAAGCCCAGCCAGGAACCCTACAAGCCGGACCCATCAGCCGCCAGTACTGCGCCACAGGTCGATGCGCGCTACCTGATCCAGGCCGGATCATTTCGCAAGGTCAGCGATGCCGAGCGGCGCAAAGCCACGATCGCGCTGCTGGGTCTGGAATCCACCATTCAAAAAGTACAGGTCGAGGACAAAGGCACCTACTATCGCGTGCAGATCGGCCCGGCGATGGACTATCGCCGGGCGGAAAAAGCCATGCGTCAGTTAGCCGACAATGACATCGACAGCTTCGCGACCCGCAGCGACGGCTAGGCCTTTCAGCCGTCGGGCCTGTCCGCCAAGCGCCATCGTTCAGCCGTAGATTGCTTCTTTCTTGAAGTGCTTGACCAGCAGGTAGTACACCACCGGACGATACTTGGCCCGGACCGATTTGCCGTAGGTTTCGATCACGCTGGCAATACCGGCATCCAGGGCTGGACTGTCTGCAAGACCGAGTTTTTTCATCAGAAAGTTTTTCTTGACCGTTTCCAGTTCCGCTTTATCACTACCCGAAACGGTTGACGCATCCGCATTGTAGATCGAGGGTCCACAGCCGATGGTGACCTTGGTCAGCAGATCCATATCGGGTTTCACCCCACACTTTTCCCGCAAATCGTTCGCATATTTCTGTATCAAGTCGTCACGTTTTGACATGCAGATACTCCTGGTTTCGATTGATCGGAGCTGTCAGAGACAGCTTTGCAAGGCTACCGCATGCAGGCGTCACTGGGGTGTATTTCTGCACCGCCTGCTCGGGACGCACCCCGGCACAGCCGCCGGCCTGGTTGAACCCGAAATAGCATTGCCCTCGTGTCCACTGCGCCTTCACGGTCGAGCCATGATCTGCAATCAGGTTTGTTGGTAGTGCGCCTAAGCACGCCGCTTCAAGCTCGACCATGGCGACCCACCCTGGACCGGACTTGGGAAGGTTTCAGCTGCGGGTGTGGGCCATCGTCAATACGCGCATAATCACGGCCCGGCGCGCAGCCACGCTGTATGCGTTCCGTCCAACTTGCTC
>JBFJVB010000130.1:0-9306 GCA_041624435.1 Oceanococcus sp. | reverse complement strand
CCCCCCCCCCCCCCACGCCCTGGTCATCATGCCGACAGGCGGCGGCAAATCCCTGTGTTATCAGGTGCCCGCCCTGCTGGCCGATGGTGTCGCCGTGGTGATCTCGCCCTTGATCGCGCTGATGCAGGATCAGGTGGCCGCACTGCGCGCCAACGGCGTGAAAGCGGCTTTTCTGAATTCCAGCCTGAGCGCCGATGAACAGCTCCACGTGGAACAAGCCCTGCGCGAGGGATCGCTGGATTTGTTGTACTGCGCCCCGGAACGGCTGCTCCAGGAACGCAGCCTGGGACTCCTGGAACAATGTCAGATCAGCCTGTTCGCGATCGACGAGGCGCATTGCGTGTCCCAGTGGGGCCATGATTTCCGCCCCGAATACCGCGAGCTGTCGCGCCTGGTGGAGCGCTTTCCGCAGATCCCGCGCCTGGCTCTGACCGCGACCGCCGATGCACCAACCCAGGCCGAAATCCGCGAACGCCTCGGCCTGCGGGATTCACCGCAGTTCATCGGTGGCTTTGACCGGCCGAATATCCGCTACCTGATCCAGGAAAAAAACAGCGGTCGGGAACAGATCCTGCGCTTCATTCGCCAGTCCCACCCCGGTGAAGCCGGCATCGTCTACTGCCTGTCGCGCAAAGGCGTCGATAATCTGACGGAGTGGCTCAACGCCCAGGGTGTACGGGCCCTGCCCTATCATGCGGGCCTTTCGGCCGAGTCACGCGCCTTCAATCAGCAGCGTTTCCTGCACGAGGACGGCCTGGTCATGGTTGCGACCGTGGCTTTCGGCATGGGCATCGACAAGCCGGATATCCGCTTCGTGGCCCATCTGGACATGCCCTCCTCGATCGAGGCCTATTATCAGGAAACCGGTCGGGCCGGCCGCGACGGCGCCCCCGCCGAAGCCCTGATGCTGTACGGCTTGCAGGACATGGTCCGGCGCAGCCAGATGCTCGAGGGCAATGCTCTGCCCGACGAGCGCCGCCAGCTGGAACGACGCAAGCTGGATGCCTTGCTGGGCCTGTGTGAGGTCACCAGCTGTCGCCGCCAGACCCTGTTGCGCTATTTCGGCGACAGCCTGGAACAGCCCTGCGGGAATTGCGACAGCTGTCTGGACCCACCTCGCACTTTCGATGGCAGTATCGCCGCACAGAAAGCCCTGTCCGCGGTGTTTCGTACCGGCCAGCGTTTTGGCGTCGCCCATCTGATCGCGGTGCTGCGTGGCGAACGCAATGACAAGATCCAGCGCTTCGGCCACGACCAGCTCAAGACCTTCGGCTGTGGTGAGGAATACAGCAAACCCCAATGGAGCGGCATATTCCGGCAACTGGTGGCGATGGGCTTGCTCAGCGTCGATCTCGAGGGTTTTGGTGGCCTGCGTCTGGGGCCGGATGCCCGCGCGGTCCTCAGCGGCAGCCGCCGTCTGGAATTGCGCGAGCTGAGCACGACCAAGTCGCGCACCCGGAGCACAAAACGCCAGAGCCTGATCAGCGCCGCCGACGAGGGGCTGTATGAGCGGTTGCGCCTGTGGCGCAAGGAAACCGCTGAAGACCTGGCCGTGCCGCCCTATGTCATCTTCCATGACGCGACCCTGGCCAGCATCGCCAGCGACAAGCCCGCAGACCTGACGGCTTTGTCCGGCATCGCCGGCATCGGCGCGAAGAAGCTCGAGGCGTATGGCGCCGAGGTCCTGGCCATCGTGGCCGCGGCCAGCTGAGCCCAGACTCCTAGGCTTTGCTGTCGACGAATTTTTCCAGGTAGTCCATCTGATCGGTCAGCACATGACGGCCGGACAGAATGAGCATTTCCGCCACATTGGGCGCATACGGCACGGCCAGCAGCGGCATATTGGCCTCTTCAGGGCTGCGACAGCCCTTCTTCTGGTTGCAACTGCGGCAGGCCGCGACCACGTTTCCCCAGGTATGGCGGCCCTTTTTGGCCCGCGGGATCACGTGATCCAGGGTCATGCTGGCTTCCGACAGATGATGACCGCAATACAGGCACAGACCGCGATCACGGGCATGCAGGCGTTTTCGGGTCAGTGGAAAAACCGCGCCCTTTTCCCAGATTCTGGAACGATCATTGACCGCAATGATGGGTGACATATTGAACAGCGTCCGCTGCCCGGTCAGCCGATTGAAGCCGCCCCGCACCGTGATGGACTGGTCACCGGCCTCCCACAGAACCTTGCTTTCCATGTAGAGACACACCGCCCGCTGCCAGTCGATCCAGGCAACCGGCATGCCGCCAGCGCTGAGCTTGAGAAGTCTGGGAATATTCGCCGCCATGGAGCGTCGCCTTGCCTAACGCAGTCAAACTGCGCCTCATAATGGAATGAAACGCTGCGGGTTTCAATTCCAGGCCGCAAGCTGCGCGCGAACGCTGCGCACCGCCCCACCACCACACGGCCGCGTCAAGCCTGGGCGCGCTGCTCCAGCATCGCGACGGCCGGCAGGACTTTGCCTTCCATGAACTCCAGAAAAGCCCCGCCACCGGTCGATATATACGACACCTGATCCGCTATGCCGTACTTTTCGATGGCTGCCAGGGTATCGCCACCACCGGCGATGGAAAACGCCGCGCTGCCGGCAATCGCCCGCGACAGGGCCTCGGTGCCGCCGGCAAACTGCTCGATCTCGAACACACCAACCGGTCCATTCCAGACAATGGTGCCGGCACCATCCAGCGCGCGCGCCAGAATTTCCCGAGTTTTAGGGCCCACATCGAGGATCATCTCGTCATCCTCGACTTCATCCACGGGGCGGATTTCGGCATGGGCCTCGGCGGAAAACTCGACCGCCGCGACCACATCCACGGGCAGCGGGATCTCCCCTCCCCGCTGCGCCATCACCTCCATGACCTGCTTGGCAGCGCCGATCAGGTCCGGCTCATACAGGGACTTGCCGACCGGATGGCCTGCCGCAGCGAGAAAGGTATTGGCGATGCCTCCACCCAGAATCAGACGATCGGCCACCTGCGCCAGGCTTTGCAGCAGTTCCAGTTTGGTCGATACCTTGGAGCCGCCCACGATGACTGCCAGAGGCCGGCGCGGTGCCTTGAACGCCGCGCCCAGCGCATCCAGCTCCGCCACCAGCAAGGGTCCGGCGCAAGCCACCGGCGCGTATTTCGCCACCCCATGGGTCGAAGCCTGGGCCCGGTGCGCGGTGCCGAAAGCGTCCATCACATAGACATCACACAGCTCGGCCAGCGCCCGTGACAAGGCTTCGTCATCGGCCTTTTCGCCCGCTTCGAAGCGCACATTTTCCAGCATGACCAGCTGGCCAGGCTCCACGGCCACGCCTTGGCGCCAGTTCCGAATCAGCGGCACTTCACGCTGGAGCAACTTGCCCAGATGCGCCGCCACCGGGGCCAGACTGTGCTGTTCACTGAACACCCCTTCCTTGGGTCGCCCCAGATGCGACATCACGATGACCGCGGCGCCAGCGTCCAGCGCCCGCTGCAAGGTCGGCAGGCCAGCCAGAATACGTGCTTCGGAACTGACCTCCCCATTGGCCAGCGGCACGTTCAGGTCCTGACGGATCAGCACGCGTTTACCGCTGAGATTCAAATCGTTCATGCGCAGAATGGTCATGGGCTTAGCTCTTTTTGCGTTGGGCCTGCTCAGCCTGAAGGACTTTGGACATGCTGACCAGCTTTTCGAACAGCCGCGGAATGCGCTGATCGATGTCGTCATTGACCGGCACGAAACCGAGGCGATAGGCGATGGCGAGTTGAGTCTCCACCTGGGCCAGGGCCCCGCGCGCCGCATCGACGTAGCTGATCAGGCCACCCCGGGAGATGCGCGCCGAGCCTTCGGCCAGCAGCGAAGGCACATTGGTCGCGGACCGGCGCAGATCGGCAGTTAAACCGTTGCGTTCGGTGGGCGGGAACAGATCGGTCAGTTTATAGATTGCGGCAACCAGTTCCATGGCCTCTTTCCATGCCGCGAAATCATGATGACGTCGAGCGTCAGCCATAAAGCAGGTTCCAGTTTGGGCGGGCTGCCGGTGCGGCCGGCAGCCCTGAGCAGGCTTTAGGCTACCGCCATCAAGGCGATGGTGGTGTCCAGCATGCGATTGGAGAAGCCCCATTCGTTGTCATACCAGGAGCAGACCTTGACCAGGCTGCCGCTGACCTTGGTCAGGGTGGCGTCGTAGGTGCTGGACGCGGGATCGTGATTGAAGTCGACCGAAACCAGGGGGCCATCATTGTAATTCAGCACGCCCTTGAGCTCGCCCTGAGAGGCCGCTTTCAAAGTGCTGTTGATCTCTTCGACCGAGGTTTCGCGACCAGCCACAAAGCTCAGATCCACCAGCGAGACATTGATGGTCGGCACGCGAATGGCGAAACCATCGAGCTTACCCATCAGTTCCGGCAAAACCAGGCCGACGGCCGAGGCCGCACCGGTCTTGGTCGGAATCATCGACTGCGTTGCGGAGCGGGCCCGGCGCAGGTCGCTGTGATACACATCGGTCAGCACCTGATCATTGGTGTAGGCGTGAATGGTCGTCATCAGACCGCTGACCAGACCCATTTTCTCGTGCAGGGGCTTGACCAGGGGCGCGAGACAATTGGTGGTGCAGGACGCATTGGAGATGATGTCGTCCCCGGCCTCCAGGCTCTGGTGGTTGACCCCATAAACGATGGTCTTGACGTCCGAGCCGGCGGGCTGGGAAACCACCACTTTCTTCGCCCCGGCAGCCAGATGAGCTGCTGCTTTATCGCGGCTGGCAAAAAACCCGGTGCACTCCATGACCACGTCGACACCCAGCTCACCCCAGGGCAATTCAGCCGGGTTGCGCTGGGCCAGCACCTTGATGCGATCGCCGTTCACCACCATCTCATCGCCTTCGACCGAAACCTGCGCGTTGAACCGACCGTGCGCGGTGTCGAAGCGCGTCAGGTGTGCGTTGGTTTCTGCATTGCCCAGATCATTGATCGCGACAATCTTGATTTCATCGGTACGACCGGCTTCATAAAGGGCGCGCAAGACATTGCGACCGATACGTCCGTAACCATTAATTCCAACTTTGACCGTCATTGTGTGTTCCTTGAGTTTGATTCCCGGGTTTGCCGCCCATCACCGTTCGCGGTGAGCAGCTCTTTCGCCGCGCTGGAATAGTTTTACCTAAGCCAGCAGCGCTTCCATCCGCGTCACGATATTGTCCACCGTGAAGCCAAAATATTCGAACAAGGCGTCCGCCGGCGCCGATTCTCCGTAGGTGCTCATCCCGATCACGTCCCCGCCATCACCGACCAGCCGCCACCAGCTGTCCGCCACGCCGGCCTCAACGGCCAGTCGGGCACGGACCTCGGGCGGCACGACGCTGCGCCGATAAGCCTCATCCTGCGCCATGAAACGATCCAGGCATGGCACCGAAACCACCCGCACCGCGACACCCTGGTCCTGCAAGCGCGCGGCGGCCGCCATGATCAGGCCGACTTCCGAACCGGAAGCCAGCAAAATCGCCTGCGGCGTCGTTGGGCTGTCCAAAAGGACATAGGCGCCGCGATAAATGTCCTGCAGCTGCTGGGCATCGCGCGCCTGCGCAGGCACGCCCTGCCGGGTCAGGGCCATGGCGGTCGGACCGTCCCGGCGTTCGATGGCGCTTTGCCAGCAGGCAAAGGTCTCGACCGCATCGCAAGGCCGCCAGGTTTCCAGATTCGGGATCAGCCGCAGGCTGGCCACATGCTCGACGGCCTGATGAGTCGGACCGTCTTCGCCCAGACCGATGGAATCATGGGTGTAGACGAAAATCGATCCCTGTTTCATCAGGGCCGCCATGCGCACCGCATTGCGGGCATAGTCGGAAAAGGTCAGGAAGGTCCCGGCATAGGGGATGAAGCCGCCGTGCAGCACCAGACCATTGAGCATCGCCGACATGCCGAACTCGCGGACGCCGTAATAGATGTACTGACCAGACAGATCGCCTGGCACAACGCTCTTGGCGCCTTTCCACAAGGTCAGATTGGATCCGGTCAGATCGGCTGAACCGCCCAGCAACTCGGGCAATTTCGGCCCCAGCGCATTGAGCGCGTTCAGCGAGGCCTTGCGCGTGGCGATTTTTTCCGCCGCGGTCTGGATGCTTTCCAGCTGTTCCTGACAGAACGCGCTGAAATCGGCGGGCAGGGTGCCGGCGCAGCGGCGTTCGAACTCGGCGGCCAGTTGCGGGTGAGTCTGGCGGTACTGAGCAAACAACTCGTTCCACTGCGCCTGCGCGGCCGCGCCCCGGGCCGTGGCATCCCAGCCAGAGCGCACTTCGTCGGGAATTTCAAACGGGGCATGTGGCCAGCCGATATGCGCCCGGGTGGCGGCGATTTCCGCATCACCCAGAGGCGCACCGTGAGTCGACTCCGTACCCTGTTTGTTGGGGCTGCCGAAGCCGATCAGGGTCTTGCACTGAATCAGGCTGGGTCGCGTCGTGTCCTCGCGCGCGCTGCGCAGGGCCAGTTCGATCTCTTCGGGCGTGTGTCCATCCACATTGCGGATCACCTGCCAGCCGTAGGCTTCAAACCGTGCCGCACTGTCATCGGCAAACCAGCCCGGCACTTCGCCGTCGATGGAAATATTGTTGTCGTCGTAAAGCACGATGAGCTTGCCCAGACCCAGGGTTCCGGCCAGCGAACAGACTTCGTGGCTGATTCCTTCCATCAGGCAGCCATCGCCGGCGAACACATAGGTGTGATGGTCGACGATCGGCAGACCTTCCCGATTGAACTCGGCGGCCAGCAGGGTTTCGGCCAAAGCCATCCCGACGGCATTGGCCAGGCCCTGGCCCAGGGGCCCGGTGGTGGTTTCAACGCCCGGCGTGATGCCATGTTCCGGATGCCCCGGAGTCCTGGAATGAAGTTGCCGGAAGTTGCGCAATTCGTCCATGGGCAGGTCGTAGCCGGACAGATGCAGCAAGGCATACAACAGCATCGAGCCGTGTCCGTTGGACACCACGAAACGGTCCCGGTTGACCCAGTTCGGGTCGGCCGGGTTATGCCGCAGATGATCGTTCCACAGGACCTCGGCAAGATCCGCCATTCCCATGGGCATGCCGGGATGGCCTGAATTTGCGCGCTGCACCGCGTCCATGGCCAACGCGCGCACCGCGTTAGCCAGACTTGTTCTGGAACTCATTGATTTCTCTACAATTATGCCGCCATCAAGCGGCGGATCGGGGGCGTATTGTCGCTGATGCAGGCGAACTCGAGCAAGCGGCCGCGGATAACCGGACGCTTCCGGCCCGTCAGGTCACTTCAATTTATCGGCAAATCTGGCCTGCAATTTATCCAGTTTGGGCTGAGCCACTGCCTGAATATACGGCTGACCCGGATTCAGTGCAGCGTAGTTCTGATGGTAGGCCTCGGCCGGATAGAAAGCCTCAAGCGCTTCCAGGGTGGTCACAATGGGACTGGAGAAGATTCCGGCCGCATTCAGCTGCGCGATGTAGCTGGCCGCCACCTGCTGCTGCTCCGCATCGCGGTAGAACACCGCGGACCGGTACTGGGTGCCGCGATCATTGCCCTGGCGATTCAGCTGGGTCGGATCGTGTGCGACACAGAAGAACACCTTGAGGATCTGCCCCAGGGTGCCGACTCGCGAATCGAATCGGACCCGCACCACCTCCGCATGACCGGTCGTGCCGCTGCATACCGAAGCATAATCGGCCGTTTCGGCCGACCCGCCGGCATATCCGGACTGAACTTCGAGCACCCCGGCCAGTTGCCGGTAGACGGCTTCGACGCACCAGAAACACCCTCCGGCCAGAACAATGTCCTGCTCGGCATCGGCGGCAACATCCAGCACGGGATCGGGGAATCCGCCCAGGCTTTCGGCAACCGGAACCGCCGGTATCTCACACAGCATCGGCCAATCTCCACAGTTCAAGCCGCGACAGCGCGGCGTTCCGGCCTCCGGACCGGTCTAATCGCGCCATTTGATATTGCAGCCCACACTGGGCAACTGCTTGCCCGGAACCGGTTCTCCCGCCAGCAAGGCATCCAGGGCCCGACGCAGATCGGCGCCGGTCACGGGCAGCTCATTGCCCGGGCGCGAATCATCCAGTTGCCCGCGATAGGCACAATTCAGCGCGGAATTGAATACAAAAAAATCGGGGGTGCACTGCGCCCCGTAGGCCCGTGCCACCTTCTGGCTCTGGTCGTAGAGATACGGGAACCGATAGCCCAGGCGCTGCGCATTGAGCCGCATCGCCTCCGGTCCATCGTCCGGATAGGCCTGGGCGTCATTGGCACTGATGGCGACGAAACCAATCAGGCGCCGATTGTAATCCCGCGCCAGCCGCGCCAGCTCCTGCTCCACGTGTTTGACATACGGACAATGGTTGCAGATGAACATCACCACCGTGGCAATCTCGCCCCGCACATCATCCAGCGTACAGCGTCCGCCCGAGACCGTGTCCGGCAGGGCGAAATCCGGCGCAGGCATGCCCAGGGGCATCATTTTCGAAGGGGTCAGAACCATCCATACGGCTGCCAGTAAAACCAGGCTTCAGTGTGGCCTGACTGCCGGGCGAGGTCAAAACGCGTGCATTTGCGAAACGGAGCCCGTATGATTATCTGCCTATCCGGATAAACAGATATAACACCCATGGCTCAAGACTATCTCTTTACCTCCGAATCCGTTTCCGAGGGCCACCCCGATAAAGTTGCCGATCAGATCTCTGATGCGGTACTGGACGCGATTCTGCACCAGGACAAACATGCGCGTGTCGCCTGTGAAACCCTGATCAAGACCGGGGTCGCGATCGTGGCGGGTGAAATCACCACCAGCGCCTGGGTGGACCTGGAAGAGCTGGTACGCAAGGTGATCTGCGATATTGGCTACACCTCCTCACAGGTGGGCTTTGACGGTTCGACCTGCGCGGTGATGAACATCATCGGCAAGCAGAGCGTGGATATCGCCCAGGGCGTGGATCGCTCGCGGCCCGAAGATCAGGGCGCCGGCGATCAGGGTCTGATGTTCGGCTACGCCAGCAACGAAACACCCGAGCTGATGCCCGCGCCGATCCAGTTTGCCCACCGGCTGGTCGAACGTCAGGCCCAGGAACGTAAATCCGGCGCGTTGCCGTGGTTGCGGCCCGATGCCAAATCCCAGGTCAGCCTGCGCTACCGCGACGGCAAACCGGTCGGGATCGATGCGGTGGTGCTGTCGACCCAGCACAACCCGGAAGTCAGCCAGGCCGATCTGCGCGAGGCCGTGATGGAACTGATCATCAAGCAGGTCATCCCGGCCGAACTGCTGACCGCCGAGACCAAGTACCACATCAATCCGACGGGCCAGTTCATCATCGGCGGCCCGGTGGG
>JBFJVB010000129.1:0-9337 GCA_041624435.1 Oceanococcus sp. | reverse complement strand
GGCTGGGTGTCGGCGTAGCGGGCGTACAGGCATTCGATGGCCTCTCCCAGCCGGTCCTCGGCAAAGCCTTCGGCATGGACCGCCAGGCCCTCGTCATCCACTTCCCAGACGTAGTTGAAACAGAATTCGTAGGCCCCGACGTCGATCTGCGGGCCGCGCCCGGAACGCGCGCCGCCCCAGCCGCGATTCAGGGCCAGGTTCGGGCCCAGCGTGGCAAACACGGTGTTGCGGAAGTAAGCGTCCTCGGAACGGAACAGGCGCTGGAACGAGGCGACGGTCTGGTCGGCGTCGATGGTTGCGCCGGTGGTGTGCAGCAGTTCCCTGTAGTCGTCACGCAGAATCGCCCGGACGGCGGCCCAGTCCTGGGCTTGGATCGCACGGGTGAAACGCTCAAGCCAGCCGGTGGCCGCGTTCGGTGTCACGCCGGGCTGATTCGTGGTCAGGGGCTGTGTCGAGGCCGTGTCGCCCGTTTCACCGGTCAACTCATCGAAGCGGGCCCGCGCCTGCTCGAAGTCGTCGGCATTGAACTGCTCCCAGACCGCGAGCCGGGCGTTGTCGCTCCACAGCATAATGTGCCAACTCGTGCGCTCGAACGCGCCGCCGCTGCGCTTTTCGCGCCCGGTCGTCGTGTGGCGGAACAGTAAGGCCTTGGGTGTGAGTGCGCCGATCTCGTTGAAGCGGCCGCTGATCGAGACAGCCAGTGCGGGTACCGCGCGGGTGGCCTGGGCCACCGCCGCGATGCCCGACAAGGCGCCGACGCCGGCGGTACGGCGGTCGTGCTGCTGGATGTGCTTGTCGAACAGGGCGATGAAGCCCTCGAAGTCGAACTCGCCGGCCGCGGCCTCCGAGGCGTCGGCGATCGCCTGCGCGGTCTGTCGCGCCGGCCCCTCGTCCAGCTGGGCGGCATAGCGCCGGTACAGGCAGACGACGGCATCGCCCAGGCGGTCCTCGGCGAAAGATTCGACGTACCGCAGCCCGCCGTCAGCACCCTCGTTCACCATATGCCGCACTATCGTGTAGGCACCGACGTCAAACTGCCGGCCCTTCGCGCCGCTGGCGCCGTAGCGTCGGGTCATCAGGTTCAGCTGATCGCCCAGGGTCGCCAGGACGTCGACCTGGTAGTAAGGATCTGAGGAGTTCAACAATTTCCGCAGCGACTTGATCACACCGTCCCGGCCCCAGGTCGATCCGGTGACGTGGTCGATTTCGCGCATGTCCTTGCGGATGTTCGCGGCGGCCCGTTCGGCGTCGCCGGCCCGACAGCCGACCACCCAGGCGTTGAATGCCTCGGTGATCGCATTCGCGCGAACGCCTGGACGCAGGTGGTAGCGAAAGCGTTCCTGGTCCGGGAGCGAAGCTGCCGGATCTGCCGGCGCGCCCCTTGTCTCGCGGGTCGATTCCGCGTGCTCGCCACCAACCGGCGCAGACAGTGACCCGCCCACGGTCTCCACGCCCTTGTCGGCGCGAATCTGGCGCGCGCGATCGGATTCCTCAGCCGCCTCGGCCTGTTGCCCCGCGGCCAGCAGCGCGGTGGCCAGCGCCTGTCGCGCATCGGCATGATCCAGCAGCGCATCGGTGGCCGCCGCGATCTTCACCGCCTTGCGCGCCAGCTTGATGGCGTCGGCGTGCTCGCCCTGGCGGGCCAGGGTCTCGGCGCGCACGCCGCGCCAGGCGATGGCGGCCTTGAGGTCATCGCCGGCCAGCGCCTCGCTCTGTTGCGACAGGGCCTTGGCCTCGTCGACCTCGCCACGGGCCAGCAGCGCCTTGGCCAGCAGCGCGGCGGCGCGGGCGGCGTCGATGCCCAGGCCCAGCCCCCGCAAACCTTCATAGGCCGCGCGCAGCCGCGCCTCGGCGGCGGGCAGATCGTTCTCCAGCAGGCTGACGTAGCCGGCATAGACATCGGCCTCGTAGAGGTGCTGGCTGATGCCCAGTTCCTCGACCATCTCGCGGCCCGAGGCGATCATGCGGTGGGCGGCCTCGGTGCGCCCGCGCAGGGCTTCGAGCACGCCCTGGCAGCTCAGCGCGACGGCCTCGACCGCGGGCGCGCCCTGGGTGATGCGCAGCACGCGCACCACGTCCAGGCAGCGGCCCGAGGCGCGGGTGACCGGACTCGGCCCCCACAGCGCCGCCAGCGGCGCCAGCGCCAGCACCGCGTTGGCCTGGCGCCGGTCGCCGGCGCGACGGGCAGCCGCCAGCGCCCGGTCCAGCGCGGTCTCGCAGGCGCCGACCTGGCCCTGGCGCACCAGGGCCAGGGCGTGCACGAAATGCGCCTTGGCCTCGCCGGCCGGATCGTCTTCGCCGGCCAGCGTGGTCGCGGCGGCGGCCACCGCGCTGACGGTGTCGGCCAGTTCGCGCGGTGCAGTCAGCACCGTGTGGTGGCCCTTGAGGCAATGGTGCCAGGCCAGCAGGCGCGTGGAATCGCCGGCCAGCTGTTCGAGTTCGGCGATGACTTCGGCCGCCTCGCCCACCTCGCCCGAGGACAGCAGCGCCTCGGCGCAGTCGATCAGCAGTGCCGGGCGTTCTTCGTCGTCGACAGCGAGGCAGCGCCGTGCCCGGCCGAGCAGGCCTCCGGCAAGCTCCACATCGTCGGCGATCAGCGCGCGGCGGCCGGCTGCGGACAGACGTCTGGCGGCCCGCTCACCCAGCCCTGCACCGTGCGCATCCAGCGGCCCCAGCTCGCCGAGCAGACGATGCGCGTCCTCCAGGTGGCGGCCGATCATCTCGTCGTGCTCGGTGGCCTCGCCCACCCGCCCCTCGATCCAGTCGGCCAGCGTCTCGTGCAGCTCGGCGCGGGTGCCCTTGAGCAGCCGCCGGTAGGCCGCATCGCGGATCAGCACGTGGTGGAAACGCAGTACCGGCTCGCCCAGCAGCCAGCCGGTGTCGCGCTCGATCAGCTCGGCGCGCTGCAGGGATTCCAATGCCGCGTCGAGCTCCTCGCTTGCCGGCAGCAGGGCAGCGACCGCGCTGCGCGAGAACTGCCGGCCCACCACCGCAGCGCGTTCCAGCAGCGCGGCCTCGGCCGGCTTCAGGCGCTCGATGCGGGCCGCGAGCAAGGCATGGATGGTGGGCGGCATTTCCACCGTGGCCAGCTTCTCGCTCACCCGCCAGCGATCGCCGTCGCGGACCAGGGCGCCCTCATCGACCAGCATGCGCACCAGCGCACCGATGAACAGCGGATTGCCCTCGGAGGTGGCCAGCACCTTGGCCGCGACCGCGGCCGGAAGATCCTCGGCGCCGAGCACCACGGCGGCCAGCCGCATCGCGGCGCTCGCATCCAGCCCGTCCAGGGTGATCACCTCACTGACCAGCCCGCCCACCGTGGCAAAGGCCGAGCGCAGCTCGCGCAGCTCCGGGCGGGCCCCGACCAGCAGCAACAAGGGCAACTCCCGCCCCCACTGCACCAAATGCTCGACCAGATCGATCAACAGCGGCTCGGCCCACTGCAGATCGTCGATCACCAGCACCAGAGGCCGCTGTACGCACAGGCCGGCGAGGAAACGGCGCAGCACGAAGAAACTTTCTTCCGGCGTGCCCGGCCGGCTGGCCAGGATGCCGGCCACCCCCTTGGCGATGCGGCTGCGCTCGGCGTCGGATTCAGGGATGGCGGCTTCGATCGCCGCCAATGCATCTTCGGCCGAGGCCTGCGCGGCGAGCCCAAGGTGTTGCCGCAGCGCGGCGGCCAGCGGCTCAAAACTGCCGCCACCGGTGGCGTCGCAATGCGCCTCGATCAGCCTGGCCTCGGCATGACGGCGGGAAAATTCGGCCAGCAGGCGCGATTTGCCCAGGCCGGGCGAACCCAGCAGCACCGCCAGCGTGGCGGCCGACGCCCCGGTGGCGCGCGCGTAGGCCGTATCCAATCGCGCCAGTTCTGTTTCGCGGCCCACGAAGTGGATCTGCGCGGCGGAGCGCGCCTGCAGCGACAGCACCCGGTAGGCCTTCACCGCCTCGGCGCGGCCCTTGAGCGCGAACTCGCCCAGCAGCTCCAGCTCGACCTGATCCGCCACCAGCCGGCGGGTGGCTTCACCGATCACCACGTCACCGTCGCCGCCGCGGTCCTGCAGACGGGCGGCGACATTGACCGGGTCGCCGATGATGTCGGTTTCGCCCTTGGCCACCACCTCGCCGGTGTTGATCGCGATGCGCAGGCCGGTGCTGCCCACGGCCTCCCGCACCTGCTCGGCCAGGCTGCGGAACGCCTCCTGCATCGCCATCCCGGCGCGCAGCGCGCGGATCGCGTCGTCCTCGGCCACGGTGGGGATGCCGAAAAAGGCCAGCACGCCGTCGCCCAGGAACTGGGTCACCTTGCCGCCATGTTCCTCCACCGCGGCGCGCGCCACCGCGTAATAGTTCTCCATGAAGCGGCGGGCCGATTCGGGGTCCAGTCGTTCGTGCAGGGCGGTCGAGCCGGCGAGGTCAGCAAACAGGATGGAAACCACCTTGCGGGTACCGGCCACATCAACCCGTGGCAGAGTGGCCACCGTGTCGGAGACCGGCGTTCCGCATTCGTCGCAGAACTTGGCAGCGGGGCGCAGCGTGGTTCCGCATTGCCGGCAGGCGGCCGCGAGCGAGGCGCCGCAGCCCGCGCAGAATTTCGCTCCCGGGCGATTATCAAGCGTGCAGGCAGGACAGCTCACGAGTCAGTGGTGATCATGGGCAAGACGGGTACAGGCGCGATCAAAGAACACCCGACCCTGGCCGCAGCGTTCGTTGAATCCGACGCTGACCGAGGCGGCCAGAACCTGTTCCAGCGACGCCCCTGCTTGCCGCTGTGCGCGATTCCGGTCGCGCATCGTAAGCAGCCTATCGATACGGATCGGTAAGTCCTGATCATCGGCGACGGCACCATGCCCGGGAATGAGCACGGTGAACTCGTCGATCAGGTCCAGGACCTGCTGGCTGAAGCCGATGACACCATCCAGCGCGCCAGCATTGCCGTAGGCCAGCGACGACGAACCCAGCATCAGCCCCAGCAGCAATATCGCAGCGCGCATAGCGTCTCCCCCTGTTCTCGAATCCGAGTTTACATGCGAAACTCGCTTTTTTTGCTCATTTCGCTCGGTACCGGTTATCCGGCTACGGAGCCGCCACACCGCCCCCAAAGGATCCCGCCCATGTCTGCTCCAGCAGATGCCGCTCGCGGCAAACCCTCGCCGTTTGGCCGCATGAACCCGCCAACCGGCTGGTACCGCCACTACTGCCTGGCACTGATGTTCGTCGTGCTGGTGATCGCCTACGTGGATCGCGGCATCTTCGGCGTGGTGCTGGAACCGATCAAGGCCGAGTTCGGGCTGTCCGACCTGCAACTGGGTCTGCTGACCGGTCCTGCGTTTGCGGTGTTTTACGCGGTGATGGGCATTCCACTGGCGCGCTGGGCGGACATGGGTGATCGCCGGGTGGTGGTGGCGCTGTGCATGGCGATCTGGAGCGCGATGACCGCCCTGGGCGGCGCGGCGCAGAGTTTCATGACGCTGTTTCTGACCCGCATTGGTGTCGGCGTGGGCGAAGCCGGTGCGGTGCCACCAACCCACTCCCTGGCTTCGGGCTACTACCCACCCCAGCATCACGGCAAGGTGGCCAGCCTGCTGTCCTTCGCCGCCCTGCTCGGCAGCTTCGCCGGCGTCGTGGTCGGCGGCGCGGTGCTGGCGGCCACCGACTGGCGCACCACGCTGATGGTGGTCGGGCTGCCCGGGCTGGCGCTGGCCGTGCTGACGTTCTTCACCTTGCGCGAGCCGCGTGAACTGACCCGCGTGCCCCGCCCGGGCGAGATTTTCGATGCCGATTCCCGCCGCATCATGCGCCACCTGTTCGCCACCCCGACCTATCTGCAACTGGCACTGGCGTTTGCGGTTATCTCCTTCTTCACGCTGGGCATGCCGGCCTTTCTGATTCCCTTTTTCCAGCGCAGCTTCGGTCTGGAAGTGGAACTGGCCACGCGCTACTACGGCGTGACCGCGCTGCTGTCGACCGTGGGCGGCACCATCCTGGCCGGTGTGGTCGTCGACCGGCTGGCGCGCCGTGATGTGGCCTGGAAGCTGCGCCTGCCGGGCCTGCTCTGCCTGGTCGCCGCGCCGATCATGGCCGCAGGCCTGCTGTCGTCCGACGTGCGCAACTGCCTGCTGCTCTATGGCATCGGCAACACCCTGGTGTTCGTCGCCCTGCCGGCCCTGTATTCCTCGGTTTACGGTGTTTCCCTGAGTCGCGAGCGCTCCATGGCCATGGCCATCCTCGGCCTGATCACCAATCTGATCGGCCTCGGTCTGGGGCCGGTGGTCATCGGTGCGGTCAGTGACGGGCTGGCGCCCCAGTTTGGCATCGACTCCCTGCGCTATGCCCTGGCCAGCTCGGTGCTGTTTCTGGCCTGGGCGGCCGTGCACATGCTGATCGGCGCCAAAACCCTGCCCCAGGACGTGGTCGAAGAACCCGTCTGATTACGCCCGCGGGTGAGTCATTGGCACCACCGCAGACCGCGGTACAAATGCGCCCCGCTCTGGCTGGACACCACGTTCATCGGCTAGGCTGTGGGCGCATGATCCCAGTCACCGCAGCGTCAGGCGTGCGGCTTGATCTGCGCCCGGACTCGACCACAGGTTTATCCCGATGAGTGATTTTCACCGCCGCCGCTTCCGTTTTCTGCCAGCCCTGCCCGTCAGCCGCCGCCGCTTTTTGCGTCTGTTCGGCCTGGGTTCTCTGGGCACCTTGAGCCTGGGCGCCACCTCGGGTTGCAGCAGCGGAGCCGGCCGGGCTGAGGAACCGGAGCTGCCGGTGCCCGGCACGCTGCGATTCGAGCATGGTGTGGCCAGCGGCGATCCGCGTGCCGACCGGGTGATCCTGTGGACCCGTGTCACGCCCGCAGACGGGGCCGGCAGCGACGTCGCGGTGGACTGGGTGCTGAGCGCTACTCCGGATCTGGCCGATCCGGTGCGCTCGGGTCGTTTCATCACCGGGGCCGAGCGCGACTTTACCGTCAAGGTGGATCCCAGCGGACTGGACAGCTACACGACCTACTATTACGGCTTTTCCGTCACCCAGCCCGATGGCAGCGTGCTGCGCTCGCCGGTCGGGCGCACCAAGACCGCCCCATCGCGCGCCGACCAGGTGGCCCAGCTGCGCATCGCCTCGGCGGCCTGCAACAGCTACACCTTCGGGCATTTCAATGCCTTTGGCCGGATCGCCGAACGCGCCGATCTGGATCTGGTGATTCACCTCGGTGATTACATCTACGAGGGCGGCGGCAGCCAGGTGCGGGCACACCTGCCCGATCGAGAAATCACCACGCTGGCCGATTACCGGCAACGTCACGCGCAGTACAAGACCGATCCCAACCTGCAGGAAGCCCATCGCCAGCATCCCTGGATCACCACCATTGACGATCACGAGACCACCAATAACAGCTATGCGACCGGCGCCTCGAACCACACCGAGGGCGCCGACGCCGAAGGCTTCTGGAATGAGCGGGTAGGCTGGGCGCTACGCGCCTATTTCGAATGGATGCCGGTGCGTGACAATGGCGCAGGCTTTGACGCGCCGCCGCCGGGCGATCCCAGCCTGGAAGCCGGCCAGACCGGCTTGTCGCCCAATGGCCTGGGCCGGCTGTACCGGCGCATCCCCTACGGCGAGATGGTCGACATCATCATGCTCGACACCCGGCTGTCCGGGCGCACCGAACAGGACCCGGCGATGGTGCTGAGCGAGGAGCAGACCATCCTGGGAGCGGAGCAACGCGCCTGGTTCCTCAGCGAGCTGGCCGCCAGCACCGCGACCTGGAAGGTCATCGGCAACGGCACGACCTTCGCGCCACTGATTGCCGGACCGGTGAATCCGCTGACCGGCTGCACCTCGGCCCCCGGTCAGGATCCGTGTTACGCCAACGAAGACGCCTGGGACGGTTACCGCTTCGACCGCGCGGCCGTGTATGACACCCTCGAAACCAATGCAATCAGCAACAGCGTGTTCATCTTCGGGGATATTCACGCGGTGATTGCCTGTGATCTGCCGCGCGTTCCCAATGACCTCAGCAGCTACAACCCGCTGACCGGTGAGGGCAGCCTGGGCGTTGAATTCTGCTGCGGCGGCGTGGCTCAGGTGCCGGTGCCGGTGTGGAGCGCACTGATGGCCAATGGCGAAAACCCGCACATGAAGCACGCCAACGAAGAGCAGCTCGGCTACATGCTGCTGGATATCACTCCCGAGCGGGTCCAGGGCGAGTGGTATTACTCCACGCCGCAGGCGCCAAGCAGCGTGGAGGTGCCGGACCCGGTCATGCTGCAAAGCCTCAGCGGCAGCCAGCGCCTGACACCATCGGCCGCGCGCTCGAGTGCGCCACCCGATCCGGCGCCGCTGGCGCCCTGATCTTGTCGATGCCATTCATCGCCGGTTCGGCTCGGCGAGTTCGGCCAGCAGTGCTCGGGCCTGGATCAGGTCCGAGGTTTCCAATCCTTCGCTGAACCAGTCGAATACCGGCGCGAGCAGCGCCTGCGCCCGGGCTGAATCGCCCTGCGTCTGCCACAGCCGGGCCAGACCCATGGCGGCACGCAGTTCGAAAATTCTGGCTTCTTGCTGGCGGGCGATCTCCAGGGCTTGCTGGAAATACGCCTCTGCGGCCTGAGCTGTAGTGCCATCGCGCGCCAGCAATATTTCTGCGCGCACGCGGTAAAGCTCCGGGAAAAAACAATGCTGTCCTTGCGTTTGCGCGCATTCGAGGCCGGCGTCCGTTTCCTTCAGCGCCTCCGAAAGGCGGTTCAGCGACAGCAGGCTCTCGGCAAATCGCAAATGGAGCTCGGCATCAAGAACGCCACTTGCGGCCGTCCTTAACGCAGCATGGGCCTGCTCTGCTTCAATGAGGCTCGGATCCTCGTCATCCAGCCTGACCTGCGACCAGGCCTTGAAAATGGTCGCGACGGCAAGATAGAACGGCAAGCCGATTTGCGCGGCATGATCAATGGCCACATTCGCCTGCTCAAGCACGCGGTCAAACTCACGACGCTGATCAAGAACCATCATGTGCGTCAATTGGGCGTTCGCAATATTCACCGGATGGCGGCTGCCCAGGGCCAATTCCAATCCGGTTTCGGAAACGTTCAAGGCGCGGGCGAGATAGCCCTGATAGGCCAGCGCCAGGCACTTGAAATTGTGCGCCGCGACCCCTCGGTTGACGTCAGAAGCGTTCGCCTTCTTGGCGTGTGCTGCCGGATCATAGAGCTGCATGCAGCGATCCAGGTGCATCACCGATTCCGAGTAGCGCCCCTGCGCGATCAGTGGCATGCCCATCTGGTAATGGGCGCAGAGCCGGTCATAGCGGTTGCCACTTTTCTCGGCCACCGCCAGCGCTTCGGAGGCT
>JBFJVB010000128.1:0-9399 GCA_041624435.1 Oceanococcus sp. | reverse complement strand
GGCCGCTCCATACGATTTCAGCTTATCGGTCACGATTTCCGACGGCGACAGGCCCCGTTTCAACCACTTTCCGAGCCGCGTCAATGCGGCCTTCTTGTCTCGTTTCTTGGTCACGACGCAATCGATGACCTCCCCTTCATCATCCACGGCCCGCCACAGATAGTGCAGGACACCATCGAGCCGGACATACCTTGTCAATGTGAATACGCTAGCGCGAGATGCAGCCGCTGGCGGACCGGCGACTACCCAGTTCTTTCGCAAGCTCTGGTCCAAAGCGGTTCCAGCAAAGACGGATCGTCTCGTAGCTGACCTCAAGCCCATGCTCTGTCATCAACTCCTCAACCTGTCTCAGTGACAGCGGATATCTCAAGTAAAGCAATATCGCCCACCGAATGATGGCTTCTGAATGGTTGAAGTAACTTGTGTTCATCCAAGTACCCTTACCCGGCCCGATTTGCTTTGACACTGCCCTCACAGCTCTGGATCGATGCGCCGGCATACTTCTCGGGCCGATCTGGCCGCACTTTCGAGCAGGGGCACACCGGATTCCGCATAGGAGCCGCAGAACCACAACCGGCGGTCAGGTTCGGCGTGCAGGCGGCCTAGGCGGGCCAGACCGGTTTCGCTGCTGTCGTCGACCACAGGCCGCTCGAATCCGGCCTGGGCCAGAATGGAATCGGCCCGTGGCTGGCGCAGAGGATTCCAGGTCTGAAAGGCGTCGGCAGTGCCGGCCCGCACTGGCAGCACGGCGTTGAGCCAGATACTCGCCATGGGTCGGCTGGCCTGCGGGTCGACGAAGAGATTGACCGGCGACCAGTTCTTGCGCCGCGATGGCATCAGGGCGGGGTCGGTGTGGACGATGACTTCGCTGGCCTCGTAGCGAAACTGCCTCAGGCTGGCCGCTGCCGGCGCATCCACAGCTTCTACCAGACGGGCGGCCTGATTGCCCTGGGTGGCGATGATCACATGGTCGAATTCCTGACTTGCTCCACATTCTGTGCGCAACTGCCATTGTCGGCCTGCGGCGCGGATGGACTGGATTGAAGCGCTGGTCCGCACGCTGCAACATCGACTGCTCAGCCGTCGCACCACCTCATCAGCGCCATGAACGGTGCGGCTTACGCCCTGCAGCAATACACCCTGACGCAGGTAATCGATGATGATTCGGGCCGGGTAGTTGCGGACGCTCTGGGTGCTGCAGGTGCCTATGGCGGCGAACACCGGCAGCAGGAAATCTTCGACAAAGCTGCTGGAATAGCGCTGTTCCTGAACATACTGCTGCAGGGTCATGCCACTGGCGCGCAGGCGTCGGCTATCGCGTCCGGCGCGGCGATACAGTCGCATAAGATCGAAGACGATCTGGCGGCTGCGTTGGCCGATCGGTTGTCCAACCTGAAGCAAGGGCAGTGACAGTCGGCCGAATGGGCGCCAGTTTCGATAGCGAAAATAACTGTGGCCGGCAACATCGCTGAAGGATGCCGAGTAGTCCGCGGTGGTAGTCGCGATGCCGGCGTCCGCGTACAGCGCCGTAAGCGTGGGGTAGTAGCCTCGGTACAGCACGCGCAACGGCATATCGACGCGCGCGCCCCCCAACTCCAGACCATGGGCAGCCATGCCGATTTCTGCCTGCTTTTCGAACAGGGTGACCTGATGGCGACGTCCCAGCTGCCAGCTGGCCGCCAAGCCTGCGATTCCTGAGCCGACAACGGCAATCGTTCTGGCTGCGCTCAATGCCCGGTAGCCTGTGAAGGAAGGGCACTAGTGTAGTGCTTCGCCCGCGATCAGGCATTGTCAAAGTAATCCATCTGGCCAGACAGATGCCCGCTTCGTCTAGCTTCAGGCGCAACATTCCTGCCGAATCTGCAATGATCGGTTCCGCGCGACCCTGTAATCTCGGCGGCGAACTCGATGACGTTCATGGTTCAAGTGATTGTGGATTTGAGCGTGGATCGAAACGCCAACTGCAATGAGCCCGCGGACCGAAATCGCTGCATCGCCCGTTCACGTCGAGGTATAGGCTGATGCGAATTCTCCGCCCGATTGTTCGCCCCCTTTTCCGTGCAATTGGCCGCCCGAATCGACTCCACGCCCGGCCGTCAGATCTTCTACCTGACGCAGCGACAAGAGATAACGAACGTACAGCAGAATTGCCCACCGAATGATGTCTTCGGAATAGTTGAGAGGGTGTGTTCATCCGGCCACCCTCGCCCGGCTCGATTTGCTTTGACACTGCCACCCGGCACAGTCCAGCCTTGATACGCGGTGCGAGAATCGGCTTCAGGCATGAATTGTGAGTTCGGGTGCAATCGGTCGGTGACGGCCAGGTTCTGATCTTTCCCGCTCGGCCTATCGGTGCTTCCGGCCAGTAAGAGCCATCCGGCCTGTTGGCGATTTGAACAGCGGGATAGGGAAAACGGCGATACGGCGCAGATTCCTGGCGGTGACCGATTTGTAGATGCCCTCAGCGAGTGAAAATGTCTACAAGCGCCCAGTCATCGTGCGGAGGCTCGGCCTGGATCGGCTGGTCAAGCGAAATAATTTGTGCCACCTTTCTGCCATAAAAAAGCGCGTAAGTCCGCGCCAAAATCAGGGAAGCCATGATGCGTCAGTTGAATATGATACGAGTAGAAGTCGTCGCCGTTTTTGTCGGACTAACGGTTTTGTTTGCCAGCAACGCCTGGGCTTTCGAGGCCAAAGGCAGCGTCGAGCAAGTCTACGTGACGGGCCTCACGCCGGGCGCTGCGGTCACCCTGCTTGATCCCGCTGGCCAGCGTATCAAGCTGTTTGACGTCAACGGCTTTGCCACACCCAATCCGCGAACCGCCAATGAGCACGGCGGGAGCTTGTTCCGCAACCTTGAGCCGGGCGAGGGGTATACCGTCGTTTCTGAGGGGAAAACCTCCAGGCCGATCACGGTCCATGATCAAAGCTCCGCGCCCTGGGATCCGAGCATCTACAGCCAGGAGATGACCTCCAACGGCTACGGCTATATCACCATGCGTGACGGCATCAAGCTGGCCTACACCGTGCATCCGCCCACCAACCCGGCGACGCTGGGGATCAAGAACCCGGTCACGGGTACCGAACTGCCCAATTACTTCCCCGCGGCGGACCACCTGCCGCCCTATCCGACCCTGATCGAGTATTCGGGCTATTCCAATGCGAAACCGGACGGCCCCCAAAGCGGCCTCGCGGTGCTGGCCAATGCGATGGGCTTTGCGGTCGTCAACGTCAACATGCGCGGCATGGGCTGCTCTGGCGGGGCGTTCGACTTTTTCGAGATGCTGCAGAGTCTCGACGGTTACGACATCATCGAAACGGTCGCGAACCAGCCCTGGGTGCTGCACGGCCATGTCGGCATGATGGGCATCTCCTATGGTGGCATCAGCCAGCTGTTCACGGCGCAAACCCAACCCCCGCACCTGGCGGCGATTTCACCGCTATCGGTGCTCGATGCGACGGCCACGACGCTCTATCCGGGCGGCATCCTGAATCATGGCTTCTCGGTCGAATGGGGAAAGGACCGCCATCGGGACGCCACCCAGGGCCAGGGCTGGGCGCTTGAGCGCATCGCCAATGGCGATACGGTCTGTGAAGACAACCAGACGCTGCACCCGGAAGCCCTGGATCTTCTGGACAAGATCGACAAGAACAACTACTACATTCCGGAAGTCGCCGACCCCCTGGATCCGATCAGTTTTGTCGACAAGATCAAGGTCCCGGCCTTTGTCGTCTGCCAATGGCAGGACGAGCAAACCGGCGGACATTGCCCCGAGCTGGCCCGGCGTATGACCGGCACGGACAAGAAGTGGTTCACGTTCACCAACGGCACGCATGTCGATTCGCTCGCCCCCGACACCTACAACCGCTGGTTCGACTTCCTGCAGCTCTATGTCGCGAAACGCCCACCGATCGTCAACTCCCTGGAGATGCGCGCCTCGGCGCCCGCGGTGTATGCGGTCGCTTATGGCATTCCTTCCGATACGTCCTTCGAGCCGGACCCCGAATATGCGGCGCCGGTGACGCTGCCGCTGGATCCCATTCAGTTGATTCCGGACTATGCCCAGGCGCTGGCGGCGTTCGAAGCCATTCCGCCAATCCGGGTGCTGTTCGAAAATGGCGCGGGTCGCTCACCGCTGCTGGATGCGACGCCGGGCAACCCTTACCCCTCATTCGAAGCCGCCTTTGATCAGTACCCCCCGGCGGGCATTGCCGCCCGGACCTGGTATTTCGGTCCGGATGGAACGCTGTCGGACGATCTGCCAGCACAAGCGGGAGCCGACCAGTTCACGGCCGATGCAACGGCCCTGCCGCTGACCAATTACACCGGCGGAACAGGAACCGGCAGCCTGTGGGGCAACGCCTCGCGTTGGGAGTGGGATTGGCAATACAACCCTGATGGCACTGCGCTGAGTTACGTATCCGAGCCCCTGAAAGCCGACACCGTCGTCGTCGGCGCGGGGGCCGTCTATGCCCAGGTTCGCTCATCCACCGAAGATGTCGATCTGCAGGCGACCGTCAGCGAAGTCCGCCCGGACGGCAAGGAAACCTTTGTCCAGAACGGGTATCTGCGCGCGTCCATCCGCAAACTGGCCAGCGACGAGAACAATATGTTCAAGCGCCTGAGCGAGTATGTCGACCCCATCCTGAGCATGTTCAAGCGCGACGCCGAACCGATGCCGGTTGGTGACTACACCGATGTTGTCATTCCGATGTATCACCAGGGACACCTCTACCGCGCCGGGTCACGGGTCCGCCTGACGATTGCGGGCCCCAATGGTGCGCAACCGATCTGGGCGTTCCATGAAACGCAACCGGCGAACCCGGATGGCTCGCCGGCCACGGCGCAGGTGGCGGTGTCCTGGTCGCCGTCCACACCGGCGAAACTGGTGCTACCCGTTGTGCCCGGCCTTGCGGCACCCGCCGATTATGCCTATCCGGCCTGTCCGGGCCTGCGCAATCAGCCGTGCCGGGACTATGTCCCGCTGACCAACGTGGCCGCATCCAGGGCCGCATCACTGGCGCCACTCAAAGGCGGCAGCGCTTCCTGGCTACTGCTGATCGGCCTGGCCGGCCTGGGCATCGGCCGACGTTGCAGGCAGATAGGAAGTACAAACGCCATAGCGTGAGTAGTCAACATTAGCCCGAGCCTGGCAAGGGCCATGGATGGCCCGAGTCAACTGAAAGCAATAAGATGCTCCGCATGGCAGTCTGCGCTGCACATTCCCATGCCGTTGTGGCGCAAAGGCCGTTTCAAAGCAACACAACGGCCAGAAGGTAATCCTGAGTTGCCTGGCTTCAGGCACAACCTTCCTGCCCAATCCGCAGTGATCGGCTTTCGCAACCTTGTCGTCTCGGCGACGAAATCGCTGCGTCGCCTCTTTAGGTCGAGGCATGGCTGGGTGCGAATTCTCCGCTGGATTGTTCGCCCATTTCTCCGTGCAGTGGCCGCTTGTAACGCCCAGGTCACGCAGCGCTGACAATCTGCCGCGTTTTTTAGAGATCACGCAATCAAGAGCCTCACCTGCGCGCCAAAGTATCGGCGCTTGCCATCGACTTGAACCAACACCTCATCCAGGTGCCACGCCCGATGCCAACCAGGTTCACGGCGATTACGAATCGTTTTGGCCAGGCGCGCATCGCCCCCCAATCCCCTCGACGCCTCCTGCGAATCGTGTGTCCGCGGCGGCGGGCACCGGATCTCTGGCGGCGAGGACCTACGGGCCATTATCGGCCGGCGTCGGGGGCTGCGGTGGTGCAACCAGGGTCCGACGCGCACCAGATTGATGCGATGCAACATCGCGAACGTCTGGCTCAGTCACACCATAAAACACCCAGATCCATTTAAAAACAATGACTTGTAAAGTTGGCACGCATTTTGTCTAGTCCCGTTTGAGACGTCAATCAGGCCGCATCCCGGCACGAGTGCGTCGATGAAGGGCCGTCACCGGTTCCCTCTGTACAACCAGACTTTTTTCATCGGGAGCTCACTATGGAAGTGGCAAACAAAGCAACGCGTATCAACCTTTTCGATTTCAAGTCCGTGCAGATGCGGACATTTCATCTGACCTGGTTATCCTTTTTCCTGTGCTTTTTCGGCTGGTTCGGGATCGCACCACTGATGGCGGTGGTCCGCGAGGACCTGTTGCTGACCAAGGCCCAGATCGGCAACACCATCATTGCCTCGGTGGCGATTACCGTTTTCGTCCGCCTGCTGATCGGGCCCTTGTGTGACAAATACGGCCCCCGCAAGGTGTACTCGGCCCTGCTGCTGCTGGGCTCCTTGCCAGTCATGGCCATCGGCCTGGCTGACAGCTACGAAAGCTTCCTGCTGATGCGCCTGGGCATCGGTGCGATCGGCGCCTCCTTCGTCATCACCCAGTACCACACCTCGGTGATGTTCGGGCCCAATGTCGTGGGTACCGCCAATGCCACCACCGCCGGCTGGGGCAACCTGGGCGGAGGCGTAACCCAGATGGTCATGCCGCTGGTGTTTGCCGCGGTGATGATGTTCGGGGTCAGTGAAGCCGCCGGATGGCGTATCGCCATGATCGTACCCGGCATCGTGCTGTTCGCGATGGGCATCGTCTACTACCTGTTCACCCAGGATGCACCGGACGGCAACTACAGCGATCTTCGGGCCCGTGGTGAACTGCCCGAGGCCAAGAACGAGACCGGCGCCCGCCAGTCCTTTCTCGCGGCGGCCAAAGACTATCGGGTCTGGGCCCTGTTCGTGGTCTATGCCGCCTGTTTCGGCGTGGAGCTGACGATCAACAACATCGCGGCGATCTATTACTTCGACCAGTTCTCTCTGGACCTCAAGACCGCCGGCCTGATCGCGGGTCTGTTCGGCCTGATGAATCTGTTCGCCCGCACCCTGGGCGGCTTCTTTTCCGACAAATTCGCACAAAAGTATGGACTGTCCGGTCGGGTGCGCTTCCTGTTCGTCGTGCTGTTCTGCGAAGGTCTGGCCCTGATGCTGTTCTCGCAGATGGGCGTGCTGGCCCTGGCCGTCGCCAGCATGGTGCTGTTCAGCCTGTTCGTGCAGATGTCGGAAGGCGCGACCTTCGGTCTGGTGCCGTTCATGAACCGCAAGGCCCTGGGCGCGGTGGCCGGTATCGTCGGCGCCGGCGGCAACGCCGGTGCGGTCGCGGCCGGATTCCTGTTCAAATCCGAAGCCCTAAGCTACCAGCAAGGTCTGTTTTATCTGGGTATCGCCGTTATCGGCGCCTCGTTCTGCGCCCTGCTGGTACGTTTCTCCGAAGAGACACTGCGGGAAGAGGACGCCAAACTGCAGGAAGCGCTGCTGCAGCGTGCCGGGGCTACCGCCTAGACCCGCACGACGGGCAGGTGCGGCCAGCCGCGCCGCACCTGCTCTTTCCAGACCCGGCCGAACCGGCGCCTCCGGATTCACTTCGGCCCAATCAAGCACCCAGGCGATCCATTCGGAGACGTCTGTTATCGATAGCACAAGTTCAATGGCTTTGCCGACATCTTCCTGAACACGCCGGGTACTGGCCTCAGGGACCAGTATGTCAGCCTGGCCTACGGTCAGGGACCCTGGAAGCTGCTGGGCGCCTACCACCGCTTCGACGCAGAGCAGGGCGATGCCCGCTATGGCAGCGAGGTGGATGCCGTGGTGCAGTACATCTGCAGCAAGAAGGCCAAGCTCCTGCTCAAGTACGCCAGCTATTCTGCCGATAGCCTGGCGGTGAATACGGACAAGTTGACCCTGGATCTGTCCTACTCGCTCTGATTCGGCAACCCACGGTGTAAGCAGAGGCCGGCCTTTTTGGTTTCGGCGATACCAAAATTGCCGCGTCCCGGCACGCCGCGGCCAATGGAGCACTGGGCATCCTGAGCGGCGCCACGGGCATCGCCAGCCGGACGGAATCCTCCCCTGGCCCTGTTGTGGTGCAACGCACCATTCGCGAACCAGGACTATCAATAAAACCATTTAAAAACATGGTCTTATGATATGTCTACCTGGCACAAATCCTGCTTTGACAAACACATGAATATAGCTGGTGTCGTCCCATGATCAACGTAGCCGTGCTGAATGCCGGATGCCGCCGAACACGCACCCTGTGTGCGGCGCTTGCCGACGCGGGCATCAACGTCCTGCTGGTCGAAGACCTGGGCTCGATCGACGTACAGGCGCTGAAACATCTGGCGCCCGATGCCTGCATATTTGCGGCAGGGCGACTGAAACGCGAGCAGCTACCGCTGATTGCGGATCTTCAATCCGGCGCGCCGAGCTTGATGCTGGCCATCCTGCCCGCAGAAGATCATGTCATCCAGGCCGGCCTGCTGGATCTCGGCATCAACGCCTATGTGATTGAAAGCATCTCTCCCGCCCTGCTGCGCACCATCATCGAGGCCTGTGTTCGTCGCTACGCGCGCGAACAGGGTCTGACCGCCGCCCTGAAAGATAGCCAGGTTGCGCTGGAACGCCGCCGTGTCGTGGATCGGGCGCGCTGCCTGCTGATGGAAAGACATGGCCTGAGCGAAAAGGTGGCATACCGACAATTACAGAGCGCCGCGATGCAGCGCGGCATCCCATTGTTGGAACTGGCCCGTCAGGTCTTGCAGGACGCCACCCACTGAACGCCAGCGCACTGGCGACTCCATGCGATCTTGCCCCCGGTCGGCGCTGCCCACCCTGGTCAACGACTCAACAAACTGCGGCGGTATGCCTCCATCTGCTGCCAGGTCTTGACCTGCAGACCGAAGTCCGCTGCATCCAGCGGCTCGAGCGGCACCTCAAACAGCCGCGGCGGCCGGTCGATGTCACTGGGCCGGTCGGCCACCCAGGGCACGATGAACAGACCGATCGCCGCTTCCTGCTCACCGACGATTGAGGTCCCCAGGCCGGGCGCCTCCAGCACCGGCAAATCCGCCCGTGCCGCTGCGGACGCCAGCACCAGCAGCCCGAATGTCTTACGCCAGTTCATTGGTCACGATCTCCTCTTGCTGCCATTCTGGTCTGGCGTTCCTGTAACTGCCGGATCCATGCCTCCACGATCAGGGCATCAGCCTGCTGCAAGGCCTGATAGTGCCGATAGTGCCGCAAGGCCTGCTCCGGTTGCCGCAGGTCCTGCTCGTAGAGCAGGGCCAGATTGCGGTGGAGGGCCGGATCGTCCGGCGCATGCTCGATGGCCTGCAGCAGTACCTGCTCCGCGGCATAGGGCTGCGCCTGCTGGCGCAGCACGCTGGCCAGCCAGCGTGAGGCCAGGCCTTGCCCGGGCCGGCGCTGCAATGCGCGGCGCAGCGCCGCCACCGCCTCGTCGAAACGTTGCTGTCGCGCATACAGGATGCCCAGATTGATCAGCGGTCCGACGGCATCACTGTGCTGACCGAGATCCTGCAGCAGCGCGATGGCCGGTGCATCCTGATGCC
>JBFJVB010000127.1:0-9504 GCA_041624435.1 Oceanococcus sp. | reverse complement strand
GGACCCACCGGACCGCAAGGCCCGACCGGACCCGAAGGACCCACCGGACCGCAGGGCCCGACCGGACCCGAAGGACCCACCGGACCGCAGGGCCCGACTGGACCCGAAGGGCCCACCGGACCGCAAGGCCCGACCGGACCCGAAGGACCCACCGGACCGCAGGGCCCGACCGGACCCGAAGGACCCACCGGACCGCAAGGCCCGACTGGCGCTGATGGACCCACTGGCCCCGAAGGACCCACCGGACCTCCGGGACAGGACGGACAGGACGGCGCACCCGGCCCAGCCGGACCTCCGGGACCTCCCGGACCTCCCGGCCAGGACGGAGCCCCTGGGGCCGATGGGCAATCCTGCGAGGTTTCGGACTGTGTCGAACCGGGTGTTGCCACGCTGAGCTGTGGTTCATCTTCGATCCAGATCGCCTGCATCGAAGCGGATGACCCACCGCCACAGCCCACGCCTACGCCAGGCCCAACGTCCAGGCAGGTTTTCATGACCAACGCCATGTTCAATGGCAATCTGGGCGGGCTGGCCGGTGCCGATGCCAAGTGTGCTGATGCCGCATCACAGGCAGGTTTGACCGGGAGCTTCAAAGCCTGGCTGTCGACCAGCGGCGGAACACCCCTGAGTCGCTTCACCCAGAGCACGGTCCCGTATGTGCTGACCAACGGGGTGCAGATCGCAAGCAACTGGGCCGATCTGGTCGATGGTGTCATCGACAACCCGATCAACGTCTCCGCAACCGGCCAGACCATAGCCTCAGGGTTTGCCTGGACCAATACGACGTCGGCCGGCTCGGCAAAATTTGCCAATCCCAGCCTGAGTTGCTCCGGGTTCACCCAGGCTTTCGCCAGTGACCCTGGCCCGGTCGGGATCAACGTCGGCACCTTGCAAGCCTGGACCGACCATTCCACGCGGACCTGCAATCTGTCCTCACACCTGATGTGTTTCCAGCAATAGAAACAGCTTGAACAGCCCCCGCTCCGGCGGGGGCTGCATGGAAACTGTTCCTCTTACACAGACCGCAATGGCGACGCGTCCGACATTACTGACGGTGATTCCGCCCATACCAGCCGCTGCAATGTGCCCCTGGCCGGAGCTGCCGGGGCGCCATTCTTTCCTGCCTGTCCGATCAATTGCCCAGCCTTGTAGCGCAGTCTTGTGACTGTCACCATACCTGTCCGGCTTCAGGGGAAAGGTCGTGAATACACGTTACGACATCGTCGATATCGGGCACATCGCGGCTACGCCAGCTCAGGTCCACGTGGCTTTTGCGTCTCTATCCGACCCCGGATCGAACTGGTGGAGCCCTTATCTCCGAATTGAAGCGGTCAATGATATTCCGCCTCTCCAGGTCGGTTTCAGATACTGGATAAAGGTTCTGCATTCCGGACGGCCCAGGATGCTGGCGGAGCTTGCTGAGTCGGATCCGAATCGATACCTGGGCGCGAATATGATCGCGGGTGACTATACCGGCACTTTCGAGTGGTGGTTTACTTCGATTGGCACGGGCACGGAACTGAAGTGTCGCTGGAGAGCACGTCCGAATAGCTGGTTCGGCGCACTGGGCCTCGCCTTTCCATCCGGGCTGGTCCACTCATTTGTCATTCGTCAGGGGTTTCGGCTGCTCAATCGTAAGTTTGAGTCAGAGCGCGGTACAACTGAAACCTGAGATTTCACGGCAGGTGGCGATCCATTGTTCCGCGTCTTTCACGTTCTCGAACAGCCGGCCAAACGGCGGAAGAAATTCCTCGGCCAGCGCGAGCTGTACTTCATTCGCGTAAACCAGAGCCAGAGCAGCACAGCCGTTCTCGCCGATGAAGTTCCAGATCTTGACGACTTCTTTCATCGTATCGGGCGTACCGATGCTGTCCTCGTTCAGAACTTCAATCACGAAGAACTCTGTGCAGAGCTTGTTGTGAATCAGATCAAGGTAATTTTCGGCGGCCAGTCTTGCACCCTCATCGTTAAAAGGGCCGAATGCCTGGACAAACAGCACGTTTTCAGACCAGCGTAATTCTAGATGACCGTGAGGCCACATCGTATTTCCTCCTAATTCTGGACGCAGGGATTAATCCGCAGCATCACCTGCAATATTCGAGCACCTGCAACTTGCCGACATCCTCGACCCGATATCCTCGACCCGATATCCTGGGTCAGATTGCGATATTAGGATCGCCCGGGGCCAGGCTGATGATTCTCTTGCGCCCATCTGTGAGCGCAACTCCAGTCCGGCCCCGGTTGTGGTGCACGCTTGTGGAAGCCGGCACCGGCATCGGTCAATGAGGTAAATGAAAAGGGGCAGAAGATTCTGCCCCTTGAGGATCGGCACCGGATAAAAACCGGTACTTCGCCAGCCTTTACTGTTGCAGGATTCTGAATTCGACCCGACGGTTGCGCTTGCGTCCCTGGGCTGTTTCATTACTGGCCAGGGGCTGATCTGAACCATAGCCCTTGGCCTGCAACTGCACCGCCGGCACGCCTTTGCGAATCAGGTAACGCATGACCGATTCGGCGCGTTGCCGCGACAGCCGATCGTTCAGGTCAGAAGACCCGCTGCTGTCGGTATGCCCGGCCACCTCCACTTTCATGGAGTCCGCTCCCAGCAAAATTTCCGCCGTGCGGTTCAAGGCTGCCTGGGCCGCGCTGGTGAGCTCCGCCGAATACACTTTGAAATCGACGCCCTTGAGGATCACGTGCTGCATCAGGGCACAACCGACTTCATTCACTTTCGAGCCCGGCGGCGAATTCGGACAAAGATCGACATTGTTCAGAACGCCATCACCATCATCGTCACCGACGATTTCACAACCGCGCTCGTCCACCTTGACGCCCAGGGGCGTACCCGGGCAGGCATCGCGACTGTCCGGAACCCCGTCACCATCGCTGTCCAGCCAGGCGGCGGCGACCAGATCGGAATTCGTCTCTTGCGGACAGGCACCGGACAGATCTTCGCCATGTTCATTCGGATCGGCGAGATTGACGCCTTCACGGGTCAGCTCCAGTGCCACGAGCAACTCCCCCATGCTGGCGAGGGTACGGGCATGGGCGACGGTCAGATCGTAATTCCCGTTCACATAGGCCCGGTTGGCTTCGAAATATTCGTTTTCTGTGTCAAGCAAATCAAGCAGGGTCCTTTGTCCGATCGAAAACTGATCGCGATAGGCGATGCGAGCCCGTTCGGTGGCCGACTTATGTTGCTGCAAATACCGCAGTTGCTGCGATATCCGCTGCCCATCGTTGTGGGCAATCCTTAATTCCTGGCGTACATCCCGACATGCTTTGTCGCGCAGATCCTTGGCCACGTCAACCTCGTCCTTGGCCTGATACACCGCGGCCCGATCGGCCCCGCCATTGAACAGGTTGTAGCGCAACACGACTTCCGCGACCTGGTTGTTCGACCGGCCATTGATGCGATTCACATCGGCGCCGTAATCCGCGTACAGACGTAAGTCCACCCGGGGGTGGTAACGCGAACGGGCTCCAGCCACCGCGGCCTTGCTGGCCAGAATATTTTCAGATGCCGCCAGGATTTCGGGGTTCTGGTGGAACGCGGTATCGAGTCCACTGAGCACCTGGACCGGCATGCCTTTTTCCAGCAGCGGAGCGGGCTCAAGATCATCCAGGGGAATTTCGCCAATGATGCGCTGATAACGCGCGCTGACGTCATGTAGATTGCTGAACTCCGTCAGCAGATTGGATTCGGCCAGGGCCAGACGACCCGAGGCCTGCTGCAGATCCACCGTGCGGCTGACGCCCGCCGTGGTTCGCTGGTCGATCTGACTGTAGATTTCCCGGTGATAGGCGAGGTTCTGCTGCGCCAGCGAAACCAGATTTCGGTAGCGGTTCACGTCCTGGTAAGCCCGGTAAGCGTCCAGCGCAGCCGTCTGCGCCGCGGCATGGAATTCGAATCTGCGCGCATGGTGGGCGTGATCCAGGCGGTGGTTTTCGCTGCTGGTGGCAAAGCCATCGTAGAGCAGCTGGCTCAAGGTCAAGCTGACCCGCCGCGGCTCATATTCCTGGCGCGAGTTCAGGCTCAGGTATTCCTGGCGCTCCACTCCCAGACCCGCTTCGAAATCGAGCCGGGGCTTGAACCCGGCCCGACCAATATCCTTGGCATCTTCGGCAGCCAGCATCGCGTGCCAGGCCGCCTGCACTTGTGGATTGGTCGAGATCGCCCGCTGTGCAGCGGCCTGTACGGTTCGCGCCGGACCTTCTTCGGTACCGTTAGGTTGCGCGTACAGAATGGAACATAGAAATACACCGAGCCCACCCCAAGCCCACACCAGGACATGCTGCTTCATTGTCTTGCTCTCACGGATTGGAGCCGAAAGCTTGGCTTAACAGGGGTAAAGATTCAGTGAACTGAGTTGGTGCAAAGACGGCCCGAATCTTGCTGAAAGGGAACGATGAGCAGTCCCCTTCCCATCTCCTGGTCCACGATAACCCACGCCGCTGACGGCTGGATTCGGCGCGCCGGCTCACGCTGGCTGCTCGGCCTGCTCGTGGCCTCGATGGTTTCGCTGGGATTTGCCGAACGCAGCTTTGATCGCATTCAGGCCGTTGCCCAGCAGCGTTATGGGGCGGCCGGGGTCGGCGTCGTGCAGAGCTGGCGCAAGCTGCTGGCCGACGCTCGGGGCTTGAGCGAGCTGGAAAAGCTGCAGCGGGTCAATGCGTACTTCAACCAGCGTGTGCTGTTCAACGACGACTGGAAGATCTGGGGCCAGTCCGACTACTGGGCCACTCCGCTGGAAACCCTGGCCCGTGGCAGCGGTGACTGCGAGGATTTCAGCATAGCCAAATTCTTCAGCCTGCGTGCGCTGGGGATTGCTCCAGAGAAACTGCGGATGATTTACGTCCGGGCGCAGCTCGGCGCTCCCGGCTCCGGGAACGCCCAGGCCCATATGGTGCTGGGGTACTTCGCCACCCCCAGAGCGGTGCCTTTGGTCCTGGATAATCTGATCGGGGCAGTGTTGCCCGCTTCGCAGCGCCCGGACCTGAGTCCGGTCTTCAGCTTCAACGACACCGGGTTATGGGCGGGCGGTCGACGCGCCGCCGCGGAACCCACGGCACGACTTTCACACTGGCGTGACTTACTCAGCCGGCTAGCCAATGAGGGCTTTCTATGAAAACCATTGCATCCACCCGCCCCGCAACCATGAGCCTGCAGCGTAAGCTCTGGCTGGCGATCCTGCTGGTCCTGGGCCTGGCCTTCTGCGGAACATTCGTGCTGAGCACCCTGGCGGCCAAGCGCTACTTCGAGCAGCAACTGTTTGTGAAAAATGTCGACAACGCCACATCGCTGGCTTTGTCGATGTCGCAGATGCCCAAGGACATGGTCTCCATCGAGCTGTTGCTGGCCGCTCAGTTCGACGCCGGTCACTACCGCCTGATTCGGCTGCTGGATCCGGAAGGACGCGTCCTGCTGGAACGTCAGAACCTCGATGAGGAGCCCGTTGCCCCGCAATGGTTTCTGAACATGGTGCCGCTGGATGTCGCCACCGGGGTCGCCGATGTGCAGGACGGCTGGAATCAGTTCGGCCGGCTGGAACTGGAAAGCCATGATCGTTATGCCTATGCCGAATTATGGGCCGGCAGCCGCAAGATGCTGCTCTGGTTTGTGGCGCTGGCGCTCATGACCGGCGTGGTCGGCGCCAAGCTGATGCGCCTGATCCTGCGTCCTCTGGCGGGCGTGGTGGTCCAAGCCGAAGCCATTGGCGCACGCCGCTTCATCACCATACCGGAGCCTCCGACGCAGGAATTCCGCAGCCTGGTGCGGGCGATGAACACCTTGTCCGGACGGGTCAAATCCATGCTGCAGCAGGAGTCCCAACGCGTCGCCTCGATGCGCCTGGAAGCCCAGTTCGACCCGGTGACCGGACTGCTCAACCGCGATGGCTTCTTCGACCGGCTGGACAGCCTGCTCAGCCGTGAAGATCGGGAATCCGCTGGTGTGTTCGTGATTCTGCGCTTCACCCAGCTGCGCGAGTTCAATCTGGAGATTGGCCACGAAGCACTGGACGCGATGCTGCGCCGTGCCAGTTCTCGACTGCAACAGATTGCCGACCAGCGCCCCACGGGCTGGACGGTCGGGCGCTTGAGCGGCGGCGACTTCGCGGTACTTGCACCGGGGGAAACCGATGCCGAAGCCATCGCGGCCCTGCTCGCCTCGGAGTGGCATCTGGCCATGGACCGGCCGGACAGTGCCAGCGACATTCAGTTGCCCGTTGGCGCCACCAGTTTCAGCGGCGGCCAGGATCGTTCACCCTTGCTCGCCAGAGCCGATGATGCCCTGGCGGCAGCGGAGGAAACCGGCCGCATTGTGGTGCGTGAGGAACCCAAGGATGATGCCTTGCCCCTACCCAAGGATTTGCCAGGCTGGCGCGCCATGCTGGACAAGGCGCTGGAGCCGGGCACGATCAGCCTGGGGCGTTATCCCGTGGTGTCCTATTCCGGAGAACTGCTGCACTATGAAACGCCGGTGCGTCTGAACCACGGTGGCCGGGACCTGGTTGCCGGTCAGGTCCTGGCCTGGGTGTCACGCCTGGGCTGGATGACCCGCCTGGATGAGCTGGTGCTGGACACCGTGCTGCGGCAGCTCAAACAAGCTGATGAGCCACTGGCGCTGAACCTGTCACCCGAAGCCATTTGCGATCCCAGCTTCGTGCAGTTGCTGGTGCGACGCCTGTCAGCCGACCCTGATCTGGCCCGGCGCTTGTGGGTGGAAGTGCCGGAGCACGGCGCCTTGCATCATCTGCCGGAATTCAAGGACCTGTGCCTGGCGCTCAAGCCACTGCATTGCCGCATCGGCCTGAAGCATGCCGGCCCGGGCTTTGCGCGGATTGGCGAGTTGCATGATGTGGGCCTGGATCATCTGAAGCTGGACGCCTCGCTGGTTCGTGGCGTTGATCAGAACCTGGGCAATCAGGCCTTTCTGCGCGGCGTGTGCATGGTGGTCCATTCCATCGGGCTGCTGGTCATTGCCGAAGGCGTGAACACCCAGGCCGAGCAGGACATGCTGCTGAATATTGGCGTCGATGGGGTGACCGGACCGGCAGTTCGCCAGCCCTGACCGGGAGCAGGGTCCAGGGTCCAGGGTCCAGGGTCCAGGGTCCAGGGTCCAGGTGTGGATTCGGGTCGATCGGGCTAGATCACATCGTTGTCATCGCCGAGCAGGTCCAGGCTGCGGATTTCACCTCGCAGACTGCGCCGCATCAGCAATTTGGACCGCGCCGCGGCAGGCAGATCGGTAAAGCAGAACACCTGCTTGGCAATCAGCAGATCAATCAGATCTTCCAGCACCCGTGCCAGACCCAGATCGCTGGCGTCCATGGGCGTCTGTGCACTGGCAATGCGTCGGGCAAACTCGGCCAGCTCCGCACTGTCCGGCAGCACCGCCTCGGCATGGGTCGCATCCGCCAGCAGGCTGACCGAAACGATCGACCGCTCTGCATCGCGCTGGACGTAAACCGGCTGCGCCACACTGGCCCGCAATTCGGCTTGGCTCATCAAGACTCCTGTCTGGCTAGTCGGTAATCAGGCTGCCCTTGTTTAGCAGGTCCTGGATAATTTGCAAATCGCTGTGCAGGCTGCCGCCCTGACTGAGGTCCACGCCCTCCAGCACAATGCGCTGATCCACCAGTGTCGTGTCATAGCCCTGGCTGAACTGGCCCTCTGAACTGATCTGCACCACGGTGTCGCCGGCACTGACATCAAAGTGCAGATAGTCGGTCAGCGATTCTTCATTCTCACCCTGCAACAGATCGGCCAGATTCAAGGCATCTCCGCCGTCAGCCGGACTGCTGGTATCAAAGCCCTGAATATGCTGTTCACTGGGCGAACCGGCGCTGCCACGATCAGACAGATCCCAGGCGAACACGTCTGCATCCGAGGTACCCAGCAGAGCCTCAGCCATCGAGTCGGCAGCATCCTCGGAAGAGCTCAGCAACTTGGTGCTGATCACCGCCGCCTTGCTCGATGTCACCGTCACTTCCACGTAGGAAGCCGAATTATCCCCATCGCGATCGACAATGGAGTAATCCATCCGCTCCAGCGTGCTGCCGCTGATGCTGTCGGGACCGCCGTAACGATAGGCACCGTCATCCATGTCTACGATGAAGCTGCCACCGACGGTGGTTTCGACACTCAGGGTCTGAGTGCTGGCATCAAAGCCGCTGCGGTCGGGGCCACCGCTGACGGTTATCGAGCCGCCGGCCGCCGGGTCATAGGCATACGTTGTACCTTCGATGGTGAGTTGCTGCACGTAGCCACCATCACCGCCGACGCCGCTCACATCGGCACCGACCATGGTTTCGCGCAGGAGATCGCCGCTGACCACCGCCGGGACGGTTCCCACCAGCACCGATTCGAGCTGGGCAAAATCCGTCACCACGACCGCATCGGTGTTCTGTGGGGTCACGCCGTCATAGGCGATCGGATCCAGATTGCTCTGGTTGACTCCGGTCCCCATGCCCAGAGCAAACGCGTTGATGTCATTGGCTTCCAGAAAGCCCGTCCACTGACTTTCTTCGGCCGCATTGATACCGATGCTGTCGCTGGGACGGTTAGGCTGTCCATCGGACAGGAAGTAGGCCACGTTCTGAGCATCGCCCAAGCTGCCGGTGCTGCCAAAAGCGCTTTGTGCCGTGGTCAGTGCAGCGTCATAATTGGTCGCACCACCGGCCGACAGCGCGGCCAGCTGGGCTTGCGCCGTAGCGATATCCGTCCACTGGGAGCCCTGCGCATTCGCCCCGGATGAGAAGGTGACGATGCGCACGGCCACACCCCCCAGCTCGTCATACCGCTCCATCAAGGTATTGATCGACTGGATGGCGGTTTGCAGGCGGGTCTGACCACCTACCCCATCGTTTTGCCCCATGCTGCCGGACACATCCAGCACGATCAGCAGGTTGGAGTTGGTCAGCTGCAAAGTGTGATCATTCACCACCGCATGAGGCGCGTCATCTTCCACCGTGATGGTCAGACTGCCAGCGCCACTCGCGCTGCCGTCGCTGGCGCTGAGACCGAACTGCAAGGCCAGGGCATCTTCCTGAGTCGGATCCGGGTGATCCAGCGGACGATGCAGGGTGAACTCGTACGCCCCCCCGGTCGTCAAGGTCAGGGTCATGACCGGCGTTGAGCCCGCGCTACCCACCAGGGTATCGGTGCCGGTTCCGCTCCAGGTCACGGCGACTCCACCACTGCTCAGCGCAAGAGCCGGTGGCTGCAGGCCCACCGAGACGATGCTGTCGCCTTCCGGGTCGGTTATTGTCAGATTGCCGCTCACAGTCACCGCGTCGGTGGTATCTATCGTGCCCACCGTGTCGGCCAGCCCGTCCGGCAGACCTTCTTCGGACACATTCGCAGTCGCACTGGTGATGTGCGGCCCGTCATTGTCACCTTCGACATTAATGGTCAGCGTGGTGGTATCGCTCAGATCGCCGTCGCTGACCGTGTAGGTGAACTCGTCCACCCCGGTTTCGCCGTCATCCAGGCCTTGAGCCG
>JBFJVB010000126.1:0-9562 GCA_041624435.1 Oceanococcus sp. | reverse complement strand
CGGCGTGATTCGGACATCCTGCACGGCATCGGAGAGTATGAGATGGGGGATTTCTGGGGCCTGTCGGATGTCCTGTTCACCGCGGTTGTCGGGCACGCCGGTGTGGTCAACGACATCCTGATGGATTTCGACGTCAGCGCAGCTGATCTGGTCGCCGTGAAAGCTGATTTCGATTACGCCCAGGATTCGCTGGAGTTGAGGTTTAACGGGCGTGCGGAGCCCCGCTGGGGCCAGGGCCTGGAGTTCGTCGGCGGCTTGTTCGGGTTTCAGTCGCAGATGGACACTTTGGTTACGGTCAGCATCGGCAGTGACATCACCGACTTCGCCTTGACCCCGGCGGGCAGCGAAGCCCTGGGCGCGCCGGATTCACCTACCGGCAGCAACCCGCTGGGTCTGATCCTCAACGCCGCGCCCGTGCCGGGGCCGGATTACAACGACGGCGTCATCAACCTGTTCACCCAGGACACGCGTAGCTACGCGCTGTTCGGCCAGGCCACCTGGTTTTTCACCCCGCAATGGGCCGGCATTGTCGGGCTGCGACTGGGGCGCGAAAACAAGAACGCGTTTCTGCACGTGGAAACTTACGGCCCGGGCATCACTGGCGCGATCGTCGGCGCCGAGGACGTCGATCAAGCCCTGAGCAGAAACGAAAATGAGGTTTCTCCCAAGCTGGGCCTGCGCTTCGAAGTCAATGACGATGTTGCCAGCTATGCCACCTGGACCCGCGGCTACAAAAGCGGTGGATTCAACGCCATCAGCTTTCAGGGCTCAAATCTGGAGTTCGAGCCCGAACGCGCGGACGCGTGGGAACTGGGTTTGAAAAGCCGCTGGCTGGACAACAGCCTGTCGCTCAATGCTGCGCTTTACTACACCCAGGTCAGCGACATGCAGGTGGTCAACTTCAATGGCGTGGGGTTCGATGTCTTCAATGCGCAAGGCGCCGAATTGCAGGGGCTTGAGCTCGACCTGAGCTGGCTGCCTCCCGTGGAGTGGTTGAGCATCGATGCGGCCCTGGGACTGTCCAGCGCCGAGTATGGCAGTTACCCGAATGGCCCGCCTACGGCGGAACAGGTCGATCAGGCCGGGCCTGACGAAACTCCTCAACAGGATTTGACCGGACGCACCCTGCCCCGCGCGCCGGTGATCTCCGCGAACTTCAGCCCGACCATCTCACTGCCGATCGGCCGCTGGCTTGAACAGGATCTTGGCCTGCAGTTCAGTGTGGATGCCAGTTACCGTGGGGATCAGTATCTGGAGCTGGATCTGGACGAAAGATCACGCCAGGCAGGCTACTGGCTGTATGGCGCGCGCCTGGTTCTGGGACCACAATACGCGGACAGGTGGGCGCTGATCCTCAACGCCAGCAATCTGTCGAATACCAAGGCGCTGAACTTTGTCGCCGATCACAACCTCTACGCACACTCCTATTTCGCCAACCAGATTCCGGAACGCCTGCTCAGCCTGTCACTCAGCCTGCAGTGGTAACACCATGCGTCGCGCGTTGGGGACTTTCGTGGCCGGCCCGGGAAACCGGTTCCGAGCCGTGACGGCATAGCCAAGACGCTCGTACAGGGCCTGGGCACGTGGATTGCTTTCCGCCACGTCCAGCGCGCAGTAGTGCAAGCCCTTGGCCTGGGCCCGTCGATGCTCCTGTTCGAGTAATGCCGCGCCAACACCCTGGCCACGAAAGTCCGGGCGCACCCCCAGATTGGCGATGTACTGCTGCCCGGGATCGGGCGGGGGCAACAGCTGTTTCAGATGCAATGCCCGACGAATGACTTGCGGCCAGTAGCGTAGCGGAAAGAATTGCAGCACCTGCTTGATCATGGCGTTGCTAAGCCGCGGATACTCCTTGGCGCTGAAAAAAGAACCCACGGCAATGACTTGGTCTGCGCAGACGACCACCCGATGGTTCCCCCAGCCAAACAGGCCATGGCCCTGGGCGAAGGCAAAGCGGAGAAATTCCCGGGCTGGCCGCCCCGGACAGGAGAAACCGTACTCAAAGGCTTCTGGACCCGAGCTGTAGATGAGATCAATCACGTGCTCGAGATCATCGGCACAGGCAGGACGAAATTGTAGATTGAGCATAGTGAGCTTGATTCGTTGCCGCAGGGACCGATCAGGCAAGGCCCGACTGTGCAGCACAGTAACTGAAACCACGGCGGCGGCAAAACCGGGCCATTTCCACCCACGGCCCAGCGCGTATCGGGGCGTGGTCATTAGCCACCTGGCTCTTGCGCAACACGGCGGAGCTGGCTTGTCGCAGGCTGCGAAATCGCCAGGACCTTTACCCGGGCGCCGGTCTTCGCGTCCGGGTCGCGGAGGCACTAGACTGTGGCCCGCTTGCTCCAGGAGCAGGTGCCTGCGAGCGCAGGCCGTAGCTTTCCGCCATGCGGCGGTGGCATGTGGCGAATGATGGAGACCGTGAATGACTCGCTCAGGACTGATAACCGGCGTCTTCGGCCTGGCCCTGCTGTGCAGCGCCTGCCAGCCGGGCGGGCGCGATCGTGCAGCGCTGCTGCCCACCGCGACCGTCCAGGCCGCGCCACTGCTGGCGCGGGCCGAAGCCCAATGCGCGCTGCGCAACCCCCTGCTGGATATCGGCACCGGTCAGGATCGGCCGGCGCGGACGAGCGTTCCGGTCCAGGCCCCGGCGCGTGATCCAGGCGTGCCGCTCAATGGCGGGGCCTGTGCGGATAACACCCGCTTTGCGCTCGGCTCCGGCATCGCCGACATCACCGGCAATGCCGGTGGCAGCATCACCGTGGGTTATGAGAATCCGGAGCATCAGACCCAGGGCATCCATACCCGCCTGTACGCCCGGGCATTCGCGGTGCACAGCACCTGTAACGACAAACGCGTGCTGATGGCCGTGGTCGATGCGGCCTTCATCACCCAGAGTGTGAGACAAGGGGTGATCGAACGCGTGGCCGCTGATGACGAGATGGCGGCCCTGTACAGCGCCGATAATATTCTGCTGTCGGCCACCCACACCCATTCGGGGCCGGGCGGTGAGTCCCACGACAACAATCAGAATGTGTTCCGCCTGGGCTATGACCCACTGGCCTATGACGTTCTCACCCTGGGGATTTTCCGCGCCTTGCAGCGCGCCCATCGCAACCTGGCGCGTCACCCCCAGGCGGCGCGTATCGGCCTGGCGGCCGGCGAACTGCTGGATACCAATATCAATCGCTCGCCAGAAGCCTACGCGATGAACCCGGCGCCCGAACGGGCCGACTGGCTGGATGTGGACGACGGCGAGATCAAGGTGAACAAGACCATGCGCCTGATCCGCTTTGTCCGCGATGACGGCACCGAGCTGGGCTTTCTGAACTGGTTCGGCGTGCACACCACCTCGCTGGGCATTCACGTCCCCGCGATCGGCTCCGACAACAAGGGATACGCGGCGCTGGGGGCCGAGCGCATCATGCAGACCCGCTACGGTTTGAGCGAGGGTGAGAACACCTTTGTGGCCGCGTTCGCCCAGGAAGACGAAGGCGACAGTTCGCCCAATGTCTGCGTGTTCGAATACCCCTACCCCGACCAGCGCCTGGGCTGCGGCATCGACACCGACCAGGGCAATGCGATCTCGGGCAGCAAGCAACTGGCCAAGGCGCTGGTGCTCTACGACCAGGCCACCACCCCGCTGGTCGGCGGCGTGGATTACCGCCTGCTGCATGTGGACATGAATGCCGTCACGGTAAGCGACCCCGAGGTGCTGGCCCGCCTAGCGCATCCTCCGGAACTGGACGCCGAGGTGAAGCGGACCTGCACCGCCGGGGTGGGCGTTTCCTTCGGCGCCGGCGCCGAAGACAACCGCGGCCATACCGAGGAAGGAGTGAGCTGTGCCAATCAGGATCTGGTGGATCAGGCCAGCCGTGACCTGAGCTCGGCTTACGACAATGTGTTCCAGGGGTATCTGGACATTCCGCCCTTCCTGCTCTCCAATGCGCTGTGCCAGGCCGGGCCCGATCATCCGGCGGGCGATTACAGTTGCCAGGCCGAAAAGCCGGTCCTGTTTCCGGCGAGTATCGGACCGCTGCCGCTGCAAATGTTCGTGATCGGCCACGTCGCCATTGTCGCCCTGCCCTTTGAAGTAACCACGACCGCAGCGCGGCGCCTGCGCGAGCTGATCCGGCACAGTCTGCGCGGCGGCGGCGTGGACCAGGTGGTGATTGCCGGTCTGAGCAACGACTACGCGCAGTACCTGGCCACCCGCGAGGAATACGCCTCACAGCAGTATGAAGGCGCGTCCACCCTGTTTGGCCCCTGGCAGCTCGCCGCGGTCATGCAGGAAGTGCGCAAACTCGCCATCAGCCTGCGCGAGGCGACACCCGCGCCTGCCGGCCTGCCCGCGCCACAGACCCAGCCCAGTGGATTTCGCCATCCACCCTTCGTCATTGCGGATACACCGGCCCCGTCCGGAAGTTTCGGCGCCGTGCTCCAGGACACCCAGCCCCTGTACGCCCGTGGGGAAGTCGCCAGGGCGCGTTTCCAGGGTGGCCACCCGCGCAACGACACCCTGGAAAAACTCGAGTCCAGTTACGCCTATGTCGAGCGCCAGCGCGCCGATGGCAGCTGGGCCACCGTGGTCCAGGATCGCGATCCGCAGCTGCAGTTCCGCTGGTACCCGGCGCCCGATACCCAGGCGCCGGTCAGTGCCGAAAATGAACTGGCCTGGCGCATCCCCGGCGATGCCGCTCCCGGCCTGTATCGGCTGCGCCATGCCGGTACCGCACGCAGCTCCTCGAGCATGCCAGCGCAGCCCTATGAAGGCATTTCTTCGGTTTTCGAGATCCTCGGCGCGGCCGGCGATTGCCCCCAGGATATGCCCTGAGGGTCCGGGCGGCTCAGCTAGCCGGTCATGGCGGCTCGATAGGCCCGGTGCTGATAGTACTTGGGCCGCGCGTCCAGCCGCAGATGCAGCCAGGGCACGCCGTCTCCGGCGGTATTGAACCAGCCGTAGCCCTGCTCGATCGCACTCGGCCCGTGCTCGGCCAGCGCCGCCCACAAGGCACACAGATCTGCAGCGCAAGCCTCGCGTAAGAAGGTGCCAAGATGGCCGAAATCCGCCTGCCCGGCGGGCGCAGGAGCAATCAACCAGGCATCACCACCCAGGTTTTCGAACCGCACCGCCCGCTGCGATGTGCGCCGCAAATACTGGGCAAAAGCCGAGGCATCCGCTGCCCGCCCGGCCAGCCCCGAGGCCGGCAGGAGCACGCACTCAAAGGGCCGATCCAGAGCGGCGGCGTCCAGGTGAGGACACTCCCAGTACAGGCCTGGCCAGGGCGCATCGGCCAGCGCCGCCGACCAGGCCTGCGCGAACTCCGGCACGGCCAGCGCCGACAGCCAGGCCCTGAAACTGGCACGCTCCCCACCGGCGTGCAAGAGCAGCTTGTCCCCGCTGCCATCGGGCAAGGCGTGGCGGCTCATTTGCATGCGGGTTTGGCCTCGTGGCAATTCATCGACTGTCGATTCGAGCACAGTTTGGCCTGCTTCTCCAAGGGCTACTGCGTCCTGCCCAAGCATTTCAGTACAATAATTCCAGCAGCGCCGGCAGCACAGGGGCCACTGGCCCGAGGAGCGCCGTGCGCTCGATCCATTCAGCAGGGAGCAGAATTTTGCAGATCGGACTGGCCTTGGGCAGCGGCGGGGTGCGCGGATTCGCCCATCTGGGCGTACTGGAAATCCTGGAGCAGGAGGGCATCGAGATCGGGGCCATCGCCGGCTCCAGCGCTGGCGCGGCCGTGGGCGCCATGTACGCCTTTCGCCCCAAGGCCGCGCCGAACCTGACCCATCTGTGGCGTTATCTGCACTCCGAGCTGTTCGACGCCACCAAGATCGGCTACCTGCGGCAAAGCGAGGAAAGCCGCAAGAACTTCTACGACAAGATGCGGGTCCGGCTGGCGCAGGGTGCCGTCTTTGCCACCACCATGACCAAGCCCTCGCTGTTTTCCGCAGAGACCCTGCGCAAGAACGTCGAATTCCTGATCCCGCCGGTCAACATCGAAGAAAGCCTGATTCCCTTTGCTGCGGTCAGTTTCGACCTCAGCAACGGGGAGGAAGTGGTACTCAGGCAAGGCGATCTGATCAGCGCCATCATGGCCAGCTGCGCCATTCCGGGCATTTTTCCCGGCGTGGACCGTGACCAGGCGCTGTTGATGGATGGCGCGATCGTCAACCCGGTGCCCTGCGATCATGTGCGTAGCCTCGGCGCGGACCTGGTCATTGCGGTCGATGTTTCGCCATCCCCGGATGCCTTGCAACCGCTGGGCAACAGCTACGAGATCGCCATGCGCGCCGCGGACATTTCCCGCTTCCGACTCAAATCCCTGATGCTCAAGGACGCCGATGTGGTGATCCCGGTGAATCTTCAGGACGTGTTCTGGGGCGATTTCTCCAGCATCGAGCACTGCCTGGACATGGGCCGCGAAGCCGCCCGCCGGGCCCTGCCCACGATTCGAGCCGCGCTGGGCACACCCGGTTCGCGGCTGGAGTTGGTCACCAAGTCATAGGAGCATTGTCTGGCCGTTAGCGCAGGCTGCTCGGTTCATCTCGGCCTCAAATCTTCTGGCACCCATCCCGGCGAGGCACAAGCTGGTGTCGGTTATCGGCATGGCTATTGTACAAAAGGACAATAGCCTTTCCCGCGGACTTGGTTACGCTGGTGACTGTCGTCGCGCTCCATCGATTCCCGCTTCGCCAGTTGGTCGATTCCTGTTTCATGACGCGAACACGGTACCGAACACGAGGAATCGATCATGCTACGCATTCTGGTTCTCATCACGATCACCGCACTGGGCGGTGGATTCAGTCACGCTGAACTGTCCCCCGCCGGCACCGTCCTGAACGTCGAGAAATTGACCAACGGCATGGCGGCCGACACGGCGGATGGCCCGATGCCCGTTTTGCCGCCGGGCAGCCCGGTGACCTGGACGTATCGAGTCAGTAATGACGGCGATCTGGATCTCACCGATATCGAGCTGGTCGATGATGTACTGGGACCGATTAGCTGCCCGGCCAGCCGTCTTCCGGCCGATAGCCCCGTCATGATCTGCACGGCCCAGGGCAGCGCCGAAACACTCGCATTTGGCCCTGCCCACGTGGTCTCCGGCCAGTGCAATGGCGTGGCGGATCAGCCGATTTATCGAAACCGGGTGACGGCCACGGCCCTGGACGCCTTTGAAAATCCCGTGAGCGCCGCAGCGGTAAGCCACTACTGCAACGAACTCCCCACGCCGCTGTGCGACATCAGCCTGGAACTTACCTGCGTGGAACCGACACCCGTGGCAGGCGACTTCGATAAATGTGCCGGCAAGTTGCAGCAATTCACGCTGCGCTGGCCGGCTGACCAGGGCCCGCTATCGCTGACCGGCGGGCTGAGCTCCGATGATGTCGACGGCTTGATCGAGCCTGGGCAACTGGTAACGTTCTTCAATCCCAACGAGGAAAACGATGTCTTCGTGCTCAGCGACCAGGGCAGCTCCAAGTTTCATCTGTCCTGCTCGGACGAAGACATGAACGACCCCGGTGATTGCGGCAAGCCGCAAGGCGATGGCAAGAACGATGATCCAGGGCATCTGGACCACTGGATTCTGGCCGGATTCCTGGATGCCGAAGACCGCAAGCTCGTCTGCCCAGGCGCCATGCCCAGCAGCGACGCAGGCCAGGACCACTGCGAAATCGGCCCGTATCAGTCGGTCAGTTGCGCCGATCGCGACAAGCCCAGCCGTTTGACCTTCCGCTACCTTGGCGAAGGACCGGTCATCGACTGCACCGACAACGCCGCCAGCCGGGAAAACAATAAAGTGCCCAGCTGCAGCGGTGACTTGCGCAGCGGCGATACCGTCCATGTGAGTCTGGATGAAGGCACGGCGACACCCAGCACCGTGGCCGCTGGCGAAGAGTTCGACATCAGCGGGCATCGCTCCAATACCAGCGTCAGCCTGAGTGCCGACGAACGCAGCGAACTGGATGTTTTCCACACCTCGTGTTCGACCGCATTTGAAGTCGGCGACCGCTTCGGCAATCTGCTGCTGGTGGCCATGGACGGCGATCGCGCAGGCGCTACGCTGACCTGGCTGTACACGGTCAGCAACCAGGGCAGTTCACCGGCGTATATCGATATTGTTGACGATCTTCTGGGTGAGATCGTGTCCGGATTCATCCTGCCCGCCACTCCGCCCGACAATCAGCACACCTTTACCCGTACCGTCGATATCACGCAGACCACCGGTACCGCGACCGCGACTGCCCACCTGTTCGAAACCGTGCCCGACGATGAACTGGAATTCGACCTGTGCGCTACCGATACCGCCAGTGTCACCGTGCGCGAGCACCCACCCTGCGTGGTGGAGGAGCAAAGTTTCAGCATCGACGACGATAGGATCAAATGGAAAGTCAGGAATTCCAATGCGGCCACCGTGACCCTGGCGAGCATCGCCATAAGCGCACCCGAGGACTATGGTGAGATCAAGAAGATCAAACTGGATGGCGATCTGTTCAAGGACGAGGTTCGGCCCACGGTCTGGACCTTTACCGAGGCCGACTTCCATCCCGACGTCTCGCGTCGGCAAGTCAAAGCCGGCGATGAAAAAACCCTGGTCATCGAATTCACCCGCAAATTCAAGTCGGCGCAACGTACAGACTTTGCGATTACGCTGAGTTTCGTGGAAGGCTGTTCACTGCACCTGTAAACCCGGGCTGCACGCGGCGGCCCGCACGGGAAACCGCTCCGGGGCCGTCGCTGCCAGGCTTTTCCAGATAGTGGCAAAGCCAGCATCATGGCCCCCGGATGAACCAAGGGCTGACATCATTGCGGCCGAACCCTCAGGGCCCGGTGAGTCGCCCCATTGTCTGTGCAGCGCCAGTCGGAAAGCCTCAGCCTGGTCGGCGCGCCAGGACATGAACACGGCCCATGCCGCCTGCGGCATAAGCCCCGGTGAGTGTTCATCCAGGCACCCCACTTCAAGCCGGCGCGCCTTTACTCCTTCCCACTGCCTGTGCTTGTAGTTTTCTGCGCAACATTGGAGACTGGCCGCGGAAAATACTCACAGTGCCGACTCGATGGTCCGACCCGGATCTGGGCTGTCCTCAGACAGCAGCCATTGAGCGGAGGGTACTGCAATCCATGTCAACAGGACGACTTCCCATGAGACACGTGCTCCCGATTACCTTGGCGACCGTCTGGCTTGTCGCCTGTGGCTCCGACACGAACACGGACTTCACGAACACGGCAACGGGCAACACCACCGAGACTGCGACTCCGGCCAACACCAGCCCCGATGCGGACGCCTCCTCCGGCTCCGCCGACACCTCGACGGACAATACCTCGACGAACACGACGAACACCACCGACACCGCAGCCACGACCGATTCCGCAAGCAGGGCTGCCCCGGCTGGACTGCCCGCCGGTATTGTCATGAAATCGATCCCGGGCGGGACCTTCACGATGGGCAACAACCAGCTGAGAGGCCCGCAGGCGGGGCAGGCCACGGAACACCAGGTCACCTTGAGCGATTTCGAATTAAGCGAAGCTGAAATCACCAACGCCCAGTATGTG
>JBFJVB010000125.1:0-9877 GCA_041624435.1 Oceanococcus sp. | reverse complement strand
TGGCCGGCCAGCACCGCGTCTATGACCGCAGCCTGCTCGCCGCGAAAGGCGTCGTAGCCGAAAACCTGACGTAGAACGGAAACGGGGGTCATGAAGGGGTGAGGGGCAAGCGGGGCGCCATCTTGCCTGAAATCGGCCGACACTTGAATATACCAACCGGTATGTATCTTGCGCTATCATGGCGCCATCCCCTCTCTCAGGCTGTTCTATGTTTTCCGCCCAAGTCCTCGCCACCTGGTTGGTCCGGCGCCGCTACCTCGTGGCTGTCGCCAGCGGCTTGCTGCTGTTGCTGACCGGAGCCGGCCTGCCCAGGCTGGTCTTCGAGAACGACTACAAGCTGTTCTTTACCGCCGATGATCCCCGCCTGGTGGCGCATGAGGCGATGGAGGAGGCCTATACCAAGAGCGACAGCATCGCGTTCATGCTCGGGGTCGATCAGGGTGATCTGTTCACACCGGGTCGCCTGGCGATGATCGAAGAGCTGACCGCCCGTTTATGGGAATTCCAGCGCGTGATCCGAGTGGATTCGCTGAGCAATTTCCAGCACACCCAGGCGGACGGGGACGATCTGCGAGTTTACGCCCTGTTCGAAGGCGCGGCCCAGTTGACGGAGGCGGAAATCGCCCGTCGACGCGACATCGCCCTGGCGGAAGTGAGCCTGCGCAATGCCCTGGTCTCGGCCGATGGCCGCGCGACGCTGGTGAATGCGCGCCTGGAAATGCCGGTGGGCAGCAGTCAGGAGCGCGGCGCAGCCACGGTGGCGGTGATGCAGGAGGCGCGCGCGATCCAGGCGGAACTGAACGCAGTTTATCCGGATGTGAAGGTGCATCTGATGGGGGTGCCCGCCATCGATCAGGCCTTCAACGATTCCACGGTCAAGGACATGCAGACCCTGGTGCCGCTGATGTTTGCGGTGATGATCATCGTGACCGCGCTGATGCTGCGCTCCCTGGTCGCGACCGTGGCGGTGGTGCTGGTCATCGTGCTGAGCCTGCCGGCCACGCTGGGCACGGTGGGCTGGCTGGGCTTTGCCCTGAATCAGATCAATGTGTCCTCGCCGATCATCATCATGACCCTGTGCGTCTGCGATGCGATTCACCTGCTGGTCAGCTATGTGCAGCTGCAAAAAGACGGGGTGCCGGCCGAGGCCGCCCGACTCAAGGCGCTGGAAATCAACATGCAGCCGGTGTTCCTGACCAGCCTGACCACCGCGATTGGTTTCATCTGCCTGAATTTCAGCGATTCTCCGCCGTTTCGGGAGCTGGGCACCTTCGTCGCCATCGGGGTGATCTACGCCTGGATTTTTTCGCTGGGCGTGCTGCCGGCCCTCATGGGCGCGATCCGGGTGGCGCCGCGGGCCAGCGGCCAGGACTCTCTGGTACCCCGTCTGGGCGACTGGGTGATCAGGCAGCGCACCGGTCTGTACTGGGGCGGGCTGGCGTTGGCGGCGTTTGCGATAGCCTGGGCGCCGCGCAACGAACTGACCGACAGCACCTACCAGTATTTTGATCCCGGGGTGCCGATTCGCGACGCCGCGGAGTTCCTGGAAACCCGTCTGACCGGATTCGATACGATTGCGTTTTCCTTGCCGGCGGGCGCCTCGAACGCCGTGACCGATCCCGCGTACCTGCGGGCGCTGGATGCTTTTGCCGAGTGGGCGCTGAAGCAGCCCAATGTCGCCCATGTGGGCAGTTTCAGTGCGGTAATGAAGCGCCTGAACCGCGATATGCACGGCGGTGATCCGGCCTGGTACCGCGTTCCCGATGAGCCCGATCTGGCGGCGCAGTATCTGCTCCTCTACGAGCTTTCGCTGCCGTTTGGTCTGGATCTGTCCAATCAGCTGAATTTTGACAAATCCGCCACTCGCTTCACGATCACCTTGAAAGGCGTCAAGGCCGCCCGGATTGTCGAATTCGAACAGCAGGCCCAGGACTGGCTGATGGCACACGCGCCGGCCATGCAGGCGCCGGGCTCGGGCGTGACGGTGATGTTCGCTCACATCGGTCAGAACAATATCCGCAGCATGCTGACCGGTTCGCTGGTGGCCCTGTTCAGCATCTCGCTCACCTTGATGCTGGCCTTGCGTTCCTGGCGCCTGGGTCTGGTCAGTCTGGTGCCCAATGCCTTTCCCTCCCTGATTGCATTTGGCCTGTGGGGCCTGTTCGTGCAGGAGGTGAATCTGGCTGTGGCGGCGATCTTCAGCATTTCCCTGGGAATCGTGGTGGACGACACCGTGCATTTTCTGTCCAAATATTTGCGGGCGCGCCAGGCTGGGCATAAATCCGCCGAAGATGCGGTGCGCTACGCGTTCAGCACGGTGGGCACGGCGCTGCTGGTGACCACCAGCATCCTGTGCCTGGGCTTCGGCATCCTGGGTTTTTCCGATTTCGTGGTGAACGAAATCACCGGTTTGCTGACCGCGATCACGATTCTGATCGCCCTGCTGTATGACTTGCTGTTCCTGCCGACCTTGCTGCTGCGGCTGGACCGCTGGTTGCAACTGGGCCCGCGCCAGGCCTGAGTCCGCGGCCATGTACAATTCCCATCAACCACAGACACAGTAGATATGACCATGCGTTTTGAAGGAACCGAGCAATACGTTGCCACCGACGATCTCAAGCTCGCGGTGAATGCCGCGGTGACCCTGGAGCGACCCCTGTTGATCAAGGGCGAGCCGGGTACGGGCAAGACCATGCTGGCCGAAGAAGTCGCGCGGGCGCTGGGCCGGCCGTTCTTTGAATGGCATATCAAGTCCACTACCAAGGCGCAGCAGGGGCTGTATGAATACGATGCGGTTTCGCGGCTGCGTGATTCGCAGTTGGGCGATGGCCGGGTGGGCGATATCGGCAATTACATCGTCAAGGGCAAGCTGTGGGAGTGCTTTGAACAGGAAGAGCAGCCGATCCTGCTGATCGATGAAATCGACAAGGCGGATATCGAATTTCCCAATGATCTGCTGCGTGAACTGGATCGGATGGAATTCTATGTGTATGAAACCCAGCGCACGATCAAGGCGCGGCATCGGCCGCTGATCATCATCACCTCGAACAACGAAAAGGAACTGCCCGATGCATTCCTGCGACGGTGTTTCTTTCACTACATCAGCTTTCCGGAGCAGGACACGATGCAGCGGATCGTCGATGTGCACTTTCCGGACATCAAGAAGAGCCTGTTGAAAGAGGCCATGGACGTGTTTTTCGGCCTGCGCGACATCCAGGGTTTGAAGAAAAAACCCTCCACCTCGGAACTGCTCGACTGGCTCAAGCTGTTGCTGGCCGAAGACATTCCGCCCGAAGCCCTGCGCGAAACCGACGGCAAGAAATCATTGCCACCGCTGTACGGGGCGCTGCTGAAGAACGAGCAGGACGTGCATATGTTCGAGCGGCTGATCTTCTTGAACCGGCGCAACGCGTAGCGCTTCGGCACGGCGCCGCGGCCAGCAGGAGCCCGATATGCTCACTAACTTCTTCTACGCGCTACGCAAGGCGGATCTCAAGCCCAGCGTGACCGAATATCTGACGCTGATCGAAGCCCTGCAGCGGCGGGTGGCGTTCTGTTCGATCGACGATTTCTACTATCTGGCCCGAACCACTCTGGTCAAGGACGAAACCAAGTTCGACAAGTTCGACCGGGTGTTCGGAACCTATTTCAAGGGCGTCGAAGATCTGCTGGAAAATCTGCTGCAGGCGGAGATTCCCGGGGAGTGGCTGGAGCAGATGAAGCAGCTGCAGCTGTCGGATGAAGAGATGCGCAAGATCCAGGCCCTGGGAGGCCTGGACAAGCTGATGGAAGAGCTGAAGAAACGCCTGGAGGAGCAGAAGGAGCGGCACGAAGGCGGCAACAAATGGATCGGTACCGGCGGCACCTCGCCCTTCGGCAACGCCGGTTTCAATCCGGAAGGGGTGCGGATTGGCGGTCAGGGCGGTAATCGCCGCGCGGTGAAAGTCTGGGACAAACGCGAATACGCCAATCTCGACGATACCCTGGAGCTGGGCACGCGCAATATCAAGCTGGCCCTGCGGCGGCTGCGCAAATTTGCCCGTACGGGGGCCGAGGAAGTCCTGGATCTGGATGACACCATTCGCAGCACCGCGCGTAACGCCGGCTATCTGGACATCAAAATGGTGCCTGAACGGCACAATGCGGTGAAGGTGCTGTTGTTTTTCGATGTCGGTGGATCAATGGATCCGCATATCCGCGTCTGCGAGGAGTTGTTTTCCGCGGCCAGCGGCGAATTCAAGCACATGGAATATTTCTATTTCCACAATTTCGTCTATGAAAGCGTGTGGAAGGACAATAACCGGCGCCAGACCGACAAGACCTCGACCTGGGATGTCATCCACCGCTTCGGTGAGGATTACAAGCTGATTTTTGTCGGCGATGCGACCATGAGCCCGTATGAGATCACCTATGCCGGTGGCAGCGTCGAGCACTGGAATGAGGAAGCCGGGGCGACCTGGATGCAGCGCCTGACCCAGCATTTCAAGCACAGCATCTGGCTGAATCCGGAGCCGGAGGAACACTGGGAGTACCACCCTTCGATCCAGGTGACGCGCGAACTGGTCGAGCAGCGCATGTTCCCGATGACCCTGGCCGGTCTGGAAAAGGGTATGAAGCGCCTGTTGTAAGCCGGTTGCCGGCTTAATCCAGGGGCAGGATCTGGCGCCAGGCTTCCAGCAGGCGTGGCCAGGGCCAGGCGGCATTGGCCGGGCTGGTCGACGGCAGGCACAGCAACATCGGCAGGGCATCAGCGGGCAGTTGCGGTCTGACGTGGCGCCGGAAGGCCTGTTCGGCAGCGCGGCCATTGAAACAGACCTGTTTCAGCTGGGGGTTCAGGCGCAGCAGATCGGCCAGGGGGTTGGCCTGTTCCGAGCGCCGGACAATGGCCGCATCCAGGCTCCCGCTGCGCTCGCAGGTCGCCAGCACGTCCCATAAGGCGATGCCCAGCGCGCGCAGTCGCCGGGTTCGCTGCGGGTAGGTGCATTCGGGACCGGCCCCGAACAGCTCGCCCATCAAGGGCCAGAAGCGGTTGCGAGGATGGCCGTAATACTGGCCTTGGCGCAGCGACGCGATGCTGGGCATGGAGCCGAGTATCAGCAGGCGCGGCCGCTCCGGCAGAATCGGCGCAAAGCCGTGAATTCGCGGTGGGGCTGGAGTGCTCATCGAGCCTCTGCGACAATGCCCGACTTCGCCCGCCCGAAATTGCAGGTCAAATTATGCAGCAGCCGATGGGACGTCATGCCCGCGCTTTCTTTATCGCCATGTGCGTGGAGTTGGGATTGTACGCGGTGTATCTGTTGCACGGCGCCTGGACGGGACGCGAACTCCTGCCCATGTTGGGTCGGGTGCTGCTGATTTTCGTTGCGATCCGGGCGGTCATGGTCGCCGGCAATTTTCTGCAAACCTGGCTGGCCCGTTCCCCGAAGCCCGCCGAGTACGAAATCGGTCCCTGGGCCAGCCTGAAGCTGTATCTCAATGAGCTGTATTCAGCCCTGTGGACCTATCCGTTCTATTTCGCGCTGGAGCCCTGGCTGGTCAAGAATGATCCGCCCACCTCCCAGCCCCACCAGGGACCGCCCATCGTGCTGGTGCCGGGATTCCTGTGCAATCGCGGTTACTACGGCAAATTCCGCCGGTTTCTGGCGAGCCATGGCTATGCCCAGAGTTACGCGGTCACGCTGGAGCCGGTGTTCGGCAGTATCGACGACAACGCCCGCCATCTGGGCCGGCTGGTGGAGCAGATCTGCGCAGAAACCGGGCAGGATCAGGTGATCCTGATCGGTCACAGCATGGGTGGGGTGGTGATCAGGGCCTATCTGGACAAGCAGGACGGCGCCGCGCGGGTGGCTCGGGCGATCAGTCTGGGCGCGCCGTTTGGCGGCACGGTGCTGGCCAAGGGGCCCAGTGGCCTGGGTGAAAACATGCGCCAGATGATCGTCGACAGCGACTGGCTCAAGGATCTGGCGCAGTATGAAACCAGGCCCTGTCCGGTGCCTTTCACCGCGATCTGGTCACCGCACGACAGTATCGTCGCCCCGCAAGACCGTACCCGGGTCAGCGACATCTACGGGCAAAGTATCGCCATGCCCGGCATCGGCCACATGGAGATGATCGTGTCCGTGCCGGTGATGCGGATGGTTCTGCGGGTCTTGCAGGATGGTGCGGCACCGGCTTGAAACATCCGGCTGTCGCCTGATGGTGCATCGCTAATGCGTCTGCTGATGGCCATTGGTCTGGTGATGATCGGCCTGGCCGCTGCTGTGCTGCTCGCGGCGAATCTGTATGTGATCACGGTCGCCGGCCCGATCAAGACCGATCCCGGCGGTCTGGCGGTGACCGATGTGGCCCTGGTGCTGGGCACCAGCCACTGGTCGGCCGATGGCCATCCCAATCGGCATTTTGCCGGGCGCATGGATGCGGCGGCCCAGCTGTATCACGCCGGCCTGGTGCGGCATATCCTGGCCAGTGGGGCCAACCCGGAGATCTATTACAACGAACCCGCGCGGATGCACGAAGCGCTGCTGCAACGGGGGGTGCCCGAAGACGCCATCACCCTGGATTATGCCGGGCGGCGCACTTTCGACTCCATCGTGCGGGCGCGGGAAATCTTCGCCCAGGAAACCTTGACCATCATCTCCCAGCCGTATCATCTGTACCGTGCCCTGTTTCTGGCGCGCAGTGTCGGGCTGAGTGCGCAGGCCTATGCCGCAGCGCAGCCGCCCCTGATCGAACGCTGGCACATCGAAGTGCGTGAAGTGATGGCGCGGCTGCTCGCGGTGCTGGATGTGCATGTGCTCAATACCGCGCCCCAGGTGCTGGGGGCGCCTGAGCCGATCGTGCTGGCGGATTGAGCGCCGCCTGCGTCACCGGGCTAGGGGGTGGCTGAAGCGGTGCTGCGTTGCCGCGACGGCCTGGCCGGTGTCTTGCGATGCGCCAGCGCGGCGCTGGTGAATTCGTCTACGGCGCAGACCTTGCCCAGCAAGTCCTGAGCTTCACGCAGGGCGAGCGCTTCCGGGCCGCTGAGGATGCCAGCGCTTTCGGCCGCGTCGATACAGGCGTCTTCGGCCAGCAGCGGCAGCTGCCCGTCGCGCTGAGCCCGTCGCAATCGCCGCCACAGGCTGGTGTTTTTCACCACGCTGTGCAGACAGCGCTCCAGGCGTCCCGTCGGGCGGCGTGGATCGGTGCTGACCCAGGCGTCTGCGGTGAGCCGGTCACGGGCGTCGCCGGGGGTCTGCAGCAGCTGTGCGATCGACCACAGGGTGGAATCGGCCGCGGGACGCTGACGTCGGCCCAGGGGAAAAACCAGCAGGCGGGCCAGCCAGGCCAGCGGCCGCGAGGGCAGGTGTCGAATCAAGCCATCCAGCGCGGTTTCGATCTCGACACCGGCCTGGGCGCACACCCAGTCCAGCAGCGGGGCATCCTCGATCCGGGCGCCGTCTTCGGCGAACTGCTTCAGGCTGGCGCTGGCGATGTACAGCCAGGACAGCACATCGGCCAGCCGGCCGGACAGGCTTTCCCTGAGCTTGAGTTCCGCTCCCAGGGACAGGGCGCAAAAATCGCCGACCAGCGCGAAGGCAGCGCTGTAACGCGCCAGCTGTCGATAATGCGCGGCGGCTGGGCCTGCCGGCGCCGACGCCAGGCGCGCGTCGCACAGCGCGAGTACGAACGCGCGACTGGCAGCCCGGGACAGATGGCCGAAATGCGCGCCGAGCAGGCTTTCGAAGGCCGCAATATCGTCCTTGTCCAGGGCCTGGATCTCGCGTAGCAGGTAGGGGTGAGCGCGCAGAGCACCTTGCCCGTAGATCATCATCGAACGGGTCAGGATGTTCGCGCCTTCGACGGTGGCATGAATCGGCGCCGCCTGCCAGGTGCGTCCCAGCCAGTTGTTCGGGCCGAGCATGACGCCCTTGCCCGCATGGATATCCATGGCGTCGGCCGCGGCCTTGCGCATCAGGTCGGTGCAGTGATACTTGGCAATCGCCGAAGCCACCGAGGGCCGCTCGCCGGTATCCACTGCCGCCGCGGTCATGCGACTGAGCGCCGTGGCGGCGTAAGTCCGGCCGCCGATCCGCCCCAGTGCCTCGGCCACACCTTCAAACTCGCCGATCGGACGACCGAACTGCTCCCGGATTCGGGCATAGGCACCGCTCTGCCGCGCCAGGCCCTGGAGCAGGCCGCTGCTGCCAGCGGGCAGCGAAATCGCCCGCCCGGTGGCCAGGCATTGCGTCAGCATGCGCCAGCCCTGGCCGGCCAGGTCCAGGCCGCCAATCAGGCAATCCAGCGGTACGAAGACATCCCGGCCGCGGACCGGGCCGTTCATGAAGGGCGCGTTCAGCGGCAGATGACGCTTGCCGATTTCGATGCCGGGCAGCCGCGCCGGAATCAGCGCGCAGGACATGCCCAGACTGGGCTGGTCGCCGACCAGGCCTTCCGGGTCGGACAATTGGAAAGCCAGGCCGATCAGGCTCGCTACCGGCGCCAGGCTGATGTAGCGCTTATCCCAATTCAGGCGGATGCCGATGATGTCCTCGTTCTGCCAGCGGCCGCGGCAGACGACGCCATGGTCGGTGATGGCCCCGGCGTCGGAGCCGGCGCTGGGACTGGTCAGGGCGAAGCAGGGAATGTCATCACCGCGGGCCAGGGCCGGGAGATAGCGCTGCTGTTGTTCAGGCGTGCCGTATTTCAGCAGCAGGGCTGCCGGTCCCAGGGAGTTGGGTACGGCGACGATCGAACTGGCGGTCATGCCGGCCGGGGCGCTGGCGATCTTGCGCAGCACCGCGGCATGGGCGCCGGCGGAAAAGCCCAGGCCGCCGTACTCGGTGGGAATCTCCAGGCCGAAGAACCTGTGCTGCTTCAGATAGTCCCAGGCTTTGGGGGGCAAGTCCGCCAGTTCATGGCTGATTTCCCAGTCCTTGAGCAGCTTGCAGAATGTTTCCACCGGCCCGTCCAGAAAGGCCTGTTCCCCAGGCGACAGCTCGGGCGTTCGAATGGACAGCAGTTTGTACCAGTCCGGTCGGCCACTGAACAGCTCCGCTTCCCAGCCCACGGTCCCGGCTTCCATGGCCTGGGCTTCGGTCGGCGACAGCCTGGGCAGTCGGCGGCGCGCGTAGTTCATGGCGGGGCGCAGCAGATAATCGTGGCGCACGCTGGGCAGGAGCAGGGCGGTGCTCAGCGCGGCGAACAGCAGCCACAACAGCCCTTTGAACAAGGTGGCTTCCGGGCCCAGGACGCTGAACGCGAACAGGCTCAGGCCCATCACCCCCAAGGTCGTTCGCAGCGTGGCGGGGCGCCAGGCCAGCGCCAGAGCAAGGGCCAGAAAAACCAGTAACCAGATCAGACTGTGCATGGTTTGTTTCCCAAAACCGGCGCTCAATGACAGGGTGGACAGCCTAGCTTGTCAAAGCCGCGTTCTTCACGCAATTTTCACATCGCCGGCCCTAAGTTGAAGTCTATCGACGACGGTCGATGTCCTCTTCGCCGGACAGTGGCACCGGGAGTGCGCTGTCATCAACCGGCATCCCCTTCGCGGTCGCGCAGCGGCCCACGGCTCCCACCCCCACCCCCCTGGGGATCTTGCGCCCGCATTTTTGCGGGCGTTTTTTTGACGCTCAACTCAAGGGCGTGGCCGCGTCAAGAAACTCGATCAGCTGGGCCGCGGTTTCCGCCGGAGCGTCAAAATGCAGCATGTGCCCGCCAGGAACGGTGCGTTCCAGACGCTGCGCAAAGCACGCCAGCCGGGCGGCACGCTGCGGCGGCGAGCTGGCGTTGGCCAGGTAGGATTTGTCTGCATCCAGAATCAAGGTCGGTGCGGTGACCTGAGCAAAGACGGCCAGGGCTTCTTCGTCGCGATACAGCAGCGGGCCATGCTGCCGATGGC
>JBFJVB010000124.1:0-9926 GCA_041624435.1 Oceanococcus sp. | reverse complement strand
TTCCGCCTCGCTGGCCTTGGGCAGATAGGCCTCGGCCAGCAGTTCGATGCGCCCGTCGGGCAGCTCCGCGACGAGTTCCAGGCGTAGCAGTTCGCGCAGCACGGCCTTGGCCGGAATGTCCGCAGCGCAGTGCCTGATCAAAGCGGCCAGGCTCAGGGTCTCCCCTTCCTGAAGCAGACGCGAGGGCCGTCCGTCAGACGTGTGAAAAGCCGGTTCGCGCACCCAGGCCGCCACAATCCGGCCGACCGGGCCCAAGGCCGGTTCGAGCTGGGCAGACCCGGCATCGTCGGCAATCAGGCGCGCAACTTCGCGGCGGTTCAGACCGGTCAGCAGCGCGATGCGCGACTTGCTGGTCGGACGTCGGGTCAGACTGAACTCCGTCCGGGCAATACGGACATATTGCTGCTTGAGCATGCTGGCGAAATCATCAAACGGCAGGTTGTAACGCAACAACAGACGCACCAGGGCGGCGCTGATGCGGCGCAACGCGTTCTGCAGTTGAGACAAGGACGAATCTTCCATATTTGGGATCATATACCCATATGTATAACTTTTACAGCCAATCCTGACAGATGGTCGATTCATACCATTTGTCGGATCTAGTCTTGCTTTTTCCATATTTGGGCGTATTGTGCCAATTGTGAACGCCGTGTTCATCCCCCCAAAGGAGAATCAGCCATGTCCCGAGCCGTGTTTAGATCCACCCTGATGGCCAGCGCCCTCATCGCCCTGTCCGCCTGCGGCGGCGCCGATGCGCCCGCCACCCCGAGCAATGCCGCGCCAAGCGCTGGCAAATCCGCCTTGCTGGCTGACGGCCAGATCAGCGGCTTCGGCAGCGTCTTTATCGACGGCCAGCGCTTCGACACCAGCACGGCCAAAGTCATGCTCAACGGCAGCCAGGGGAGTGAATCCGACCTGGAACAGGGCATGGAGGCCCGGGTTTTCGGCCGGGATGGCAAGGCTGATCGGCTCGAAATGGATGATCGCCTGCGCGGTGAGATTCAAAGCATTGATGCTGACGCGCAGAGCTTCACCGTGCTGGACACCGTGGTCCTGGTCGATGAACAGACCGTGTTTCGCGGGACGCGCTTTGCCGATCTGGCCGTGGGCGACCAGGTGGCCGTGGCCGGCCCCAGCAACGCCGATGGGGCGATCCAGGCCAGCTTTGTCGGCACGCCCAGAGGCACAGCCGACGGGGCTCAACTGCGCGGCCGCATCGCGGCGCTGGATGAAACCCGGTTGCAGTTCCGACTTGGCCGGGTGCTGGTCGATTACAGTGCTGCGGAGTTGATCGATTCGCCAGACGGTCTGGCCAACGGCGATGCCGTGCGGGTCATGGGCTCACGCCTTGCCAGCGCCGAGGTTCCGACCTTTTCCGCTCGCCTGATCAAGGAGCTTGAACGTGATCTGCCCAGCGATCGGGTCGTGCGCATCCGTGGCCTGATCTCCGCCATTCAAGGAGAAGGTATCTACACCGTGAGGAACCGGAGCATCCGGATTACCCAGGCCACCGAATTTCGCCAGGGCAGCGAGGCCGATATGCAGATCGACACCCCCGTCGTTGCCAGCGGTCGCTTCAATCCGGAGGAGCAGATCTTCGATGTCGAGCAGATCGCCGTGCTGCGCCGGATCAATGGGGTGGTGGAAGCGCAGGTGGAGGCCATCGATCGGGAGAACCGCCTGATCACCGTACTGGGCGGCTTGCAAATCCATGTGCCGGAAGTGGTCGGCCATGCGGAGCCGGAAGTCAGCAATGCAGCCGCTCGCCCCGAACGGGACCGGCGTTTCCGCTTCGAGGACGTCGAATTGCGCCTGGGCCTGCGGGTAGTCGGACATTGGGATGGTCAGCAACTGGTGGCGCGCCACCTGCACCGCTCCCGCCTGCGTGAAGGACAGGCCTTTGTTGGCGGGCACATCGAACGCCTCGAACCCGATGCCCAGCGGCTGAGCATCCTGGGCCGGCCGGTCGCGGTCAGCGAAGACACCCGCTTCAGTTCCGCCGACAGCCCGCAGGCCTTCTTTGCCAGCGCCACAGTCGGTGATCGGATCGGCGCCCTGGGCGCCTGGGACGGCAGCCAGCTCAATGCCCGGGCCATTCGCCATGGCAGCGGCGGCGATGAGCGGCCCCGCCTGGACCGGGTAGAGCCGGCCCGAGACAATGCCGAGGTGGCACAGGACAGCTAGCCTGGGCCGAGCTTGATCGAGAGCCCCGGCCATCTCTGGTGGCCGGGGCTGTTGCTTGCGCCAAACCACCACACCCTCCCGATAGCCGCCCGGTTGCACTACTCTGGAGGCCCCGCGTTTTCGTCCAAGGAGGCATCATCGACACCATCGTGCTGGACTGGCTGAAAAGCCACCAGGAGTACGCCATCGTGGCGGTGCCACTCCTGGCCTTTATCGAGTCCTGTATCGGCATTGGCCTGTTCGTATCCGGAATTTTTCTGGTGATCGTCAGTTCGATCATCCATGTCAACCAATGGGCCAGCCTTCCCCTGATGTGGCTGCTGGCGCTGCTGGGCGCCGCCCTGGGAGATCACGTGGGCTACTACACCGGACGCTGGATCGGCCCCGGCGTCCATCATCTGGCCCTGGCCCGGCGTCACCGCGACAAACTGCTCAAGGCCGAAGCCCTGGTGCGTCGCCATGGCAGCAGCGCCATTTTCATCGGTCGTTTCATTCCAGCCATCCGCAGCCTGATCCCGGCCATGCTCGGAATCAGCGATTTCGACCGCCTGCGCTATTCGGTGCTGGATGGCTGTGCCTGCCTGATCTGGTCGCTGGCCCTGATCGGGATCGTGATCGGCGCCGGACACCTTTTCGCCGCCTGATATCCCGCTACAATTCGCCCGGCCGTGACGCCTGTGCACTGGCCCTGACCGCGTGAGCATGGCATTGTGATCATCAGTCAAGCTGTGTGGGGGAACGGTGGATCGTCGAGCCTTGGCATCGCGGCGCCGGCGCCGGTTTCAGGCCTGCGCGGAATGTGATCTGGTGGTCCGGATGCCGGTTCTGCGGCCAGGAGAAAGTGCGCGCTGCCCGCGCTGCACCCATCTGCTGCAGCATCGGCCACGGGCCCCGCTCCAGTCGGCAGCGGCCAGTTGCACGGCCGCCTTCATCATGCTGATGGTCTCCCTGCCTTTCACCTTCGTCAGTTTCGAGATGCAGGGCAGTCTGCGGCAAATGAACATCTTCGACACCACCCTGGGCCTGTTGTCAGCCGATTATCCGGCCCTGGCCCTGGTCGTGGGACTGGCCATCCTGTTCATCCCAGCCGTGTATCTGCTCACGGTTGCCTATCTGCATTTCGGCTTGCTCGGGGCCCGGCGACTGCCCTGGGATCGTTCACTGATTCGCCTGCTCAGGGCGCTGGAACCGTGGATGATGGCGGACGTCTTCATGGTGGCTGCACTGGTCAGCATGGTCAAGATCGCCGGCCAGGCCGACGTGCTGCTCGGCCCCTCCTTCTGGTCCTTTGCGGCCTTCGTGCTCCTGCTGATCAGGACCATGGCGGACGTTAACTTTGACGCACTCTGGATCCGCCTGGAAGGCGAGCCTCAGGCGCCCTTCGGCGTACAGACTGGCCTCAATGCCGGCGACCAGGACCTGCTGCCCTGCCGCTGCTGCCATCAACTGCTGTTCAAGCCGGCCCTGCGTGACCAGCGCTGCCCGCGCTGCCGCGCAAATTTGCCGAGCAAGACCCACGCGCCCTTGCAGGCCACCTGGGCGCTGCTGCTGACGGCGGTGATCCTGTACATCCCGGCAAACGCCTATCCCATCATGATGACCACATCGTTCGGCAGCACCGAGGCCTCGACCATCATGGGTGGCGTCCTGCTGCTTTGGGCCAAAGGCTCCTGGCCCATCGCGGCGGTGATTTTTGTGGCCAGCATCCTGGTGCCGGTGGTAAAAATGCTGGTTCTGCTTTGGCTCTGCCTGGTCGCGGGCAATACCCCGGCTGCCAGCCCGCTGTTGCAGCACCGCCTGTACCAGGTAACCGAATTCGTCGGTCGCTGGTCGATGGTGGATGTTTTCGTGGTGGCGATTCTCGTCGCCCTGATGCGCAGCGGTCAGCTGATGTCGGTCCTGCCGGGGCCGGCGCTGACCACTTTTTGCTCCGTCGTGGTGCTGACCATGCTGGCCGCTCGCGCGTTTGACCCGCGGGTCATCTGGAGCCAGAACACCCAGCCAACCAGCCCAGCAGCAGTACCGGCCTCATGAACACACCCACCCATGTCGCCTTGCGCGAAAGCGCGCGGCGAATCTCGCCGATCTGGTTCGTGCCTCTGGTCGCCGCCGCGATCGGCCTGTGGATGGGCTGGCACAGCTACACGACCCGTGGCACCCTGATCACCATCAGGATGGACACCGCCGAAGGCATCGAGGCGGGCAAAACCCTGATCAAGGCGCGCAATGTCGCCGTCGGCAAGGTCGAGAACGTACGCCTGTCCGAGGCCTTCGACCACATCGTGATCACTGCCCGGATGAACCCGGATTCCCAGCGTCTGCTGCGCGAAGACACGCAATTCTGGGTGGTTAAACCCCGGGTCGGCCGCGAAGGCATTTCCGGACTGGGCACGGTGCTGTCCGGGGTGTTCATTCGCCTGCAACCCGGCAAGGCGGACGCCAGCCGCGACAGCTTCGTCGCCCTGGAGCAGCCACCGACCACCCCGCGTGGCGCCAAAGGCCTGAGGGTGCAATTGACCAGTACCAAGGCGGACGCCGCCAGCGCCGGTGATCCGGTGAGCTTCCAGGGGTATAACGTCGGCCGGGTTGAAAACGCCGAATTCGACATCCAGACCCGCCAATTGCGCTACCGCCTGTTCATCAGACCCCCTTTCGATACCCTGGTCACCTCGAACACCCGTTTCTGGACCCGTTCGGGGGTCAAAATGACCCTGAACTCCGAAGGGGTTTCCATCGATATGAGTTCATTGGAGGGGCTGCTGGGCGGAGGCATTGCCTTCGGCGTACCCGAGGGCCTCTCCCGCGGCGAACCGGTTACGGCCGATGCCAGCTTTACCCTCTATCCCGACGCAGAGGCCGCCAGACAGGGCAGCTTTGACCGTCATCTGGCCTATATCCTGATGATGGATGACACGGTGCGTGGCCTGAGCAAGGGCGCGCCGGTGGAATTTCGCGGCGTGCGCATCGGCACCGTGGTTGAAGTGCCCTATGAACTGACCACGGACGGCATCGACCCCCTGCTGCGGGAAACCATTCCGGTGCTGATCCACATCGAACCGCAACGCCTGGTCTCTTTCGGCGCAGCCGCCGATGACGCCGGCTGGCGGGTCCGCTTCGCCGACCTGATCCAGGATGGCCTGCGGGCCTCGTTGAAGTCCGGCAACCTGCTCACCGGCGCCCTGTTCGTCGATCTGGATTTTCACCCGGACCTGCCTCCCCCTGAACCAGGGCAGCGGATCAATGACATCGAGGAGTTGCCCACGGCACCGAGTGGATTCGCCCAGCTCGAGCACAAGCTCAGCCGCCTGCTCGACAAGCTGAACCAGATGCCGGTCGAAGCGGTGCTGAGTAACCTGGACGCGAACCTGCGCGATTCGCGCCAGTTGCTGGTGCAACTGCAGGGCGTGAGCGCCCATCTGGATCAATTGCTGCAAAGCCGTGAAACCACCGCCCTGCCCGGGGCTTTGCTCGGCGGCCTGCAGGAACTGCGCCAGACTCTCAACGGTTTTTCCAGCGACGCACCGGCCTACCGCGACCTGAGCACCGCGCTGCAGCGCCTGGACGCCTTGATGCGCGACCTGCAGCCGGTGCTGCGGACTCTGGATGAACGACCCAACGCGCTGATCTTCAATCGACCCAGGCAGAAAGATCCCGAACCGCGAGCCTCGAGACCATGAAAAGATCCCTGATGGTGATTCTGGCCCTGCTGATCGGCGGGTGCGCAAGCCGTGGCGAAGAGGTGCAGCGTTATCGACTGGCCCAGTTGAACGCACCGCCCGCGCCGATGGCCGCCCCCGCTGCGCGGCTGCTGCAACTCCACCCGCTGCACCTGGCCACCTATATCGATAGCCAGGGATTGCTCTACCAGACCGACGACATCGCGATCAGCCAGGCCCACGGCCACCAATGGGCCGAAGCCATCGGCCGACAACTCAGCCGGGCGCTGCGCCAACAGCTGAGCCAGGCCCTGCCCGCGCTGCAAATTCTGGAGAGCGCCGACATCAGTCCGGCGGATCGGGTGAGCTATCACTTGAATGTCAGCCTGGAGCGCTTCCAGGGCCATTACGCTGGCACCGCCGTCCTGAGCGGCTACTGGCTGCTGCGTGACCATGACGGCGCGCTGCTGGAGACCCGCAGCTTTCATCTTGAACACGCATTACCGGAAGATGGCTACCCTGCCCTGGTGCGCAGCCTGGGTCAGGCCTGGAGCGGTCTGGCGCGGCATATTAGTGCGGACGTCCTGCGCATCGACCAACAGCGCGAAGCGCTTCGGCCCGCTCTGGAGCCCTGATCGGGAATCCTGAATGTCTCAGGCTTCGGTCTCCGTCAGTGCCTTGCACCGGCTCCACCCGTGGGCGCGCTCGGGGCCAGCCCCACACGCGGGCCCAGCAGTTCATCCACCGCCGGACCACTGGCCAGATCGATATGCAGGGCATCGACCTCCCGCAAGGTCTCTCCGCTGTCCACCGCTACCGCCAGGGCCAAAGCGGCGCGGGCGTGGGCAGCGGTCACCATGGCATCGACCGACGTTTCTGACGCCAGGGCCGCGGCCTGCTCACCGCGAATGCGCGCCATGCTCAAGCGCAATTGCTGAAAGGGAATATTCACGTCGGTGATCGGGGTGCGCACGCGTAGATATTCGGTGTCCAGTGCAATCTGGAAGCCCATGACCCGCAAACGAGCGATGACCTCCAGACAGGCCACCGGATTGGCGGTCACGTCATTCAGTCTCACTTCGAAAACGACCTGCTCCGGCTCCAGCCAGTGACTCTGCACGCAACGTTTGGCCAGATCGGGAAAGGAACGATCAGCCAGCACACTCCCATCCAGGCCCAGTGAAATCCACAGGTCCGCGACCTGATGATCCTGGGCCAGAAACAGCTGTCCGGCGTTGGCCAGGGTGGACAGTGTCAGCTCACGCAGCAGACCGAAGCGTCGCGCGATGGTGCAAATATCGGTTTCAATCCCCGCCTCCTCATGCCAGCCGGGCCGCACGGCAATGCCGGACAATTCCCCATTCGACAGGCTCATGACCGGCTGCGGCAAACAGATGCTTGCTGATTTTTCCAGCAAGGACAGCAGACCTTCCCGGCCACCGGGAATCAGCTCCCGATCCTCCTGCGCCGCCCCCCGCTGCCGCACCTGCTCGATCATCGGCTCCAGGGCGGCCAGGGTAATCGGTTTTTCGAGCGAGCCCAGCACATCCAGACCCCGCGCCTCGGCAGCGTGAAAGGCAATATCCAGCGTCGCCCGATCCAGGCCGCTGATGATCAGAATCGGCAGGAACCGACGCTCCGGTAGCGCCGACAACAGCGCCACCCCGTCAATGTCCGGCATCCGCAGATCACACACCAGCAAATTGATCGAGGAGTCACGCTCAATAGCCTCCAGAGCCAGTCGCCCGCTTTCAACCGGCAGAACCCGTTCCACCAACAGCTTTTCCAGCAGCGTGCACACCAGCAATCGGCTGGCGGAATCATCGTCAACCACCAGCGCGTTGATCCGGGCGGGCATTAGCTGTCCCCCGACCGGCGCGGCCGGAATGCCGCTGCACCAGTCCACGCCGGATAACGCGAAACAACTGTTTGCAGGCTTGCGCGCATACTCAAGGCCTCCCTGGCTGACAATCCGCTGAATGTATCCAGCCTACTGTAGCAAGCTGACCTGCGCTTTGGACGGCCCCATCTTCCTGATCAGCGACACCCGTGGCCGGTTTTCCCGCCTTGGTCCGCGAACCTTGCCATGACAAAGCTCCGGAACAGATCATCGCGTTACCAACGCCCGCATCCACGCAAGGCGCCGGCAACTGCGGACATCGGGGTGGTGGCCGGTCTTCCCACACCGCAACATTCCATAGATCATGTAAGCCCGTCGTGTTGAATATCTGAGTGCATGTACCAGGACCCTCTAGTCATCTTTTTTGTCGCGGGCGCGATAACTGTGCTGTTGACGGGTCTGCTGATGCACGCCTTGCGCCAACCCATGATCACCGGCTACATCATCGCCGGCCTGGCCCTGGGGCCGCACGGCGCCGGCCTGGTCCAGGACCAGGCGATCGTCGGCCAGCTGGGCGCGATTGGCGTGGTCCTGCTGCTGTTCTTCATCGGCATGGAGGTATCGCCCCGCCAGATCATGAAGAGTTGGCGGGTGGCGCTGATCGGCACCATCTTGCAGATTCTCGTGTCGATGGGCCTGGTCGGCGTGATGGGCTACGCCTTCGATTGGCCGCTGGCGCGAACGGTGCTGATCGGCCTGGTGATCAGCCTGAGTTGTACCGCCATCGTGGTAGACCATTTGAAACGCCGTGGCGAGATCGACACCCGTATCGGCCGGGACACGGTGATGATCCTGATCGCGCAGGATATCCTGGTGATTCCGATGCTCATTCTGCTGGCCTTGCTGGGCGGCGCCGGCGTCGACGAATCCACAGTGATACTTCAGTTGTCCGGTGGCGCCTTGATGCTGGCGCTGGTGGTCTGGATCATGAAGAGTCCGGACATCAAACTACCCTGGATCAAGCATCTGGCGCGGGATGTGGAAATGCAGGTCTTCCTGGCACTGCTGCTCTGCTTCGGGCTGGCCTTTGTCACCGGCGTTTTTCAGCTCTCCACCGCGCTGGGCGCATTCATCGCCGGCATCATTGTCGGGCAAACCCGCGACGTCACCTGGGTCAGAACGCATCTGGACGCGCTGCGCATCCTGTTTGTGGCCATCTTTTTCGCCTCCATCGGCATGCTGATGGACATACACCTCATGGCTGAGTACTGGCGGGAGATCACCATTCTGGTCGCTCTGACCCTGCTGACCAACACCTTCATCAATGCCGGCATCCTGCGCATTCTGGGACGCAGCTGGTCGGAATCGGTGTATGCGGGTGCGCTGATGGCCCATATCGGTGAATTCAGTTTCGTGCTTGCGGCCGTGGGCTTCGGCGCCGGCATAGTCGGCCAGGTGGCCTACCAGCTCACCATCGCGGTGATTGCGATCAGCCTGGCGCTGGGCCCCGCCTGGGTGCAGCTGATCGAAAGCGTATTTCTGCGCAGGGCCTCCACCGGGCCCACTTGATGCCCGGATCAGATCATCTTTCGGGCAGGGCTCACCGGTCACTCGGCGGCTGGGCTCACCGCCGGACCGCAGCGTCGCCTTTACATTTTCTTCACCCGGAATTCACGCAGAAAAGTGTTTACTGCGGGGGTTCCTGCTTGGAACGCAAGCGAGGGTGGTCATCATGTGGAAACATCATGCATTTTCTGTTGAGCCGGATGCGTTGCGTTTCAAGGATGATCGCTCGGCCAGATCCCGAACCGGTCAATACGGCCTGATCCTGCTGGCGGCAACACTGACCTTCGGCACCGCAGCCTGGGCCGATGATTCCGCCCCCATCGAGCTACCGAACATGCTGGTCACGCCCGGCGGTCACGGCGAAGTCATCCGTCTGCTCAGCCTCCAGATCATCAGCGAGATCGGTATAAGCGTCGAATTGCCGGAACTGCGCGGCAGGCAATTGCTCAGCCTGGCGCCGTTGCCACGCAGCGCGCTCGATGTCGTTCAGTGGCCCTCACCGCAGCCATTCGACGAGGACTGATCTTAAGCGGTCGCGTCGATCGGCAATCCTGCCGATCGATCGAACCTCGGGGTTCTCATCACCAACCCCACCAAACAAGAAAGCCCGCTTGCGCGGGCCTTGTTGTTTGGCTGGGGATGAGGGATTGCTGCGGGCATCCTGCCCTTGCCCTGCGGGC
>JBFJVB010000123.1:0-9934 GCA_041624435.1 Oceanococcus sp. | reverse complement strand
CCATCAAATGATCTGGGCTGTGCAGGCCCGAGCCGTATGAGCGTGAGAGTCTCTGTTTTACCAGGCGTGCTGGGCCGCTGGATGATCCTGCTGCCGTGGGCGCTGGCCGGCTGCACCTACCAGCCGCCGCCCGATCCCAGCTTCGCGGTTGAGGTGAAGATCAAAGGCGACGATGGCCAGGCGATCGGCGCTGCGCAGCTGAACATCGACGGGCGCAGCTATGTGACCGATGCGCTGGGTCTTGTGACTGTGGAGGGCCTGAACGGCCCGGTGGCCGGCATTGCCAGTGCCAGCGGCTATCTGTCCGAGCCAGTGATGCTCGGCTGGGAAGATGCGGCCAAGCCGGTGGAGGTGCGTCTGTTCGACCGCAAGAACGGCCGGCGCTGGGTGCTGCATGCCACCGGCGATGCGATGTTCGGGCGCCGGTTTGAGGAGCCGGTCTCGGGGCCGCCCCTGATTCCCGCGGGCGATGCGTCACGCGGGGCGAAAAAGGTGGTGTCGCGAATTCGCGAGGTGTATCGGGCGGCCGATTTCCGCACCTTGAATCTGGAAACCACGGTCAGCACCCTCGGTCCCGAGGATGCGTACTTCGGTAAGCGCTTCATTCTCAATTCCCGGCCGGGCACGCTGGCGGCCTTGCAGGATCTTGAGGTCGACGCGGTTCTGCTGGCAAATAACCATACGCGGGATTACAAGGAGGAAGGGCTGCGGCAAACCCTTGATGCGCTGGACGCTTATGCTTTCAAGCATCTGGGAGCCTCGGTCAATGCGACTGATGCCTACAAACCTTTGATCACCGCGGTGAATGATCTGCAGGTGGGGCTGTTGACCTACACCAGTGTCACCGGCTCGTTCGTGAACAACAGCTATCCGGCGGCGGACCTGCCGATGCCCGCGGATCTGCCGCCAGAAGAGGTCTGGCAGTATGAGCAGCGCGTGTGGTCCTTCGCCGGTGAGACCTGGGATGTGCCGGCGAAGCCGCGGCGCATCCGCACGGTCTGGGGCATGTTTGCGAGTCGTGAGTCGGGCTTGTCCGAAGAGGAAACCGCGGCGGCCTGGGCGTCCCTGGTCAAGGTGTATCCGGAAATGCAGGACTGGGTCGCCAGACGCGGACACGGTGGCGCGGCGATGTGGCGTAGCTCGGAGGCCCGCGCGGCGATTGCGAAGCTGAAACAGCAGACCGACGTGGTCATCGTGCAGCTGCATTCCGGCTTCCAATACCAGGAGGCCGGTTCCGAAAGTCTGCAGCGCAATGCCCGTACTGCCATCGATGCCGGGGCCGATATCGTGATCTGCCACCATCCCCACGTACTGCAGGGCGTGGAATGGTACAAAGGCAAGTTCATTGCCTACAGCCTGGGCAATTTCGTGTTTGATCAGGATTTCCTGGCGACTTTTTCCACCGCATTTCTGCGCGTCGTCTGGGAAGATGACCGCCCCATCCAGGTGCGCCTGATTCCGGTGGAGATCATCGACTACCAGCCCACTCCGGTGGTCGGCAAGGCAGCGCAACGCACGGCTTTGCGGGTCTGGGAAATGAGCATGATGGGCGCCGGTGCTGCCCGCGACCCCGACGACAACGGGGTCAAGGCCTTCGTCGGTGAGCAGGATGCCGACACCCGGCGGCCGGGGTTTGTTCTGGATCGTCATACGGCGGTCATCACGCCGGTGGAAAATGCCCAGACGCGCCTGCAAAGGGGGGTCGCGGCCGGACAGCGTGCCGCGATGGCTCATGAGGGACTGGTATCGGCCAATCTCGGCCTGGCCAAGACCGACGCCGACATCTACATTGGCCGGGATATTTTCGGCTGGGGTGATTTCGAAGATCTCGCCGCCGACCGCGCGATTGATCAAGGCACCCACTGGCGCACCTCCGGCCGGTACAAACAGACCGTCGTAGGAGACGCCGCCCAGGGTCGCGGCATGCTGCAACTCAGCCGGCGCCCGGATCACTCCGTTTTTACGCTGATCCGGCCGGTTGCCCGGATTCCGTTTCGATCCCACCGTTTGTTCGAGCGCACGCCGGATGGCGCGGTGAGCCTCGATCCGCCGCCGAGCTATAGCCTGGAATTCAGCGCTCGCCTGCAAGGCAGCGCTGTGGCCAGCACGCGGTTTGATATCTATGAATTTGACGACACCAACCCCACGGAGGACCCGGAGTCGGTCCTGGTCAATTCGGTCAGCCTGCCGTTCGAGGCCGGAGCAGACTGGCAGCGTGTCGTGGTGCCCATCACCGAGGAGATGCTCAGTTCGGGCCAGGTGACAGGCAATATGCTGAACTTTTACTTTGTGCTGGACCCGCCACCTTCCGGCCGAACGGCGGTGCTGGAGATCGACGCGGTGGAATTCATCGAATGGCGGCTGGCCGGGCAGATGCCCGAGCGGTTTGGCGCCTATCAGTGGATTCGCAATGACAGCGCGACGGATTTGCAGCTGGATTTTTCCGCCCTGGTTCCGTAAGGGGGCTGGAGCAGAACCTGGACAGCTCGGCGTGCCGCCAAGCTATGGTATGACTGAATCGCAGGTCGCGATTCGAGCAACGAGGAAGCAGACATGATCGGATACATCACCCTGGGCACGGCAGATATGGCCGCGGCGGCAAAGTTTTACGACCAGTTACTGGAAACCCTGGGCGCGAAACGCTTCATGGAGGCGGATACCTTCATCGCCTGGGGCAGCGCGCCCGATAAACCCATGCTGTCGCTCATTCGCCCGTTTGACGGCAAACCGCCTACGGTCGGTAATGGTGTGATGGTGGCGCTGGCGGTGGCCAGCCCGGAGCAGGTGGATGCGTTACACGCCCGGGCCCTGGAACTGGGGGCGACGGATGAAGGCGCGCCCGGGCCGCGAGGTCCCGGTGGCTTTTATGCGGGGTACTTCCGTGACCTGGATGGGCACAAGCTCAATGCGTTCTGCATGCAGCGCTGACCCGATCAGGCAGGGCCGGATGTCGGCTTGGATTCATTGGCCTTGAAACCGATGATCCAGGCGCGCTGAACCAGACCGGCGAGCCCGGCGGTGGCCTCAGGGCAGGTGGCGGCAAGTTCACCCAGGGTGGCGCCAGCGGCGGCGCGGTCGAGAAACTGCGCGGTTTGCGCATCGACCGCATGCACTTCGGGTGCGGTTCCGGGTCGACTCACGATCAGCTGCACGCCGCCCTGATCCAGGCTGATGGCCGCCGCGCGGCCGGGCTCTGAGCGGTTCGCCTGCCAGATCTCCAGAATCGGATAGACCGAGCGGATCACCACCAGGCCGGGGGCCAGGCGCAGGCGCAGACTGGCCTGCTGCGCGGGGCTCAGGGCGGCGAGTTGGCTCAGATCCTGAGGACTTTGGTCCGCCGCGTGGAAGGCCCGGTGCCAGGCCCATTCCAGCCGGGCGATGTCGGGCAGATAGGGCAGATCCCGGGCGGGCTCGAAACGACTCAGGAACTGCGCAAAGCCGGCGCCGTAAACATGCAGATCCGGGCTGGTCGAGGGGTGTCCGGCCATGTAGCGGCCCACGGTAGCGGCAAAAAACGTCTCGCCGGTCAGGGCTTGGATCACCGGATAGGCGTCTGCCATGGCGCCGATCATTGAGCCCAGCACGCTGCTGCGGTAGACCGCCAGGCGCTGTGCCGCGGTTTGCGTCGGGCTGCGGGTGAGAGCAGCTTCCAGGCGGGTGTCCCCCCGCCAGACCGCGGCGAGAAATTCACCCTGCAGTTCGGCCAGAGTTTTCATGCGGCGCGTTGCTGGATGTAGCGGGCTTTGTCTGCTTCTTCGAGCAATGTGGGCAGCGCGGGTATGTCCGTGTCCCACTCGATCAGGCTGGGGATGGCGCCATAGCGCTGCACGACGGTTGCGTAGAGCGACCAGACCGGCGGGTGTACCGGCTCGCCATGGCTGTCGAGCAGATGATCGCCACGGTCGGTATAGCCTGCCAGATGGATCTGCCGGATTCTTTGCGCTGGCAGGGCGTCGAGATAGCTTTCCACCTCGAAGTCATGATTGCAGGCGCTGACATACAAATTGTTCAGATCCAGCAACAGATCGCAGTCGGCTTCATCCAGCACCGCGGCCAGAAATTGCGCCTCGGACAGCTGCGAGTCCTGAAAGCTCACATAGCTGGAGACATTTTCGATCAGCAGGCGGCGCCCGAGCCGGTCCTGGACGGCGCGTATGCGTGCCGCCACATGTCGGACGCAGTCCTCGGTGTAGGGCAGGGGCAGCAGTTCGTGGCTGTAGTGGCCGCCCGCCGAGGTGAAGCACAGATGTTCGGACACGGCCACCGGTTCAAACCGGGCGATCGCCCGGCTGAGCCTGTCCAGGTAGTCCTGATTCAAGGGGTCGCAGGAGCCCAGCGACAGACCCACGCCGTGCAGGCTGATCGGGTAGTGGCCGCGGATGGCGTCCAGCACCCGCAGCGCCGGACCGCCGTCACTCAGATAGTTGTCGGTCAGGGCTTCGAACCAGTCCACCTCGGGTCGGTTGTCGAGGATGTCCTGATAATGCGGGGCGCGCAGACCCAGGCCTACGCCTGCCAGTGTTTCCGCAGTCGCTTCCTGACGCGGCCTCACTGGGCCTTTTTCTTACCCGCGATCTGGCCGCCGACGATCTTGCTGCACGTGCCGGTCGGTACGTAGATCCACTCTTCAGGATGGGCGTCTGTCGTGGCCTGGGCCGCACAATTATGGCTGGATGTGCCGCAGTCATTGCGTCCGGCCTTGACGATCCCGGCGCATTTTTCATGCCCGGCCTTGCCGGCCTGGGCCTGCTCGGCGAAACCCGCACCGGCCACGGCAATCACGCTGGCCAGGGCGGCGGAAATCAACTGGTTCTGGTCTTTCATCGGTTTGAACTCCAAATGGTAGGCGGCGGACGCTTGCTCAGGTCCCGCTTAGCAGACCCAGTTTAAAGCAGATTGGTTCCGGCATTGCCAGATTCACGCCGTCGGGCCGTGTCTGGCCGCCCAGTCCACCGGGAACCTTTTGCCGCCGGGGACCGTGTAGGGATGGGAGGGATTCGCCTGGACGCATGGCGGCGAAAGCCCAAGCCAAGCGGACCTCACTCGTTCGGGGTTCAGGAATGAGCCACGGCCTTCGGGCTTCGACTCGCGGCAGCGGCTGCCAGAGAACTGGCAGGATCGGGCTGTGCCTGTGACGCGGCAGGGCGGATTTGGACCAAGGTCGAATTGGCCCTGGGCTAGCCAAAGGCAAGAATACTCATAACAACAGGTCACCAGCAGCGGTGGCAGCGTCATCAATTCCTGTGCGGGACGGAGAAAATACATGAAGAACCTTGAGAAGGCCCTGGCCCAGGCCAGCGTGGCCGGTCTGTTGCTGGCTGTAGTCGGTTGCGGCGGTGGCAAGGAAGTGGCCAATCTGGCCGCTCCGCGTCTGGCCGACGGCGCCGAAACGGAGGTTTTCGAAGGCCCGGTGTCGCTGGCGCAATGCGGGCCGGGGGCGAGTCCGGAAACGGATTTGCAAGGCCGGGTTTCACTGGAAGATCGGCTCAGTGGGCGTAACGAACTGGGTTACTCCTGCAATCTGGAACTCAAGGGCCAGCACCAGGGCCAGGGCGCTTCCTGGCAGTTCGCCTGGTTCGAGGAGTGTGGCTATTACGGCACGGTCTGGGCCGGTGGTCTGAGTGGCCCGCACACCGATGTCGGGGTCCAGGTCATCGATGTCTCCGATTCGACGAATCCCAAGCGGGCCGGCAATCTGCCGACCGGGGCGATGCTTGATCCCTGGGAATCCCTCAAGGTCAATGACAAGCGCAAGATGCTCGGTGCCGTGGCCGGCTGGAACGTGGGCGGCCCGGTGTTTTTTGACGTCTATGACGTCAAGGATGATTGCACCAAGCCCAAGCTGCTGTCCTCCACCCCGATGAATGTGCCGGTGGGGCATGAAGGCAACTGGGCGCCGGATGGCAAGACCTACTACGGTGGTCTGGTGCCGTCGGCGATCGACGTCAGCGATCCGACCGCTCCGGTCTATATCCCCCGCAGCGATAACGCCGGTTCCGGCCATGGTCTGAGCATGAGCGCGGACGGCAATCGCATGTACGCGGTGAATGCCAGCTGTGGCAATGGGCTGGTCATTTTTGATACCTCCGAAGTCCAGGCTCGGGTGCCGAATCCGGCCATGCCCGTCGTGGGTGAGGTCTGCTGGACCGATGGCAGCACCGCGCAGCACACCATTCCGGTGTTCTATGACGGCAAGCCGTACGTGATTTTCGTCGACGAAAGCGGTGAGGGTGGCTTCAAGGGCCCGGCCGGGGCGGCCCGTATCATCGATATTTCCGATGAGACCCAGCCGCGGGTCGTCACCAAGCTGAAACTGGAGATCCACATGCCCGAGCATGCCGATATCCAGGTCAGCGACACCGAGGGCAACGGCGTGTTCGGCTATCAGGCCCATTATTGCGGGGTGGATCGGGAGCACAACCCGACCGCCCTGGCTTGCGGGTATTTCCAATCCGGCGTCCGCGTATTCGATATCCGCGACCAGCATGCGCCGCGTGAGATCGCCTACTACAACCCACCCGCGCAGGTGGGCGAGCAGCAGCGCCTGCAGGGTTCGGAACATGCCAACGGCCTGGTCACCAATGCCTTGGGCGGCAACAACCTGAGCACCGACTGGTGTACCGCGCAGGTGCGTTTTGTGCGCGAAGCCGGGGAACTCTGGACCACCTGCCAGGACAATGGCTTCATGGTGCTGCAATTCACCAACGGGGTCTGGCCTTTCACTGACTGAGGTGCTCCGGAACCCCGGCCAGGGGCCGGGGGTCTGCGCTCGCTCAGACTAAGGTCGCATGGACGCAACCAGTGAACCGGGAGATGATCCGGTTCATTGGGGTAGGTAGGGGGAGAGCGGTGAACAGAATAATAAATGTCGGTTTCGCACTGAGCATCGTCGCGGGCCTTTCGGCCTGCTCGGATGGGGGAGAGCCCATCGCGGCGCTGATGACCCAGGCGCGGGATATCCAGCGCAGCCAGAGCACCGCGGTGTTCGATCCCGGCCTGCCGATCGAGGCGGTGCCGGCGGCCCAATGTGGGCCGGGATCCAATCCCGAGACCGGCATGCAGGGCCAGGTCTCACGGGCGGATCGCGCCAGCGGTCGGTCTCTGGAAGGGTATAGCTGCAATCTGGAGCGCGTGGCCCAGTACCGGCATGGTGAAGGCGCCAGCTGGCAGCTGGACTGGTTCGACGAGTGCGCCTACTACGGCACCCTGGACAATGCCGATCGCGGCACCGAACCCGGCGCCGTGGTGGTGGATGTGTCCGACCCCTTGAATCCGGTGGAGACGGCGCTGCTGCAGACACCCGCCATGCTGGACCCGCATGAAGCCCTGAAGGTGAACGAGATACGTGGGCTGATTGCTGCGGTGGAGCTGTCGGGCGGCGAAGACACCGGGCCGCCCGGTGAGGAATACTTCGACATCTATGATATTTCCGGCGATTGCGCCCACCCGCGGCTGCAGGCCAGCATTCCGATCACCGGCACCACCGGTCATGAGGGCGAATGGGTTCCCGACGGTCTGACCTACTACGGTTCCGGCGGCAGTCTGGTCAATGCGATCGATACCAGCGACCCGACCGATCCCTACCTGGTGCAGTCCATCGACTGGGCCACGCACGGGCTGAATTTCAGCGATGACGGTGAGCGCGCCTATCTGGGCAACAACGCGGTGCCACCCACGGCGGCCCTGCCCAATGGGGCCACCGGCCTGGTGGTCATGGATGTCAGCGAGATCCAGCGCCGCATTCCGGATCCGCGGGTCAAGGTCATCAGCGAGCTGTACTGGGCCGACGGGGCGATCGCCCAGCACACCATTCCGTTCACCAGCCGCGGCAAGTCGTATCTGATTTTCGTCGAGGAAGGCGGACGCGGCACGGTGCGCATCATCGATATCAGCGATGAGCGCAATCCGGTGATCGTCTCCCGGCTCAAGCTGGAGGTGCATCTGGCCCAGAATGCAGGGCTGGACGTCATCGACGGTGGGGTGCCGCTGTTTGTCTACGACGCGCACTACTGCAGCCTGGATCGGCAGGTCAATCCCACGGCCCTGGCCTGCGGGTATTTCGAATCCGGCGTCCGGGTGTTCGATGTGCGTGATGTCTATCTGCCACGGGAAATCGCCTACTACAATCCGCCACCGATTCCCGACGAGCCCCTGCCGGGTTCCTCGGCCAGCGGGCTGTGGAGCGGGCTGGTCGATCACTGTGCGGCGCAGATGCGTCTGATTCCCGAGCGCGGCGAGCTGTGGGCCATGTGTCAGGACAATGAATTCCAGGTGCTGCGTTTCACCAATGGGGTCTGGCCTTTCAAGTAGGCCGACCGGATTCAGAAAGGAGCGGAACATGGCTGCGAATCATCCTCGAAGTCTTGGTGTGCTGGGGCCGCTGGCCGTGGTACTGGGCCTGAGTGCCTGCGATGGCGGGGTCGAGCTGGCCGCTCAGGCCAGGGCGCAGGCGGTATTCGAAGGGCCGGTGGCCAAGGCCCAATGCGCCGCCGGCGATCCGGTGGAAACCGGTCTGCAGGGGCAGGTGCCGCTGATCGATCGCATCAGCGGTCGCTCCCTGAGCGGCTACGCCTGCAATCTGGAGCTGGTCGGTCAGTTCGCCGGTGAAGGTGCCAGCTGGCAGCACGCCTGGCATGAAGACTGCGCGTATTACGACACCGCCTCACTGAACATTGCCCAGGGCGCCGTACCCGATGGGGTGCCGGTGCCGCCCAAGCCGGGGCAGTTCCTGCCGGGCACCGTGGTACTGGACGTGTCCGATTCGGCCCAGCCGCAGGTCAGCGAATACCTGACCACGGCGGCGATGATTGATCCCTGGGAATCACTTAAGGTCAATCTGGGGCGGGAACTGCTGGGCGCGGTGGAACTGGCCGGACCCGGCTTTGCGATCTATGACCTGGCGGGCGACTGCGCCCATCCGGTGCTGCTGGCGGATGTGGATGTGGGGGCCAACGGTCATGAGGGCGAGTGGATCCAGGACGGTCTGACTTACTGGGGGTCGGACAGCACCGCGAGCTACCATGCGATTGATACCAGCGACCCGGCCCATCCGGAGCTGATCTTCAGCTGGACGGATTTTTTCAGCAATAACCACGGCATGGGCTTCAGTGAAGACGGCAATACCGGTTACTTCACCAACCAGGAACCCAACGGGCTGGTCATCACCGACATCAGTGATATCCAGCAGCGCCGCCTCAGTCCGGAAGTGCGGGTGCTGAGCGAACTGTACTGGACCGATGGCAATACCGCCCAGCATACCCAGGCGTTCACGATCGGCGGCCACCCCTACATCCTGTTCGTGGATGAGGGTGGGTTCGGCGCAGCGCGGATTATCGATGTCGCTGACCCGGTCAATCCGGTGATCATTTCCAAGCTCAAGCTGGAAGTGCACATGCCCGAGAACGCGCAGGCGGTACAGGCGGATACGGCCCAAGGCGGTGTGTTCGGCTACGAGGCGCATTACTGCGCCGTGTTCGACGGCCACAGCGAGCAGGGCGGCACCACCCAGACCATTCACGACGCGCAGCTGGTGGCCTGTGGATACGTGCAATCCGGGCTGCGGATATTCGATATCCGGAATCCCTACCAGCCGCGGGAAATCGCCTATTACTACTCGCCGGCCAAACCGGGCTATCAACCCGGTTCCAATTACGCCCTGACCGGCCTGAACCAGACCGCGACCTATGCCACTTCCGCACCGCGGATTCATTTCGAGCGCAACGAGGTCTGGTTCACCAGTCAGGAAAACGGTTTTCAGGTGGTCCGGTTTACCCGGCCGCTGGCCGAACTGATGGGACCCGCCCCTTAAGCCCTGGGCGAACCCGCAGGTCCTCCGGCCACGACCAAAGTCGCATTCGGGCGTCGGCGGCAATGCGCTAAGCTCATGCGCCCTTGAGCAGTGTGGAACCTCGGTTTGAGATTGAAATTGCCTGCT
>JBFJVB010000122.1:0-10010 GCA_041624435.1 Oceanococcus sp. | reverse complement strand
GACCCTGCGGGCAGGTGGCGTAAAAATCAGGCATCGAGCCACACACCAGCGATAAAGGCGCAAGCATCGGCAATCCGGCGCGGATGCGCAATCCGTTCCAGCGTTACCCGGTGCTGAAACCAGCCCGCCCCGCAGCCTAGCGACACAGGCTGTGGCTGAAGCTCAGTGGCTCATCGCCGCGTTGATAATAGAAATCCTGGCAGCGGCAATGCACTGCGTGCGCCGCGTCGACCTCGCATTCGCTGGGGCAACGCATATATTTTTCCCCACCGACGCACACGATGCGCAGTGATTCGGCTGTGGCCTCGCGGTGGCCAGCGCCGCGCCAGGACCACAGCAGCAGGCTCAAAGCCGCCAGCACGACAAGGAGAAGCAGGATGCGCAACACAGCTCCACAAGGATCGAAACAGCGTCAACATAACCCAGCTGCCCGACGGACGTGGCCGGATCGCATTGGCTGCCCACACCCATTAGACTGGCGCCATGGATGAACGGGTCGAACGTGCTTTACGGCAATGGCCGCAGGTCCCCGACGTGCATGGCTGGCTGAGCCTGGACCGCCGCGGCAACTGGCGCTTGCGCGGTGAAACCATCAGCAACCCCAATCTCATCGGCTTCATTGCGCGCAATTATCTGCGCCTGGACTCCGGCAGCTATGCGTTCCAGAACGGCCCGCAGCGGGTCCATGTGGCCCTGGAGGCCACCCCCTGGATCGCCCGGCTACACCGGCCATTGCAGGCACAGCTACGGTTTGTCGACCACACCGGCGCGGCCCTGGACGCGATTGAGGCGGTGTATCTGGATGAGGACGCCCAGCTGCTGCTGGCCACACCGGGCGGCCCGGCCCTGGTGGATGACCGGGAATTGCTTGAGCTGCTGGGGTTTTTCTGCGATGCACAAGGTTCGGCCCTGGACGATGCGACCCTGAATACGGCCTTCGCAGCGCCCGAAGCCCAGCAACTGCATCTGGCGATTCATGGTCAAGCCCGGCCGGTGCAAAGCCTGAGCGGCACAATCAGCCTGGAGCAGCACTTCGGCTTTCGCGCCGTGGCATCTCCCCGCCCCGACTGAGGTTCACCCGCACTTAAATCGCCGCTGCATCTTGCAGTTCACCGTAGGCTGTCGCATAGTTCGGGCAATCCATCTGCGCATCTTAAAGGGAGATCTCGATGCTTAAGAAAACCGCCGGCTTTTTACTGCTGGCCAGTGGCACGGCCATGGCTGCCGAAGGGGCCATTGGCTTCAATAATCTTTCCGCCCGTTATATCGACTCGAGCGGCGGCGGCCAAAGCGGCGACGGCTACGGCCTGGACCTGAGCTTCCAGCTCACCAAACACGTCTACGCCACGGCCGACTACTCCACCCGCGGCCTGACGTCCGGCGACATCGACCTGTTCGGCATTGGCATCGGCGGCAATTATCCGCTGACCGAGGATAGCTCGATCGTGCTGTTCGGTGCGGTGACCTGGGAGCAGCTGGATGTCTCGGTGAGCGGCAGCGGTGGCGGTGGCGGTGGCGGCGGTGGCGGCTCTGATCCGGGCGCCGATCCGGGCTCCGATCCGGCCACGGGTGAAGAATGCCGCCCCACGGGCTCGCCCGCAGATGACGGCTTTGAGGCCTTGAACAGCGCGTTTCGCGACGAAACCGGCTTTGATCCATGCGCCGAAAATCCGTTCAAGGCCAGCAGGGTCAGCAGCAAGGCGATCGGCGTGAACGGCGGCAGCACCGACGGCTTCGGGGTTCAACTGGGCATCCGCGCCATCGTGTGGGACAACCTGGAAGCGAACGCCAGCTACAGATACCGAGAATATGGCGACGACGATGGCAACCTCGTCACTGACGACAAGGTCTACGGCGTCGGCGCGACCTACAGCTTCGGCAACTGGGCTGCGGTACTGAACTACGACGTTTTTGACTTCTTCGATCTGGATGAGTGGAGCCTGGGCGTGCGCTACACCTTCGGCAACGAAGAAGGCGGCGGCAGCCTCTGGTAGGCCAGGCCTGAACTCAAGCCCCGGCGAGCCTGGCTCTCCGGGGCTTTTTTATGTTCCGCAGCCCCCGGCCTAATCCTCGTCGTCCTCCCATTGGCGCAGCTTGGCCGGATCGATCGATTCCTCGCGCTTGGACTGGGCCTTGAGCAGGCGGTAGCTGTAGGCAAAGGTGCCTACCAGGAACGCGGCAATCAGCAGCAGAATCAGCAACAGCGCGCCCATTGCGATTCAGTCCGGCTCGAAGCGCTGGGCGGCGCGATTCTTGTGCGCCGCCGCGGGGTCGAAGACACGCCCGTTCATCGCGATGTAGACCCCCGGTGGCTGACTGCTGACCACGCCCAGGGCGAAACCGATATTGAAAATGGCATCGGTGACGTGAAACCGCGCCGGCTGCATCGCCCCGGTAAACACCACGGTGCGTGCGCCGCAATCGCCCAGATGCCGGGCGGTTTCGATCATCGTGTCGGTGCCGTGGGTGATCAGGATACGCGGGCAGGCTTCGGCCTGAATGGCCTGCCGAATCTGCTCCCGGTCCGCCGTGCTCAGCTCCAGGCTGTCCTTGCGCATCAGCGACTCGATCCGGTAGTTCAAGCTCACACCGGCCTGAGCCAGCACCCCGCCGATCTGCGGCTCGCCGATCTGAAACTCGCTGGCCGCATCAAAGTAAATCTTGTCTATTGTGCCGCCAGTGGTGAATATCTTGATATCTGTCATCAGGATGCATGGACATGAGCGAAAACAACAACACCCACAATATGGCCGTTGGTTATGTATTGTGGATTCTAGGCTTTATGGGCGCGCACCGCTTTTATTTCGGCCGCCCGTTCACCGGCACCCTGTGGTTTTTCACTCTGGGCCTGTTCTTCGTCGGCTGGATCATCGATCTGTTCCTGATTCCGGGGATGGATCGTGAGGCGGATACGCGCTTTCATGCCGGTGACGCCAACTACACCCTGTCCTGGTTGCTGCTGACCTTTCTGGGCGTGTTCGGCATTCATCGGATGTACCTGGGCAAATGGCTTACCGGGGTGCTGTATCTGCTGACCGCCGGTTTTTTCCTGATCGGCATCATCTACGATTTCTGGACGCTGAATGACCAGATCGATGAATACAATCAGGCGCACCCCTGATCCCCCCGGCAACAAGGCCGGCGGACCGCCGCCGAACTACACCCCGGCCAGTTGCCAGGTACCGACCTGCTCGGCAAAGCCTTTCAGGCTGAGTTTCTCCCCGGCCACGAAGTGGCTGTGGTCCTCGAGCTGTTCCAGGGTGGCCTCATCGACCAGAATCTCGCCGGGTCCGGCGCATTGGCACAGGCGCGCGGCCAGATTGATGGCCTGACCGACCGCCACGTATTCCAGCCGCTCCCGGCCGATCACGCCGACGCTGACCGTGCCGCTGGCCACGCCCACGCCGATGCCCAGTTCGATGCCCTGCTGGGCGAAGGCCTGCTCGCAGCGTTGCCGGATGCTGGCCGCCAGCTTCACGGCATGTTGCGCATGGTGGGCCACCGGCAGCGGCGCGCCGAGCAGCAGCAGCACCCCATCACCGGCATAATCCTTGATCGTGGCGCCATGGCCGGCGGCTGCCGCGCCCACTTCGTCGTAGAACTGTTGCAGTACCGCGATCACCTCGCCGGAATCGCGTTCCTGGGCGAACCGGGTGTAGCCGCGCAGATCGCAGGCCACCACGGCGATGGGCAATTTCTGCTGCTGCATCGCCATGCCCAGGCCTTCGCGGCGCACCAGCTCCGCCACCGACGGGGATAGAAAACGCTTCAGAAACTGCCCACGCTGACCCTGCAGCACGTGATACTGCACTGCGGCGATAAGGAAGATCATCTGCCCCACGGCCGAACCGTAAGCCGCCCAGGGCGCCGGCAGCACCAGACCCGAGGCAATCAGCGGCGCCGCCAGGGCGATGCCGAGCAGCCGCACGGCTTCAGGCCGGTCCGGATGCCGCCGCAGGGTGATCAGGGTGCCGTCAATGATGCACAGCAAGGAGAACAGCAGAGGGGTGGCGAAATACCAGAACTCCACCTGCCGCAGGCCCTGAAGATTCTGGAAGGCGCCGATGAACATGCCGGCCCGGGCTTCATTCAGACTGACCCCCACGACCGCGTAGATCAGCGCAAAACCCTGTGCCAGACGAAACTGCAGGTCACCGAAGCGGGTGCGCAGACTTCCGGCCGGCACCATCCGGCGAATCCGCAGGATCCATTGCGCGCCGAATATCAGACTCAGGCTGGTCAGCAAGGGCGCCAGATGCGAGACCCAGGGCATGGCCTCCGGCGGGAAGGCGCGCACGAAAGTGACGTTGAAATAGATCGAGCCGCCGATGCAGACCAGAAAGGCGGCCAGATAGCGGGTTGTCCGGGACTTGTGATCCGCCACCAGAAAAGCAATGCTCATGCCGATGGCGATAATCGCGCAAATCAACGGACCGCTGTCAATGGCCTGGATCACCGGCGCTGCTGGCATCTGTTCACTGTCCCCGCACAACCACTCCTGAGTGGACATCTTACCGCGCCAGTTGACAAAGATTTACTCCCGCGCGCCAGGCACCGACAATACGCTGATGAAATCACCTTGCCCGATCAGGTCCGCAGGAACCACTCCCCTTGTTCGCTGATTCAGCGCATCTGGTCGTCAGCATTCTGCTGACCGGGGTGGGACTGATTTTCCTGTCCACCGACCGTGGCAATCCGGCCAGCCGGGCCCTGGCCTATTGCCTGCTGGCCCTCGGCCCGGCCATGGTGTTCCGGCCGGCACACGAAGTCACCGGCCTGAGCGTCACCATCACGGCGTTTATGCAAGTGTGCGAAACCCTGGCGATGCTGTTCGGGATCGAATGGGGCCGCCGCCTGTGCTTCACCGCCAGCAGTAAAAGCCGGGTCAGCACCGCGGCCCAGGTGCTGTTTCGCGTCAGTCAGCTGGTGGTGCTGGTGTTTGGCCTTCTGAGCATGGGCTATGTGCTAATTTTTCCGGAGTATGCGGTGATCGATCCGGACGGCGTGGTGAAGGTCCGGGCCGTGGAATTCGCGGTGTTCGCGCCCTTGCTCGGCACCGCCATGCTGCTCTCCGGGCTGGCGATCCTGCTGCTGATTCTGACGCCCATCGACCCTGCCGAACGCATTCGCCTGCGCGCCCTGCTGGTCGCCGGCCCGCTGTTCCTGCTCACCCTGATGGTTCAGGATGACATCGAGCCTTTGGTCATGGCCCTGGGCCTGGTGGTGTTTCTCGGCGGTGCGGTCCGCTACCTGATCATTCAGAGCCAGCGCGGCACCGCCATGCAGCAGTTCCTGTCTCCGGAACTGGCCCGGATGGTCAACCGCCAGGGCATGGACACCGCCCTGCGGCGCGAGCGTCGGGAAATCAGCGTGGTGGCCTGTGACCTGCGCGGCTTTACCCATTACGCCCGCAACACCGATTCGGATACGGTGGTTTCCCTGCTCGAAGACTATTACGCGCGGATCGGCGCCATTGCCGCCCGCTTTGGCGGCACGGTCAAGGATCATGCCGGTGACGGGGTGCTGATCCTGGTCGGCGCACCCAGTGCCTGGGAGGACCAGGCCTGGCGCGCCGTCCAGCTGGCCCGGGCGATCATCGTCGACGCCCCGGATATTTTGCAGCGGGCCACGACTACCGCTCTGGGACTGGGGGTCGGGGTCGCCACCGGGGAAGCCACCGTCGGCGCCATTCACGGCGCCGGCCGCCTGGAATATGTCGCGGTGGGCAACGTGGTGAATCTCGCGGCCCGGCTATGCGATCGGGCGGCAGACCGGGAAATCCTGCTGGACACCCGGACCCGTTCGGCCGCCGGCATCGAAAGCGGCACCCTCAGTCGCCCGGCCGAAGCCTTGAAAGGCTACGCCGAGCCGGTTCCAGTTTTTGCCCTGGACCCAGGCGTTCCACTGCACGCTGAGTCCGCAACCTCGACCAGAGCTTAGGCCGGCAAGGTGAAGTAAAAGCAGGAACCGACGCCCAGTTCCGATTCCACCCCGATCTGGCCACCGTGGCGTTCGACGATGCGCCGGCAAGTCGCCAGGCCGATCCCCGAACCTTCGATTTCATCGCGGGCATGCAAGCGACTGAACATCTTGAAGATTTTCTGCTGGTGCTCGGGGGCGATGCCCAGGCCGTTATCACGCACTTCGATACGCCAGAAACCCTCCTGCCGCCGCGCCCGGATGCGCACCACGATGGGCGCCGAGCGCCGGTACTTGACCGCATTGGCGATCAGGTTCTGAAACAAGCGGGTCATCTGCACGCCGTCGACCACCACGCGCGGCAGCTCCCCCACCTCGACGCTGGCGGCATTGTCGGCGATCAACTGCCCCAGATTCTTCACCGCCGTTTCGACCAGCTGCTCCAGGCCCTGTTCCTCCGCGGCCAGACCTTCCGCCTTGGAAAACTCCAGCAGATTGTCGATCAGCAGGCGCATGCGGACCGTGGCCTCCAGCGCGGTACGGATGAAATCCTGCCCTCGCTCGTCCAGTTTCGGCGCATAGCGTCGATTCAACAGCCCCAGATAATTGGCCACGATCCGCAGCGGCTCCTTCAAATCGTGCGAAGCCACATAGGCGAATTGTTCCATCTCCTCATTGCGCCCGGGCTGTTCGGCGAGCTGCTGGCGCAGCGCCTGAACTTCGGCTTCCAATGCGGCGATGCGGTCTTGATCAGTCAATTTCTACTCCTGGCTCCCGGAATGGCGGCGCACTTGGCGGGTATCGGCAGCACCACGGCCCAACATTAGCAGAACGCGAGAAAATGACTGTTGCTACAATTCCGCATCTGCCCGACTCGATAATCATGAGCGAATCCCGTTACCAGCTCGACACCACAAAGATCCACACCCTGGTTGATCTTTTTGATGCGCGAGTGGCCCAGTCCCCCAGCCTGCCCGCTTACCGACAGTTTCTGCCCGGGGTGGAACGCTGGCACAGCTACTCCTGGAACGATATTTCTTCGCGCGTGCGCGCCTGGGAAGCGGCCCTGGAAAATGAATCCCTCGCGGTCGGAGACCGCATTGCGATCATGTCCAGCAACCGGCCGGACTGGATCGCCGCGGATATCGCGGCGCTGAATCTGGGTCTGGTCGTGGTGGCCTTGTTCAGCGAAGACACGCCGGGCAATGCCGGCAGCACGCTGGAGCACGCGCAAGCCAGCCTGCTGGTGATCGAGGAGCCGGCGTGGTGGAGCGCCATCAGCAAGCACCATGCCTTACCCAGCATTCAGCGTGTCGTGACCATCAAAGCCGACGGCCAGCAGCGCGACAACCGGGTCATGTCTTTGTCCAACTGGCTGGTGGCCTCGGCCGGCGATCATCAGGCCCGCGCCAAGCATGCCCGGCCCGAACCGGATGATCTGGCGGTCATTTGCTACACCTCGGGCACCTCCGGCCGACCCAAGGGAGTCATGCTGACCCACCGCAATATTCTGAGCAATGTCCTGGCCTGTTACGACGCGGTGCCGATGTATCCGGGCGATGTGGCGCTGTCCTTCCTGCCACTGGCGCACATGTTCGAGCGCACCGCTGGTTATTATCACGCGATGCTGGCCGGGGCCGAAGTGGTGTTTACCCGCGGCATGAATCAACTGCAGGAGGATTTCCGCGAGATCAGGCCCACGGTCATTGTCTCGGTACCGCGGGTATTCGAGCGTTTTTACGCCTTGCTTCAGCGCCGCCTCAAACAGCGCCCCTGGCTTTTCCGCAAGCTGTTCCATCTGGCCCTGAAGGCCGGCTGGAAGCGCTTCGAGCACGCTCAGCAGCGCGGACCCAGACCACGCTTTGACCGCGCGTGGAGTGGGCTGAATCAGTTCTTCGGCAAACAATTTCTGGATGCCCTGGGCGGCAATATGCGTCTGGCCGTGTCCGGCGGCGCACCGCTGTCACCGGAAATCGCCCGCACCTTCATCAGCCTGGGGCTACCCATCGTGCAAGGCTATGGTCTGACCGAAGCCAGCCCGGTAGTCAGTTGCAACCGGGTTGACGACAATGACCCGGAAAGTGTCGGCCGACCGGTCAAGGGCGTGGAAACGCGCCGGGCGAGCAACGGCGAACTCAAGGTACGCGGCCCCAATGTGATGCAGGGGTACTGGCGCGACCCCGAGGCCACGCGTGAGGTCCTGAACGAGGACGGCTGGCTCAGCACCGGGGACAAGATCAGCCGTCTGCAATCAGAACGGCTCTACGTGATCGGCCGTCTCAAGGAATTGATCGTGATGTCCAACGGCGAAAAAGCGGCCCCGGCCCTGCTCGAACAGGAGCTGATGCTGGATCCGCTGGTCGAGCAGGTGATTGTCATCGGCGAGGCGCGGCCCTATCTGGCCGCCTTGATCGTCGCCGAGCCCAAGGCTCTGGCAGACTTTTGCGCCGAAAACGGCATGACCGAAACCGACCCGAACCTGTTGAGCTTGCTGCTGGCGCGGCTCAAATTTGATCTTGATGATCAACCCAAGTTCGCCCAGATTCGCCGACTGGCCCTGATGCGTGAGCCCATGACCATCGAGAACGAAATGCTCACCTCGACCCACAAGCCGCGACGTCGCAAAGTCACCCAGCTCTACGCCGACACCATCGAGGCCCTGTACAGCGGCCACTTCACGCCGGACGATGCCAGCCTGAACTACCATGTCGATCTAGGCTGACGATGCTCGCTACCGGCTATATTCTCGCCCTGGCCTTCCTGCTCGGCTCCGTACTGGGCGGACAGATCGTCAGCCGGCTGCGCGGGCTGAATCTGCGCCAGAGCGGCAGCGGCAACCTGGGCGCCACCAATGCCCTGCGCAGCGGTGGCGCGCCTATCGGCCTGCTGGTCCTGGTCATCGATGCCGGCAAGGCCTGGGCTGCGGCCAGCCTGTTACCGCTGCTGGCCATCGAGGCCGAGGCCTGGCTGCCCTGGGCCTGTGCCGCGCTGGCCGTGCTGGGCCATATCTATTCACCCTGGGCGGGCTTCAACGGCGGCAAGGGCGCAGCCAGCGGCATTGGCGCCTATCTGGCCCTGATGCCAACGGCGCTGGCCGTCGGCCTGGCCGGCTTCATCCCCGCCCTGGTGCTGAGCGGTTATGTGAGCCTGTCCATCCTGCTCGCCGCCAGTCTGATCCTGCTGTATGTCACCTGCTTCAGCGTGGTCGGAATCCAATCCTATGCCGGGGCCTTCGCCGCCGGCATGCTGCTGCTGTTGTGCTGGACCCACCGCAGCAATCTGCTCCGGCTGGCGCGGGGCACCGAGCATCGATTCGAAAAAATCATGCTGATCAAGCCACGCTGATGAATTCACTGGATACCACGCAGCAGGAGCTGATCGCGGCCCTGAGCACCGGCGAATGGATCTCCGGCAGCACCCTGGCGCAGCGCCTGGCCCTGAGCCGCGAGGCGGTTTCCAAGCGGGTACAGAAACTGGCGGGACTGGGACTCCGGATAGAAGCTCAAAGCGGTCGCGGCTACAAACTGGAGGCGCCGCTGGACTTGCTTGATGCGAGGGGTATCGCCGGGCAACTGATTCAGCCCTGTCCGGTCACCGTGCTGCCCAGCGTTGATTCCACCAACCGCTGGGCCGCCGCTCAGGACGCCGCACCCTGTCTGTGCCTGACCGAGCACCAATCCTTGGGCCGTGGACGCCGCGGGCGGCACTGGCATTCGCCCTATGGGCAGAATCTGTATCTGTCCCTGCGCTGGACATTGCCGCATTGGCCCGAAAAACTGCCCGCCTTGAGCCTGGCTCTGGGCGTCGCCCTGGCGCAGACCCTGCGCGAGCTGGCGGTGCCGGCCCAGCTGAAGTGGCCAAATGATCTGTACCTGGACGGACGCAAATTCGGCGGCATGCTGATCGAACAGGCGGGCGAAGCCGGCGGCCCCTGCACCCTGATCATCGGTCTGGGCCTGAATGTGGCGATGCGCGATGCCCAGGCCATCGACCAGAGCTGGACCAGCCTGGCCCTGCAGGGCTACCCGGTGGAGCGCAATGCGCTGGCCATCGCGCTCTGCAACTGCCTGCTGACGGAAATGACCCAGTTC
>JBFJVB010000121.1:0-10131 GCA_041624435.1 Oceanococcus sp. | reverse complement strand
GTCGAATGGATGCCGCGAACGGGCAGATCAGCTTGAATGCCGCCGCGCTGCGGGCCCTGGCAGTCGAGCCGGGCGAGCAGGTGCGCGCCATTGCGGTCTAAGCTTGAGCGCATCATGTACGGGCGCGATGCCGCGGTGAGCTGCGGTCCGGCGTCAGCAAACAGCAAGGAGGCATGAGCATGTTGTATCTCCAGGGCCAGTGGCAGGAAGGGCAGGGCGGTCATTTCGACTCCATCGATCCGGCCAGAAATCTGGTCGTCTGGTCGGGGCAGGCGGCCACGCCCGAGCAGGTCGATGCCGCGGTCCGCGCGGCAAGACAGGCCTTTGCCGCCTGGTCAGGGCTGGATTTCGCGGCGCGTGAGGAAATCGTCCGGCGCTTCGCCACGCTGCTTGAGGAGCAGCAGGAGCGTCTGGCCCTGGTGGTCGCCAGGGAAACCGGCAAGCCGCTGTGGGAGACCCGCACCGAAATTACCGCGATGATCGGCAAGGTGGGGCTGTCGGTGACGGCGTATCAGGAGCGCACCCCAAACCGCGAAACCCCGGCGCCCGGTGGGCGGGCGGTGCTACGCCATCGGCCACACGGCGTGGTCGCGGTGTTCGGCCCGTATAACTTCCCGGGCCATCTGCCCAATGGACATATCGTGCCGGCCTTGCTGGCCGGCAATACCGTGGTGTTCAAGCCCAGCGAGCTGACCCCGCTGGTGGCCCAGGAGATGCTCACGCTCTGGGCACAGGCCGGTCTGCCGGCCGGGGTGCTGAATCTGGTCCAGGGCGAGGTGGATACCGGACAGGCCCTGGCCGGACACCCGGGCATTGACGGTCTGTTCTTCACCGGCAGTTCCCGCACCGGGGCCTTGCTCCACGCGCAGTTCGGTGGTCAGCCGGGGAAGATTCTGGCGCTGGAAATGGGCGGGAACAATCCGCTGCTGGTGGAGGAGGTCGCCGACCGGGATGCGGCGGTCCATGCCATCGTGCAGTCGGCTTTCCTGACCAGCGGTCAGCGCTGTACCTGCGCCCGACGTTTGCTGGTGCCGGCCGGAACCTGGGGCGATGGCCTGATCGCGCGCCTGGTCGAGGTCAGCCAGCAGCTTGAAGTGGGACATTATGACGCGGCCGAGCAACCGTTCATGGGGGCGATGATTTCGGCGCAGGCAGCGGCGCAGATGCTGGCGGTGCAGGACGCGCTGTGCGCCATGGGCGCTCAGGCCGTGTTGCCGCTGCGGCATCTGGATCCCGCCACGGGTTTCGTCACGCCCGGGATCATTGAGGTCAGCAAGCTGGGCGATCAGCTGCCCGACGAAGAGCATTTCGGACCCTTGCTCAAGGTGATTCGTTACCCGGACTTCTCCACCGCCATGGATATCGCCAATGCCACGCGTTTTGGCCTGGCCGCGGGCTTGCTCAGCGATGATCCGGCGCGCTATGCGCAGTTCCTGGGTCGCATCCGGGCCGGAATCGTGAACTGGAACCGGCCTTTGACCGGTGCCAGCAGCGGCGCACCCTTCGGGGGTATCGGCGCCAGCGGCAATCACCGTCCCGGTGCCTACTATGCCGCGGATTATTGCGCCTATCCGATGGCGTCGATGGAACAGGCCCGGGTCGAACTGCCGGCCCGCCTGAGCCCTGGATTGAGGTTCTGAACCATGCACCAGACCCTGGACAGTTTCTATTCCGCCCTGTGGCAGGACTATCTGCAATTCAGCCCTTCGGCAGGGCGGATTCATCAGCTGCTTGGTGGCGGCGGGCCGATCGTCAACGATCATATTGCCCTGCGTACCTTCAATGCCGCAGGCATCGGTCTGGAGGTGCTGGCCGGGCATTTCATCGACATGGGTTACCGGCCGGCCGGGGATTACCGCTTCGTGGCCAAGAAGCTGCGTGCCAAGCATTACCAGCATCCGGATCCGGCCGTGCCCAAGGTGTTCATCAGCGAACTGTTGCTGGAGGAATGCTCCGCGACCCTGAACCAGCTGGTGGCGGGCCTGCTCAGGCAGATGGATCCGGGATGCAGCGCGGATTCCCGGATGATTTATTCCGGCCGGCACTGGGCCTTGAGTCAGGCGGATTACCAGACCCTGTTGGCGGAGAGTGAATACGCGGCGTGGCTGGCGGCCTTCGGCTTTCGGGCCAATCATTTCACCGTCAGCGTGAACCAGCTGGCGGGTTTCGACTCCCTGGCCCAGGTCAACGCGCTGCTCAAGCAGAACGGTTTCGCCTTGAATACCGCGGGCGGCGAGATCAAGGGCTCAGCGCAGCTGATGCTGGAGCAGTCGGCCACCCTGGCCGATCGGGTGCGGCTGAGTTTCAGTGACGGCGAGGCCCGGATTCCGGCCTGTTTCTACGAATTCGCCTACCGCTATCCGCAGGCCGATGGCAGCCTGTATCAAGGCTTCGTCGAGGCCTCGGCGGACAAGATTTTCGAGAGCACCAACGTCGCATGAGCAGCGCGGCGATGCTGGACTGGATCGGCTCGCAACAGGCCTACATGCTGGAGCGCACCATTGCCCTGGCGCAGATCAACTCGGGCAGTTTCAACGTGGCCGGGGTGAATCGGGTCGGCCAGCTTCTGGCCGATGAGTTCGCCGCCCTGGGCGGTCGGCTCGAAACGCTGCCGCTGGCGCCTTTCGATACCGTTGGGGACGATGCCGTGCCGCTGATGCGCCCGGTCGGTCAGGCGCTGCGCATTCGCAAGCACCCCGAGGCGCCGATTCAGGTGTTTCTGGGTGGACATCTGGACACGGTGTTTGCCGCGGATCATCCGTTTCAGTCCGTGCGCCGGCTGGATGAGAATACGCTCAATGGCCCCGGGGTCGCCGATCTCAAGGGCGGCCTGATGGTCATGCGCACGGCCCTGGCGGCGCTGGAACGCAGCGAACTGGCCGGCCGGATCGGCTGGGAAGTGCTGCTCAATCCGGATGAGGAGATCGGCTCGACGTCTTCCGCCGCGCTCATTCAGGAGGCGGCTTCGCGCTGTCATTTCGGGATGATCTACGAACCCAGTTTTGCTAATGGTGATCTGGCCGGTGCGCGCAAGGGGTCGGGGAACTTCGCCCTGGTCGCGCAGGGTCGGGCGGCTCACGCGGGACGGGAACATCATCTGGGACGCAATGCCATCCGCGCCCTGTGCGATGCGGTGGCGGGCATCGATGCGCTGAACGCGTGTCGCGACGGTGTCACCTTCAATCCGGGCTTCATTCAGGGTGGCGGGGCGGTCAATGTGGTTCCCGATACCGCGATGGCCCGTTTCAATGTCCGGCTGGCCAAGCCGGAAGATGCCGACTGGTGTCTGGAGCAGATCGCGGCGGTGCTGGCGCCGATTCGTGCCCGCGACGGCATCCGCCTGAGCCTGCACGGCGGCTTCACCCGTCCACCCAAGCCGTTGTCCGCCGCGAATATCGCCCTGTTCGAACTGGCGGCGGCCTGTGGCGCGAAGCTGGGGCTGGACTTGTCCTGGCAGCCCACCGGCGGCTGCTGCGATGGCAATAATCTGGCCGCCGCAGGCGTGCCGAATATCGATACCCTGGGCGTGCGCGGCGGCAACATTCACAGCGACCAGGAGTACCTGCTGGTGGACAGCCTGACCGAGCGAGCGCGGCTCAGTGCGCTGATCCTGCAGGCTCTGGCGCAGGGCGCCCTGGACCCACGAAGGCTTCCCGGTGGCTGAATCCGGGGTGATGTCCAGCACGCTCAGGCAACTGCGACAGATCCTGGGTGAGGCGGCGGTCAGGAGCGACGCCACCAGCCTGTCCGTCTATGGTGTGGATCGCAGCACCCAGTGGGCGGCGGCGCCCAGCGCCGTGGTCTGGCCGGACTCGACAGAGCAGGTCCAGGCGGTGGTCAGGCTGGCCAATCAGCTGGGTTTTGCCCTGGTGCCTTCGGGCGGACGAACCGGTCTGAGCGGCGGCGCGGTGGCCAACGCGGGCGAGGTGGTTCTGTCCCTGGAACGGATGAACAGCATCGGCGCCTTCGATCCGATCGAGCAGACCGTGCAGGTGCAGGCCGGCGTGGTGACCCAGCGCATCCAGGAATTCGCCCGCGCGCAGGGCCTGTATTACCCGGTCGATTTCGCGGCGGTCGGCTCCAGCCAGATCGGCGGCAATATCGCCACCAACGCAGGTGGCATCAAGGTGATCCGGTACGGCATGACCCGGGATTGGGTGCGCGGCCTGAGCGTCGTGACCGGGGCGGGTGAAATCCTGCAGCTCAACGGCGGGCTGCTCAAGAACAATACCGGCTACGATTTTCGCCACTTGATGATCGGTTCCGAAGGCACGCTGGGGGTGATCTGCGGGGCGACCCTGGGTCTGGCTCGCGCCCCGCGCGATCCTCTGGTGCTGGTCCTGGGGGTGCGTGATTTTGCCGCGCTGATGCCGGTGCTGATGGCCTTCAAGGCGGCCATGCCGCTGCGCGCTTTCGAATGCTTTTCCGAAAATGGGCTGGCCCGGGTGGTTGCCGCCCATGCGCTGTCCCGGCCGTTCGCGCACATCAGCCCCTACTACGCCCTGATTGAACTGGACGAGGGGCCGGAGGTGGTGGATGCGGCGGTCGCGTTGTTCGAAGCTTCGCTGGCCCGCGGCGAGGTGGAGGACGGCGTGGTCAGCCAGTCCTTGAGCGAAGCACAGAATCTCTGGAAACTGCGTGAATACCTGTCCGACACCCTGGCGCGCTGGACGCCCTACAAGAACGATCTTGCGGTGGCGGTCTCGCGCCTGCCTGCCTTTATCGACGAGGCCGAGCGGCTGGTGGCGGCGCGCTATCCGGATTTCGAAGTGGTCTGGTACGGGCATATCGGTGACGGCAATCTGCACCTGAACATCCTCAAGCCCGACGGCATGGAGGCGACGACCTTCGTGTCGCATTGCGCGGCGGTCAGCCAGGAGCTGGGCGCTCTGGTGCAAGCTCACGGTGGCAGCATTTCCGCCGAGCACGGGGTGGGGCTGCTGAAGAAACCGTATCTGCATTACAGCCGCAGTCTGGCCGAGATCGAGCTGATGCGCGGGCTCAAGCGGGTGTTCGATCCGCGCGGCGTGCTGAATCCTGGCAAGATTTTTGCCAATGTGACCCCGCCATGAAGGTTTCGCAGACGGACCGGCCGGCCAGGCTTGCATCGGGTGGTCGTCCAGGGAGCATGCGCGCAGCGGGTGTCTGGGCATCGGCCGATCATGGGGCTGAGGGCTCGCTGATGTAGGCAGCGCCTCGCGCTTGCGGTACCGTGCTTGTTTTCATCGGGAGCAAGCTCATGACGGCGGTTGTAGCGGGCAGGCAGGATGCGAATCTGGGCGTCACCCATGCGCCGACGCGGGTGCTGATCGTGGAAGACAATGTCGCCGAGCGTCTGCGTTTGCGGGTCATGCTGGAGCGGGCGGGGTTCAGTGTCAGCGAGGCTGAGAATGGCGCGCAGGCACTGACCTTGCTGGCCGGCGATCCGCTCGATCTGGTCATCAGCGATTGGGAAATGCCTGAAGTCGATGGCCTGGAACTGTGTCGGCGTGCGCGCACGGAACTCGGGCTGGAGGGCATGTACTTCATCATCCTGACCGGGCACGGGGGGGATGCGAATCTGGTTCGGGCCTTTGAAGCCGGGGCCGACGATTTTCTCAGCAAACCGGTCAAGGCCGAAGAGCTGCGGGTTCGGCTGGGCGCCGGTCAGCGGATTTGCAGCTTGCAGGCCCGGCTGGCCGAGCAACTGCATCAGGTCAATACCGACATGGAGGCGGCAGGCGTCCTGCAACAGGAAGTGTTGCCGGCTGCTTGTGCCGTCGTCGGCGATGTCGATCTGGGATTCCTGTTCCAGCCGGCCACCGAACTGGGCGGTGACATGCTCAACTACGTGAGCCTGGGCGATCAGCGGCTGGCGTTTTATCTGCTGGATGTGTGTGGTCACGGTGCGGCCGCCGCGATGCTGTCTTTTGCGGTTTCGCATAGCCTGACCCAACTGCTTCGAGAACTGCCCGCAGACCAGCCCTGGGACCCGCACAGCCTGATCGAGGATCTCAACCAACGCTTTCTGGATCGCTCCGACAAAGGCCGTTTTTTCACTATGGCGCTGGGTTGTCTGGAGCGGGACAGCGGCGTGCTGAAAATCTGCCAGGCCGGTCACCCACCCGGTCTGATCGTGCGCGCAACAGGGGAGATCACCCCGGTGGCGGGGGGCGGCGTGCCGGTGGGCGTGTTTGACTGGGCGAGTTACGAAACCACGCTGGATCGCCTGGAGCCCGGTGACCGCCTGCTGCTGTATTCCGATGGGGTCACCGAAGCGAACAATCCCGAGCAACAGGAATTCGGTGAAGAAGCGCTGAAGCAATTGCTGGTCGAGACCCAGACGCAAGCGGTGCCGGAAGCGCTGCGCGTGATCGAGCAACGTTGCGCGGCCTGGCTGGCGGGCGTGCCCAATGATGATGATTTGTCCCTGCTGATGGTGGCGCGGCGAGGGGAGGGCGGATGATGGAATTCAATACGACGGTGCCGCGTGATGCGCTGGCGGTGGATGCCGCGGTGGCCGCGGTGGCTGAGTTTCTGCGTGAGGCGGGGGTGGCCGAACAGGATCAGTTTCAGGCCGGGGTCTGTCTGGCAGAGGCGCTGAACAACGTGGTGGAGCATGGCAGCGCCGAGGCCTCGCGAGCGCCGATGGCCCTGGTCTGTCGTCTGGAGCCGGACTGGATCCGCTTCGAGATTGCCGACCCCGCCGGTGGCCCTTACACCTTGCCCGATCCGGATGCGGTGGACGGTCTGTCCGAAGGTGGCCGGGGCTGGCTGATCATTCGCGGCTGGATGCAGCAGGTAGAATTACGCCAGGAAAGTGTCGGAACCCGGCTGCTGCTGGGGATGCGACGCTCAGACAAATAGCCCCTCCGCGCAGGTATTGGGGTATTGTTCGCACTGCGAGGCTGACGGTTTCGCGCAACATCAACACAGGGTGAGGGAGAGAGGCACAGATGGCATTGATCTATAGTTCACAGGGCGACGTGCTGTTCGTGGAATTGCCGACGCGGCTGGTGATGGGCGTGGCGCCCGAGGTTAGAAACGAGATCAAGGATTTGATCACCCAACGCAGTGCGCGCATCGTGCTCGACTTGCGTGAAGTTGAATTTGTCGATTCAAGCGGGCTGTCGGTGTTGATTTCGACTTTGAACTCGGCCAAGGCGGTTGGCGGTGATGTGGTCCTGCTCGGTCCCCGCGCTCCGGTGCGTTCGCTGATCGAATTGACCCGATTGCATCATGTCTTCCAGATTTTCGACGCACCGGACGCAGCTGCCGCGGCACTGGGATGATCTACCGCCCATGAGTCGCTCCCGTTTGCTCCGACCGGCCACACTGGCCAGTCTGGGGCTGGCCAGCCTGTGTGCGGCCTGCGTGCCGGCTCAGACCCGGGTCGAATCCGATGGTCTGGCCGGGCGCTGGATTCAAATCCAGGACAGCAATCCGGACAGGTTCAACCTGAATTATGTGCCGGTTGATAGCCCGTACATGCGCAGCGCGAGTCAGGCCGACACCGCCGCCCGGCCCAAGTCGGATGCCGTTGCGCCAGATCAGGCTGAGCGGCCGACGATGCAGGCGATTGAACCGCAGCGGGCCGTGCCGTTGCAGCTGAGCGCGCAACTTGAAGATTCGCGCCTGGCCTCGATGCCGGGCGCTGCGCCGACAGCCGCGCCGGACCAGATTGATGCACCGATGCAGGCCGAGTCCAGCGCAGAACCGGGTGAGCAGGCCGGGAGCGGAGACTGGCTGGTCGACAGGCGGCCTCGCTCCCGCCGCGGGCCGCGGCGCGATCACGGTTCGACCCATCCTGGCACCGCAGATCAACAGCCGAACGAAGGCACCCGGCCCGGGCCGTCGGCGTCAGCGGCAAGACCGGAAGAACCGAGCAAGGCGCCGCCGCAGGCTCTGGGTCCGGTGGCAACGGTTCCGAAACTGGCCTTGCGCCTGGAGCCCCAGAGCGCGAGTGCTGCTTCGCAGCAGCCGGCGCTGCCGCAGGACAGGGAAGGTTTTGCCTGGCCAACGCACAAGCCGCCGCTGTCGCCCGGTGACCGGCTGATCATCAACGTGCTGTACGGCGAGGAATTCAGCGGCCTGTTCGAGGTTGATCTGGATGGCACCCTGAATCTGCCGTTTCTGCCGCCGCTGCATGTGGCGGGCCGCGATACCCATTGGGCTCGCACGATCATTGGCGAAGCCCTGGTGAATGGCGGGTTTTTCCGGCCCGGCCGGGTGGGGCTCAGCGTGCTGGTGCAGCAGTGGGCGCCCGCGCAGGTCAATGTGAGCGGGGCAGTGTTCCAGCCCGGAATGGTCAGCGTCAACGTGCGCCAGGTCGAAGAAAAAGTACTCAAAGGCCTGCAGGTCAGCGGCGACAATCCGGTGGACCGCTTTGTACCGGCGGCGCTGCGGGCCGCCGGTGGCGTGCGGCCCGATGCCGCGCTGGATCGCATCGTGCTGATTCGCAATGGACGCCGTAAGACCTTCGATGTCAGCGGGCAATTCCTCGGCGTGCCCGGTGAGCCGGTGGCCTTGATGTCCGGTGATCAGATCATCGTGCCCAGCACCGGGCGCTTTGACGAGGCCCTGGTCCGGCCCAGCCCGATTACCCCGCCGGGGATTCGGGTGTTTCTGTCCAATCTGACCATTCCAGCCGTGGACAACAGCAAATCAGCCATCAATGAACATTCCACCAGCGTGCCCTATGGCACGCGCATGCTGACCGGCCTGATCTCGGCCAACTGCATGGGCGGAACCGGGGCGACGAACTCGGCCCGGTATGGCGTGCTGGTGACGCGCAATCCGATCAGCGGTGAAACCGAAGTGGTGGAGCGCCCCATCGAGAAGTTGATGCGCAACCCCTCGCTGGAAGCGCTCAATCCCTATCTGATGCCCAATGATGGGCTGGCCTGCTACGATTCCGGCGTGACCAATCTGCGCGACATCGGTCGGACGCTGACCGATATCCTGGCGCCGTTCCGCAGTCCCTAGCCGATACCACGATGAGCGACAGCGCCCCAGCAGCCGACTATCAACCCAATGGCCTGGCCGAATGGGCCAAGTATCTGGCGACCCACGGCTCGAATATGCCCAAGCCGCAGCGGCGGAAGGTGTATCTGGTCACGCTCGTCGCTGCGCTGCTCCTGATCTGGGCGCCGGTGGTCCTGTTCCTGAAGTTTTCCCCGATAACCTATACCAGCAAATGGTCGCTGATCATGCCGGTGACCGGCGCAGGCCAGACGGTCAACCTGGAGAGCGTAGGTCAGGCCACTTCCAGCGTGACCTCGCCCTTTTCCCAGGCATCCGTGGATCCCAAGGTCAACTACAAGGCCATCGTCACCACCAAGCCGGTGCTGCAGCGGGCGGCGGACAAGCTGGATATGTCGGAGGGCGAATTCGGCAAGCCCAAGATCAAGCTGGTGGATCTGACCGCGCTGATGAAGTTCGAAAACACCGGCAGCAGCGCCCAGGAAGCCCAGGACAAGGCCTACGCCCTGTATGAATCGCTGCAGGAGCGGCTGGATGAATTGCGCCAGGATGAGTTCCTGCGACGCGAGGTCTACACCAACGCCTCCTTGAGTTCCTACAGTGAGAAACTCACCGAGGCGCAGACGCGGATCGTGCAATTTCAGCTTCAGGCCAAGATCATTTCCCTGGAGCAGTTCAAGGACATCACCCTGGCGACTGAATCCTCGCGACGGGTGGTGGCCGAGCTGCGGTCGCGTTTGAGCGGACTGGATGCCCGGATCGAGGCACTGCAACAGGCTCTGGGGGTCAACGCGGAACAGACCAACGGCTTGCTGGCCTTGCAGCGCGATTCGGCGTTTCAGGAGCTGCTGCGCAAGAAAGCCGAAGCCGTGGGCACCCTGGCCGAATACGCATCGCGTTACGGTCCGCGGCACCACAAGGTGCTGGATGCGAATGAAGTGCTCTCGGCTTTGAGCACCCGCTTGTTCACCCGGGCCCAGGCGGTCGGTTTCGATCTGGCCCGGCACCCGACCCTGATCGAGGCCTTGTCGCGTGATGAGTCCACCGGTGGGAATATCGAAACCCTGGCCAGTTTCACGGCCGAGGCCGAGGGCATGCGGGCGGAACTCGCCGCCATGAACCGGAAGATCGTAGCGGATCTGACCCGTCTCGAGGAAGGCATTCTGGATG
>JBFJVB010000120.1:0-10434 GCA_041624435.1 Oceanococcus sp. | reverse complement strand
GGAGGGCAGAAAGATCCGCATATCGTCCTGCCCTTGCGCCGACTCACGCAGCAGCACGACGGTGCCGGCCAGATCGGCGGGGGCTCGCACCCGCACGTTCAGCAGCAAGCCCTGCTTGCCCCGCTGCGCGGCAAAATCCACCTCGACTTCCCGCATCTGCCCGCTGGTATCGCCAATCAGCAGTTCGGCCGTCTGCACAAAACTTTTTTCCGGTGCATTCGCCGCCGCGCAGCGAATCACCTCGTCCACATCCATGGACTCGCCCCAAACCGCCGGCGCCATGAGCGCCGCAACCGCTAACAGACAAGCCTTGCAGCAACTTCGAACTGACATATCTCCCCCATCGCGTCACCGGTCTCCGGACGAAATACAGTAGTCGATTTCCCTGCCTGTCGCGACATACAATGCGGTGTTGAAGGGTCAACTGGCCCTGAAACTGGTTAGACTCGTGGGTCACACCTCGGGGGGAGGCGCAGGCTGATGCGTTCACGGCTGATCTCAGGGCTGCTTACCTGCATGCTGAGCAGTGCGCTGCTGGCACAACCTGACACACCCGATACCCCGTCACTGCAGCAAGCCATCCAGTGCATCCAGCGGAACGCGCCCACGCGCAGTTTCAGCGCCACCCTGGAGGTCATCACGGACGACCCCAGCGGACAGAGCGTGCCGCTGCGGCTGAGTTTGCTGGGCCGCCGCGTCGACATGAACCTGCAGCTCAAGTTACGCGTCACCGCTCCCAGCGACCTGGCCGGCACGGCGGTGCTGTTGCAGCAGCACGACGGGCGGGACCTGATGGCCCTGTACCTGCCGGCCCTGGGCAAAACCAAGCAGATCACCGGCGCCATGGCCGCTCAGGAACTCTGGGGCACCAGCTTCAGCTACCTGGATCTGAAGCAACTACTGGGCGGAATTGTCCAGGGCCAGGCCTCCTGGTCGCCGGAACGTCATCTTGACGCGCATCGCTCGGATCTCATTCACGTGACGCCGTCCGATGAGCTCGGCCTGCCCTACGAGCGCATCGACATCTGGGTCAGCCAGCAGTACTGCCTGCCCATCGCCATCGATTTGATCGGCGGACAGCAGCGCTTGCTCAAGACCTTGCGCGCCGATCTGACCCAGATCGCCGACCTGGAGGGCCGCTACCTGGCGACCCGCTGGATATCCAGGGATATCAAGATGCAGCGTCGCTCCCAGGCCCGGCTTTCGGACCTGCGCTATGACCAGACGATTGACCCGAAAGAATTTGAGTGGGCGAAAAGCCCGGCCGCGCCATGATTCACCGGCGCTGGGTCAAGGCTGCGTTTACCCTGCTCCTGAGCATGATGCCGCTGGGGGTGCTGTTCAGCCCCGCGGGTGATTTTCGCCTGCAGTTCGATGCATCGACGGCCGCCATCTCCGGCGGCAATCAGGCGCTGGATGAAAGCCTGATTCTGCTGTTGCGGGCCCCCGAGCGCCTCAACGCCGCCGACATCGACCTGCTGACCGAACTCAGCCTGCGCGCGAAATTGGTCCCCGGCGTACGCAAGCTGCAGTCCATCGCCCTGGTGGAAATTCCTTTCGGCACCGACGATGCGCTGGAAATTGACACCCTGCCGAACCGGATCGCTCGGCGTCCCGGGCAGGCGCAGCAATGGCTGGACGCGGCCCTGAACGACCCCCTGTATCGGGGGCGGCTGGTTTCTCGCGACGGCAAGGCCACCCGGCTGATCTTCGAGACCCAAACCGACAACGTCCACAGCAGTGCCGCCCTGGCCGCCGAATTACGCGACCTGCTGCGCGATTTTCCCGGTCTGGAGCAGCGCTTTCAGTGGTGGCTGACCGGCGGCCCGCTGGTGCGGGAATCGATGCTCAATCTGCTCACCGACCAGCTCAGCCTCAGCCTGCCCCTGGTCATCCTGATCTTCGTACTGGTGCTGGGCATCGCGTTTCGCAGTCTGGTGGTGGTGCTGGCGTGCATGGCCTCGATCGCGATTTCGCTGCTCTGGACCCTGGCTGCCGTGGTGCTGGTGGGCCTGGATCTGAATATCGTCACCATCCTGATCCCGCCGCTGGTGCTGACCCTGGGAGTGGCGTTCTGCATGCACGTGGTGGCGGCCTTTGCCGAACACGGCCAATTGCGCAAGGGCGTGCAGGTCATCCGTGTCCCGGTGGTGATGAGCGCGATTACCACCGGCGCCGGTCTGGGCGGACTGGGCTTCAATCCGGTGTCGGCCATCCAGCAATTTGCCCTGCTCGGCATGATCGGCACGCTGTGCGCCGGACTGGCCGCGCTGCTCGTCCTGCCGCAGCTGCTGGCGGTGAAACGCAGCCCTCCGGTGCTCTGGCCCGCACTGGACGGCCCGCTGATGCGGGGGGCCAACTGGATAACCGATAGCGTGATCCGCAACAGCCGACGCATCATCATGGGCGGCGGCCTGCTGTGTGTGTTTTGCGTCATCGGCATTCTGAAAGTCGAAACCGGCGCCCGCTACATCCAGGACCTGCCGGCCGAGCATCCGGTGCGCGAGGCGGTCGATGCCATCTCGGCGGATTTCGGTGGCGCCACCGGCATCGATATTTCATTCACCGGCGCGGGCCGCGATGCCATCTTGCTGCCCGAGATCCTGAGCGCGGTCGATGAACTGGAAACCTGGCTGATCGACCAACCTGAAATCGGTGACGCGATCTCGCTGCCGGACTATGTCAAACGCATTCACCAGGCATTTACCGATGGCCGCCCGGAGAGTTTCCGGATTCCGCAGGACCAGAACCTGATCAAGCAATTGCTGGTGCTCGGCGCGCCGGACGAAATCTACCAGTACACGGATCTGAACTTTTCCCGATTGCGGATCGCCATCGTCACCCCGCTGGATGACACCCGCGAACTGCATCACTTGCTGACTCGAATCCGCGAACGGCTGCACAGCCTGCCTCCCGGCATGGAAGGGAAGATCAGCGGCAATGCGGTCGAACTGGTGGACACGGTGGAAAAACTGACCGGTGGCCAGGTCCAGGCGGTCGGCTTCGCCGCGCTATCGATCTACATCGTTCTGACCATCCTGTTCGCCTCCTTCCGGGTCGCCGCCCTGGCGATGCTGCCGAATCTGCTGCCGGTGTTCGTGTTCTTTGCGCTGCTGGGCTTCACCGGCAGCGTGCTGGGCCCCAGCACCGCCCTGGTGGCCTGCATCGTGCTCGGGATAGCCGTTGACGACACCCTGCATTTGCTCGGCCGATTCAATCGCCTGGCGAAGGAATATGCCGATGAACAGCGCGCCTGCCGTGAAGCGGTGCGCGAAACCATCCGCCCGATCACCCTGACCACGGTAACCATCAGCCTGGGTTTCCTGAGTCTGATCGGCAGCCCGTTTCACAGTCATGTGGTGTTCGGCCTGTTTGCCGCCCTCACCCTGGCCCTGGCCTGGGCCTCCGATCTGTTCCTGGCCACCGCGGTGAGCGCGCGCGCCACGATCGTCACCCTGTGGGATCGCATGCTGCTGGATCTGGGTGAAGCGCCGGAAAAAACCCTGGCCCTGTTCGCCGGCATGAGCGCCCGCCAGGCCCGGACTTTCAGCCTGGTAGCGCGCACCCGCCAGGTTCCGGCGGGAGAGAACTTCATCCACGCCGGCGACCTGGATCAGGAAATGTTCGTCATCATCGACGGTGAAGTGCGCATCTGGGTCACCGACGGTGAGGGACGGGAAGTCGAGCTGGCCCGGCTGTCGCGCGGTGCGACCCTGGGCGAAACCGGGCATTTCGGCAGGCGGCGCAGCGCCAATGTCGCCGCGATCACACCCGTGCGCCTGCTGCAGTTTGACGCCGGCACCCTGGAGCGCATTCTGGCCCGCCACCCGAAAGTCGGCGGCCTGGCCTATCGCAATCTCAATCAGATCCAGGCGGACAATTATCTCAGCGCCATCGAGCGCTTCACCGGCGCTACCAGCCAGGACGACGCCACGGCGACTGCCCCGGCCTGAACCGCCAGCAGACCGCCCGAGCGCTACGGGTACAGCAGCAGGGATTCAGTCCGCGCCTGCCATTGCGCTTCGTCCGCGCCGGCCAGGGCTTCCAGATCCCCCACCTGCGCGGCGGGATCATCCACCCAGTCGCGTAGCAGCGTGCTGCCATTGATCACATCAATGGCCAGACGCTCGTGTTCATACTCATACGGGAAATCCCGCCACAAGGGGTAGTCCGGCGCCAGCGCGCGCCAGGCCTTGAAGGCCAGCGCTTGCAGGCGCCAGGGCCGAAACCGGGTCGGCGCATAGACCCCGGCTTCCAGATGGATCTGCACGCCGGCGCAAAGTGAACCGGCGTGCTTGTGAAAGGTGGGTTCAAACCAACATTCCCGCAGGCGGCAGCCCGCCAGCCAGTCCGGTGCGAGCTGGCGCATCTGCGCCAATAATGCCGCGGGCCGCAGATCGGGCGCGGCGAACCCTTCCAGGGGTCGGGTAGTGCCCCGCCCTTCCGACCAGGTGGTGCCTTCCAGCAGCACGGTGCCGGCGTAGCAGCGCGCCATGCTCAGATTGGGCGCATTCGGGCTGGGATTGATCCATTCACGTTCGCCCAGCGGCCAGCCGAACCCCGGAGCCTGGTCCGGCTGCCAGCCCTGCATGGAGATCACCCGGTAGTCCAGATCCAGCCCGAAGTGCGCTATGAACCAGTGCCCCATTTCTCCCATGGTCAGACCATGGCGCATCGGCATCGGCCCGGCGCCGACAAAACTTTCCCAGCCGGGCCGCAAGGCCAGGCCTTCGATGGGTCGGCCAGCGGGATTGGGCCGGTCGAGCACCCACACGCTCTTGCCGTGCGCGGCCGCAGCCTCCAGCAGGTAGAGCAAGGTGGTGATGAAGGTGTAGATCCTGCAGCCCAGATCCTGCAGATCAATCAGCAACACGTCGAAACTGTCGAGCATGGCGGGGGTCGGACGACGCACCTCGCCGTACAGGCTGAACACCGGTATACCCAGGCGCGCATCCCGATAATCCGCCGATTCCACCATATTGTCCTGCTTGTCCCCGCGCAGGCCATGCTGCGGCCCGAAAGCCGCGCTCAGCGTGATCTCCGGGCAAGCCGCCAGGGCGTCCAGACTGTGCTGCAAATTCGCCGTAACCGACGCCGGATGGGCCAGCAAAGCGACCCGGCGGCCCCTCAACGCCTGGCGCAGGGCCGGCTCCGCCAGCAAGCGATCTATCCCGAACTGAATCATCCGGCGCATGCTAACGCAAAGGCGTGCGGATGATGAAAATCCGGCTGCGCGCCGGGGTGGGCCAGCGCCCAGTAGGCTTTTTCCCCCGCGCGGCTTTCCAGCACGGCGGACAGGCCCAATCGATCCATCCGCGCTGGCAGCACGGCCAGCGGCAGACCCAGCCGCAAGGCAAAATGGCGTGGACCGCGCTCGCAGTGCAGATCCGGGGGCGGCAGCACTTCCGCGACGACCTCCGCCTTGCGGTAGGCGCTGAAGGCGTAAACCGCCCAGGCGCCAGACGGCGCGAAATTGAACTCACGGTACGCAGCGGCGCCTTGCTGTCCGGCAAACAGCTCGAAGCAGCTGTGTTCCCACAGTTGGTCGGCGCGGTGGACCCCGGTCCAGGACGGCAGCCTCAGCTGCTCCAGATCGCCACGCAGCCGGTACTCCAGCGCCAGTCCGGCGGCCTGAAACGACACCCGCACGGTGACGGCCTCCAGGCCCAGCTCAGGCGAGTCGGGATGCCGGATCAGCGCGGGCACGCCGCTCCGCCGAATGGCCAACGCGGCAGAAGGGCTCGGCTCATCCGGACGCCGGCCCCGGAATCACGAACAGCAAGATGGCAAAGAAATGCAGCACGCTACCCGCCAGCACGAACACATGCCAGATGGTGTGGTTGAAGCGCAGGCCGTGCCACAGATAGAACAGCGCGCCGAACGAGTAGGCCAGTCCGCCGGCGCCCAGCAAAATCAGCCCACCCAGGGGCACGGCGGCGATCACCGGTTTGGCAAAAGCCACCACCAGCCAGCCCATGGCCAGATACAAGGCCACCGAAACGCGATCAAAACGGCCGGTGAAAAACACCTTGAATACCACCCCGGCCAGCGCCAGCGACCAGATCACACCGAACAACCACCAGCCCGTCTGGCCCTCCAGGGAGATCAACGCGAAAGGGGTATAGCTGCCGGCGATCAGCACATAGATCGCGGCGTGATCGAGGATGTGCAAAATACGCTGCGCACCCTGGATGGGAATGCTGTGATACAGGGTCGAGCAGGTGTACAGCAGGATCAGGCTGCCTCCATAAATACCCACCGCCGCCACATGCAGCGCGCTGCCATACATGCTGGCGTAGGCCACCATCACCGCCAGGGCGACAATGCTGGCCAGTACGCCCAGTCCATGGCTCACCGAATGGGCGATTTCTTCATTCACACTGTAGGGGCGACGTGCTTGTCCAGCCGGCGGCTGAGATGTTTCAGTTTCCATGGCAGCTCGGGCCTTGGGCAAGAGCCGGCGGGTGTCGAGAGCAACCCGCGGCAACAGGATCAGTGGGCATGTAATTTCTGCCTTAGGGTGGGGCCGAAGCCGAGTTCATCGCACAGCGATTCCAGCGCCTGCCGGTCAATCGGGCCACGTTGCCAGGGCGGCGCGGCCACCGCCAGATCAGTCGGAATCCCGGTCAGTTCCCGGGACAGGAAGGCCATATCGCGGCCCGCGGCCAGTTTTGCCGCCAGGGATTTGGCGCCGCGAATCGGCAGGTCCGGCACTTCGTGCAGGCGCGCATAGACCTGCGGCAGGGTATCGAAAGCCTGCAGCAAGGCACTCGCCGCCTTGGGCCCGACGCCGGCCACGCCGGGGATATTGTCCACGCTGTCCCCCATCAGGGCCAGATAATCGGCAATCTGTTCCGGCCAGACCCCGAATTGTTCCTTGACACCATCGCTGTCGACCTGCCGATCGCCGGCGAAATCCCACAAGAAATCGCCCGGCTGGATCAACTGGGCCAGATCCTTGTCGCGGCTGACGATGCCGACCTGAAATCCGCGCCGACGCGCCTGCGCGGACCAGACTCCGATCAAGTCATCGGCTTCCCAGGCCTGATCCGCCTGCCAGTGCAATCCCATCGCGCTGCACAGCTGCTGACACCAGCCAAACTGGCGTTTCAGCTCGAGCGGAGCCGGCGGCCGATTGGCCTTGTACTGGGGATAAATTTCGTTTCTGAATGAAGTACTTAGACTGGCATCAAAGGCCACCAATACCGGCGCGGGCTTGCTGCGACGAAGCAGATCTGCGATAAACCCGGCGAATCCGAATACCGCGTTGCAGGGCTCCCCATCCGGGGTGCTCATGTGCTCGGGGATCGAATGCCAGGCGCGAAAAATATAGACGCTGGCGTCGATCAGGTAGATTATTGGCGGTTCTGTCATGAGTTTTGAGCGAGGGGCAAGCTGACTCAGGCGGAGAAACTGCGCTGACCTTAGCATGTTGGCGCTCATCGATAATGGGTCCAGATCAATCGCGCGCCGGCAACGGTGTGGGGTTTTTCTCGGCCTGAAAATTTGCGAAACCAGGGAGTGACCCGATGCCGATCAAGATCGCGATACCCAAGGAATCCGCGAGCGGCGAAAAACGCGTGGCGATGGTACCCAGCGTGGTACCCAAATTGAAGAAACTGGGCGTCGATATCCGCGTGCAGAAAGGCGCCGGTGCGGCGACACGCATTCCGGATGCGGCCTACGGTGAGGATGTCAGCATCACCAGCGGAGCGGCCAAGACGCTCAATGGCGCGGAAATCGTGCTGCGCTTCGGCCCGCCGACCGTCAAGGAAATCAACGCCCTGGCTGCCGGCACCGTGCTGTTCAGTTTCATTTATGCCAACCGCAACCCGGACTTGGTCAAAGCCTTGCGCGACAAGCAGATCACCTGCTTCGCGATGGAATTGGTGCCGCGCACCAGTCGCGCCCAGGCGATGGATGCACTGTCCTCACAGGCTGCACTGGCCGGCTATCACGGCGCGCTGCTCGGCGCGACGCATCTGGCCCGAATCCTGCCGATGATGACTTTTGCGGTCGGCTCCATCCGTCCGGCCAAGGTTCTGGTCATGGGCGCCGGCGTCGCGGGCTTGCAGGCCATCGCCACCGCCCGCCGCCTGGGCGCGATCGTTGAAGGCTATGACGTACGCTCCGCGACCAAGGAACAGGTCGAATCGCTGGGCGCCAAATTCGTCAACACCGGCGTCAAGGCCGAGGGCGAAGGCGGCTATGCGCGAGAGCTGACCGCGGAAGAAAAAGCGCAGGTCGATGCGGTCGTGACCAAGCACATCCAGCAATCGGACATGGTCATCACCACCGCTGCGATACCCGGCCGGCCCTCGCCCAAGATCGTCAGCAAGGCACAGATCGAAGGCATGAAGTCCGGCGCGGTCATCATCGATCTGGCCGCCGAGGGCGGCGGCAACACCGAACTCAGCGAGCCGGGCAAGGTGGTGGAAGTGGGCAATGTGCTGATCGATGCCCCGCTCAACGTTCCCAGTCGCCTGGCGGAACACGCCAGTGAGCTGTATGCCAAGAATCTGCTGAATTTCCTGGGCCTGATCGTCACGCCCGAAGGCGAGCTCAACCTCAACTGGGAAGACGACATTGTCGCGGGCGCGGTCCTGACCCATGACGGCGCGATCAAGCACGAACCCAGCCGCGTTGCGGTCGAAGGAGAATAATCATGCTGACAGGATTCGTCGCACTCTACATCTTCATGCTCGCGGCTTTCACCGGCTACGAGATCATCGGCCGGGTTCCGGCCATTTTGCATACCCCGCTGATGTCGGGCTCCAACTTTGTGCATGGCATCGTGCTGGTCGGGGCGATGGTCGCCCTGGGCACGGCCGAAGGCTGGCTGGAAATTGCCATCGGCTTCTTCGGCACCGTGATGGCGGCGGTGAATGCGGCAGGCGGCTATGTCGTCACCGAACGCATGCTCGAAATGTTCAAGAGCAGCAAGGACTAAGGGACCCTAAGCCATGATGACTTTGATCCAATTCAGCTACCTTGCTGCCGCCTTCCTGTTTATTTTCGGCCTCAAGCGAATGTCCTCGCCCAAGACCGCGCGCTCGGGCATCATCTGGGCCGGCGTGGGCATGGTGGTGGCCACGGTGGTGACCTTCCTCTACCCGCAGATCCTGAATGCCGGCATTGGCCGCATCCTGCTGATCGCCATTGCCGTGGCCATCGGTACCGTGGTGGCCTGGCGCTGGGGCAAGAGCGTCGCCATGACCGACATGCCCCAGATGGTCGCGATCTACAACGGCATGGGCGGCGGCGCGGCCGGGACCATCGCCGCCATTGAACTGATCAAGATGTCCAAGGGCACCGGCCTGCACCACGATGGCATCACCGTGGCGCTGGCGGTGATCGGCGGCCTGATCGGTTCGGTCTCGATGACCGGCAGCGTGATCGCCTGGGCCAAGCTCGATGGCCGCCTGAACAAGGCGCCGCGGATTCCGGGCGGACACCGCACCAACTTCGTCGTGCTCGGCCTTGCCGTCATCACCGGCTTGATGCTGATGAGCACGAGCGAGCCGTCCGGCCTGACCCTGTTCCTGTTCTTCGCCAGTGCGCTGGCCTTTGGCGTGATGATGACCCTGCCGATCGGCGGCGCCGACATGCCGGTCATCATCTCCCTGTTCAACGCCCTGACCGGCCTGGCCGTATCGTTCGAAGGCTATGTGCTGCAGAACCCGGCGATGATCATCGCCGGCATGGTGGTCGGTGCGGCCGGCACCCTGCTCACCCTGCTGATGGCCCGGGCGATGAACCGATCGATCAGCAATGTGCTGTTCTCGGGCCTGGGTGCCAACGACGACGGTGCGAGCGGCGACGGCCCGCAGGGCGAGATGCAGGAATCCTCCGCCGAGGACGCAGCGATCGCGATGTCGTATGCGCAGAAAGTCATCATCGTGCCCGGATACGGCATGGCCGTGGCCCAGGCGCAGCACAAGCTGTGGGAATTCGTGCAGTTGCTGCAGTCCAAGGACGTCGAGGTGGCTTTTGCCATTCACCCGGTGGCCGGCCGCATGCCGGGCCACATGAATGTGCTGCTGGCGGAGGCCGGTGTGCCGTACGACATCATCTTCGATCTGGAAGACATCAACGAGGAGTTCGGCACGGCCGACGCGGCCATCGTGATCGGCGCCAATGACGTGGTCAACCCGGCGGCGCGGACCAACAAGTCCAGCCCGATCTACGGCATGCCGATCCTGAATGCGGACAAGGCGCAGCAGGTCTATGTGATCAAGCGCGGGCAGGGCACCGGCTTTTCCGGCATCCAGAATGAGCTGTTCTTCGGCGAAAACACCCGGATGGTCTACGGCGATGCGCAGAAGGTCTGCGCTCAGTTCATCTCCGGCGCCAAGGAAATGACCTAGCGCAAGACCATCGTCTGGGCGCTGCGATCCTCCACAGCGCCCAGACCCGCCCCTCCGCCTCCCCCCG
>JBFJVB010000119.1:0-10471 GCA_041624435.1 Oceanococcus sp. | reverse complement strand
GTGCAGGATGCCGATGGACAGATCGTCGGCACGCACTCGGTCTCGGCGGGGCTCGACTATCCGGGTGTCGGGCCGGAGCACGCCTGGCTAAAGGATTGTGGTCGGGCGGAGTACGTGGGGATCACCGACACTGAAGCCCTGGCGGCATTTCATCGGCTGTGTCTGACCGAGGGTATTATCCCGGCCTTGGAGAGCTCCCACGCCATTGCCCACGCACTCAAGTTGGCGCCGCAGATGAACCCGGAGCAGATCCTGCTGGTCAACCTGTCCGGCCGGGGTGACAAGGATGTCAATACCGTGGCCGCGCTGGAGAATACCCCCCTGTGAATCGCATCGACGCCTGTTTTGCCAAACTTCGCGCCGAGGGCCGGGCCGCCCTGGTGCCGTTTCTGACCGCCGGTGATCCCCGCCCCGAGGAGACCCTGGGCCTGTTGCATCAACTGGTTGACGCCGGAGCCGACATCATTGAGCTGGGTGTGCCGTTTTCTGACCCCATGGCGGATGGGCCCACCATCCAGTTGGCCAGTGAACGTGCGCTCGCCGCCGGAACGACCTTGCTGCGGGTGCTGGACATCGTGCGCCAGTTCCGCCTGAGCAACCAGGACACACCACTGGTGTTGATGGGCTATCTCAATCCGATCGAGGCCATGGGCGCTAGCGCGTTTGCCGATGCCGCACGTGACGTCGGCGTAGACGGGGTGCTGTGTGTGGATCTGGCGGTAGAGGAAGCCGATTCCCTGGCGCCGACCCTGCGGGCGGTTGGCCTGGCGCCGATCTTTCTGCTGGCGCCCAATACCGCCGACGGTCGGGTCAGCAAGATGGGCGAAGAAGGTCGGGGCTATCTGTATTACGTATCGCTCAAGGGGGTGACCGGCAGCGCGCAGCTCGATATCGCCACGGTTCAGGCCCGCCTGGAACAGTTGAAGCAGTTGACGGATCTGCCGATCGCGGTGGGTTTCGGCATTCGCACACCGGCGCAGGCGGCTGCGATCGCCGGTATAGCCGACGCCGTGGTCGTGGGCAGCGCCCTGGTTGAGATCGTCGCCGAACACGTCGATGATACCCAGGCCATGGGTCAGGCGCTGCATGCAGCAACCCGGAGCCTGGCTGTAGCGATTGCCGGAGCCCGCCGATGAGTTGGTTGGAAAAAATCATGCCCTCGAAGGTCGCCACCGATGCGGCCGACAAGCACAGTGTGCCGGAAGGGGTGTGGTCGAAGTGTGGAGCTTGCGGTTCGGTGTTGTACCGAGCGGAACTGGAGCGCACCTTCGAGGTGTGTCCCAAGTGCAATGCGCACCGCCCCATTCATGCCCGGCGGCGGCTGCATCTGCTGCTCGATCCGGAAGACCGTACCGAGATTGCGCCCAATCTTGAAGCCACCGATCCGCTCAAGTTCCGGGATTTGAAGAGGTACCGTGATCGTCTGACGGCCGCGGAGAAAGCCAGTCATGAAAAAGAAGCCCTGGTGGCGTTTCAGGGCAAGATCGAAGGCATGGGCGTGGTGGCCGCGGCTTTTGAATTCAGCTTTCTTGCCGGCTCGATGGGCAGTGTCCTGGGCGAGAAGTTCTGTCGCTGCGTCGATGTCGCTATCGCCCAGGGGCTGCCCTTGATCTGTTTCAGCGCCAGTGGGGGGGCGCGGATGCAGGAGGCCCTGTATTCCTTGCTGCAGATGGCCAAGACCAGTGCCGCCCTGGCGCGCCTGGCCGAGGCGCGCCTGCCGTACATCTCGGTAATGACCGATCCCACCACCGGCGGGGTATCCGCCAGTCTGGCCATGCTCGGCGACATCAACATCGCTGAGCCCGGCGCCCTGATTGGCTTTGCTGGTCCGCGGGTGATCGAACAGACCGTGCGTCAAAAGCTGCCGGAAGGCTTTCAGACCGCCGAGTTTCTGCTGGAACACGGCGCCATTGATCTGATCTGTGATCGCCGCGTCATGCGCGAGCGGCTGTTCAGTCTGCTGTCGATCCTGATGCAGCGGAAAGTCAGCCATTAAAACCCGGCTCCCGTCAACGGGACGGTCCTTGCAGGAGTGGCTGGATTGGCAGCAGCAAGCGCATCCAACGGCCATTGATCTGGGGCTGTCGCGGATACGCCAGGTTCTGCAACGGCTGGGCCTGAGGCCGGATCAGGCTCCTGTGCTGAGCATTGCCGGAACCAATGGCAAGGGCAGCTGCGCACGCGCGGCCGAGGCCCTGGCGCTGGCGGCGGGCCGCCGGGTCGGCTGCTACACCTCACCCCATCTCTGGCGCTACAACGAACGCATTCGGATCAACGGCCAGGCTGTGGACGATGCGGCCCTGGTGGCGGCATTCGAGCGCATTGAGCTGGCGCGGGGCGAGGTGTCCCTGAGTTACTTCGAGTTCGGCACTCTGGCCGCGTTGTGCCTGTTCGAGCAGGCGGAGCTCGAGCTGTGGATACTCGAAGTGGGCTTGGGGGGACGTCTGGATGCGGTCAACGTCTGGGACGCTGACGTCGCCGTAGTGACTTCCGTGGGGCTGGATCACCAGGAGTGGCTGGGAAGCGAGCTGGACCAGATCGGCCGGGAAAAAGCGGCGATTGCCCGCCCGGGAAAACCGCTGCTGCTTGGCCGCGCAGTGCCGGCCAGTGCCCGACAGGTGGGCCATGAACTGGGCGCACAGCTGACAGGCCTCGGCCAGGAATGGTCATTCGAACTGAAGCAGGGGCGGATCATCCCGGATCGACCCGCTGCCTGGTGTGACGGGATTCAGGTGCCTGCTAATCTGGTGGTGGATAACCTGCTTCTGGCGGGCCTGGCCCTGGAGGCGCTGGGGCTGTTGCCCGATCCGCAGACCAGCCTGCAGGTGCTGGGCCAGCTGCGCGTCCCCGGACGCTGTGAACGGCGGCTGGTGGGCCAGCGCGAGGAGATCATCGACGTGGCGCACAATCTGGACGCGGTGGCTCATCTGGCGGCCTATCTGCGCAGCTTGCCGGCTTGTGACTCCACGACCATCATTTTTGCTGCACTGGCGGACAAGCCGATCGAACAGATGAGCGCCACCCTGGATCCCTGGGCAACGGCCTGGATCATTGTCCCGCTCAGCGGTCCACGGGCCCTGCCCGTAGACGCGCTGGCATCGCGCATGTGCAGCAGCAAGCCCATTACGCGGGCCGACTCGGTGGCCGCAGCCCTGGTCGCCGCGCGCAACACCGCCCAGCGCATCGTGGTCTGTGGCTCGTTCCTGAGCGTGGCGGCGGTGGGGGAGAGCGAATGGACGAGATGATCAAGCAGCGGCTGGTCGGGGCCGTGGTGCTGGCGCTACTGGCCGCGATCCTTCTGCCGTGGCTGTTTGGCGACCCACGCGATCCACGCGACAGCATTCAGGCCAGTTTCGCCGGTAGCCCGGTGCCGCAACCGACCCCCGAACCACGCCCGGAACCGACCCTCGAGCCGGCACGCCAGAGCGCAGCCGCGCCTACCATTGCGCCGCGGCGCCCGGCCCGAACCCCGGCGCCGACAGCCCGACCCGCCCCGGTCGAGGCGAGTACGCCACCGCCCGCAACAGCCCAAGCTGCCGACAGCGCCCGCTGGGTGCTGCAATTGGTGAGTTACCGCCAGCGCAAACAGGCGGACGCCTTTCTGGAGCGACTGCGCAAAGACGGACATGCGGCCTATTACGAGTCGGTCACGATTCAGGGCAGGACCTATTATCGCGTGCGCCTCAAACTCACTGACACTCGCGCCGGCGCGCTGCGGTTGAAGAAAAAGCTGGAAAAGACCTACCGTTTGCAAGCGCAATTGCTTGCATCGCGGTAAAATTTGGTTTTTGACGCATTCGCGTAACAAACTTTTGATCTGGATCGACTACATCATCATCGGTGCGATTGCCATATCCGCCGTGATCAGCCTGTTTCGAGGGTTCGTCAAGGAAGTGTTTTCACTGCTGTCCTGGATTCTCGCGTTCTGGGTGGCGATGCGCTATGGCGCCAGCGTGGCGGATCAGGTGTTCATGATGGTCTCGACCCCGTCGGCCCGTCTGGCGCTGGGCTATCTGGCGAGTTTCATCGTGACCCTGATCGGCGGCGCGCTGTTCAGTCACTTCATGACCTTGCTGGTCAAACAGACCCAGCTGCAAGGTACTGATCGCTCGCTGGGCCTGCTGTTTGGCGGGGCCCGGGGGGTGTTATTGGTCACGCTGGCCGTTATGCTCGGCAAGATGACCCCGCTGGATCAGGATCCCTGGTGGCAGGAATCCCAATTGCTGGTTCATTTTGAGAATCTGGGTGTCTGGGTCCAGTCCCAGTTGCCGCCCGAAGTGGCCGAACGTTTTCAATCCGTGCAAGACGGCGAATTGCCGATACTGCCGCAACCGAAGCAGGGTTAGTCAAATGTGTGGAATCGTGGGAATTGCCGCGGCGCGAACGATCAATCAGGATCTTTACGACGCGATGACCGTCTTGCAGCACCGCGGTCAGGACGCGGCTGGAATCATGACGGTGGAAAACGACGAGCTGTTTCTGCGCAAGGAAAACGGGCTGGTGCGAGACGTCTTTGGTCAGGAGCACATGCTCCGGCTCAGAGGCCCGATCGGGATTGGCCACGTGCGCTATCCGACGGCGGGCTGCGCCAGTTCAGCCGAGGCACAGCCGTTCTATGTGAATTCGCCCTATGGCATTTCCCTGTCACACAACGGCAATCTGACCAATGCCGAGGAGCTGCGCAAGGCCCTGTATGTGGAGGACCGCCGGCATCTGAACACCAATTCCGATTCGGAGATTCTGCTCAACGTGCTGGCCAGCGAGCTGAATCGCATCGGCAGTTTGCGCCTGACCGAGGAAGATGTGTTCGAGGCCGTCGGCGCCTTGCACCGGCGTTGCCGCGGGGCCTATGCCTGCGTTGCGATGATCCAGGGCTTCGGCCTGGTTGGTTTTCGTGATCCCTTCGGCATTCGTCCGGCGGTATATGGGGTACGCGAAACCGCCCAGGGTCAGGAATACATGATCGCGTCGGAAAGCGTGGCCCTGAATGCGCTGGGCTTTGAATTGCTCAGTGACATCGCGCCTGGGGAAGCCGTGTGTATCAGTACCGCTGGCCAGTTGAGCAAGCGGCAGTGCGCGGATGACCCGCAGTGCAATCCTTGCATCTTCGAGCATGTGTACCTGGCTCGACCCGATTCCATCATGGATGATATCTACGTCTACAAGGCGCGTTTGCGCATGGGTGACCATCTGGCCCGGAAAATTCGCACGACCTGGCCAGACCACGACATCGATGTGGTCATTCCGGTGCCTGACACCAGCCGGACCGCCGCGGTGCAGCTGGCCGGGGAGTTGGGGGTCAAATACCGTGAAGGGTTCATCAAGAACCGGTATATCGGTCGCACCTTCATCATGCCGGGCCAGGCGGAACGCAAGAAATCGGTGCGACAGAAACTCAATCCGATCGACCTGGAGTTTCACGGCAAGAATGTCCTGCTGGTGGATGACTCCATCGTGCGCGGCACCACCTCCCGGGAAATCATTCAGATGGCGCGGGATGCCGGTGCGGCCAAAGTGTATTTTGCCTCCGCCGCGCCGCCGGTGCGCTATCCAAACGTCTACGGTATTGACATGCCCAGTGCGGTCGAACTGATTGCGCATGATCGTACCGAGACCGAGGTGGAAACGCTGCTGGGCGCTGACCGGCTGATCTATCAGGATCTCAATGGATTGATCGCCGCGGTGAGCAGGGGCAATCCGAACGTGACCCGGTTTGAAGACTCCGTGTTCACCGGTGAATACGTGACCCAGGATGTCAGCCAGGACTACCTCAGCCAGCTGGAACTGTTTCGTTCCGATGCGGCCAAGCAATCCACCGGAAATCTCGGCGGAAGCAAATTCATTGATTTGCATAACCCGGTGTGATCGCCGGGGCCAGGAAGAACAGGCATGACTAAGGATCCCAAAGACTGGGGTGTGGCAACCCAGGGCATACGCGCCCAGGCGCGCCAGACCGAGTTCGGCGAACACTCGCCGGCGATTTTTCTGACTTCAAGCTTCACCTTCGACTCTGCCGAACAGGCCGCGGCCAGTTTTGCCGAGACCGAAGACCGCTATATTTATTCGCGTTTCGACAACCCGACCGTCGAGGCATTTGAACAGCGTCTGGCAGTGCTGGAGGGCGGGGCGGCCTGTGTGGCCACCAGTTCGGGCATGGCGGCAATTCTTGCCGTGTTTCAGACCTTTCTCAAGCAAGGCGATCATGTGCTGGCCGCCAGTGGTCTGTTCGGCTCGACCATTGGCCTGTTGAACAATTATTTCGCCAAATTCGGCATCGACATCAGCTATGTCGCGCCCGCCGACACGGCTGCCTGGTCGGACGCCATGCGCCCGAACACGCGGCTGCTGCTCGCCGAGAGCCCGACCAATCCGCTGACCGATGTCACCGATATTCGTGCGCTGGCCAGACTGGCCCGGCAGGGTGATGCGCTACTGGTGGTGGATAACTGTTTCTGTACCCCGGCCTTACAGAAACCCCTGAGCCTGGGCGCGGATATCGTGGTGCACTCCGCGACCAAGTTTCTGGATGGCCAGGGGCGTTGCGTAGGGGGGGCAGTCATCGGCGATGCCGAGCGGGTCGGCAAGGAGGTTTACGCCTACATGCGTTCGGCCGGCCCCTGCCTGAGTCCGTTCAATGCCTGGGTGTTTCTCAAGGGGCTGGAAACCCTGGAATTGCGGATGCAGGCGCATGCCCAACGGGCCCAGCAACTGGCGCAATGGCTGGTGGCCAGGAGCGAAATCAGCCGGGTGTATTACACGGGCTTGCCGGATCATCCCCAGCATGCGCTGGCCAAGGCCCAGCAATCCGCCCATGGTGCGATTGTGGCGTTCGATCTGCACGGCGGGCAGGCAGCGGCCTGGAATCTGATCAATCGCTGTCAGTTGCTGTCCATTACCGCCAATCTGGGCGATACCCGCAGCACGATCACGCATCCCGCCACGACCACGCATTTTCGAATCGGGCCCGAAGCGCGCGCACTGGCCGGGATCGGCGATGGTCTGGTGCGCATTTCGGTGGGCCTGGAGAATATCGAAGATTTGATTGCCGATCTGGATCGTGCCCTGGGCTGAGGCGGCGCTGGCCGCTTACCGGTGCGCGGACCCGCCGCAGAAGCTGGCGCTGACGGCGGCGATTCCGCTGCCCCAGGTGGCTCTGAAGACACCCGCGTCGCTGCCCGCGTCGCCGGGGCGCCCCGAGGCGCCGCAGCTGGTGGCGCCGGGCGAGGTGCCCCGCCGCAAGCTGGGCAGTGAACGCGGTCGGATCGCCCTGATTCATGCCGTGGCTCACATCGAATTCAACGCGATCAATCTGGCCTTGGATGCGGCGCTGCGTTTTGCCGGGTTTCCGCTGCAGTATTATCAGGACTGGATCGGTGTCGCCCGGGATGAGGCTCGCCATCACGCGCTCCTGGCCGAGCGCCTGGCCCAGCTGGGCGCCGCCTACGGGGACTGTTCAGCGCACAACGGCTTATGGGAAATGGCGGAAAAAACCGCGCACGACCCGCTGCTGCGCATGGCCTTGGTGCCCCGGGTGCTGGAAGCGCGAGGCCTGGATGTTACCCCCGGCATGATCGCGAAGCTGTCCCAACTCGGTGACGTACAGAGCGTCGATTGCCTGGAGCTGATTCTGCGTGAAGAGGTGGCGCATGTGGCGATCGGCACCCGCTGGTTTCGCCACCTGTGCGAGCAGCGCCAACTGGAGCCGGACGCGCACTTTCTGGAATTGCTGCAAATCCATCTGCCCGCGGCCGCGGCCAAGGGCGCGCTGAACCTGCCGGCGCGTAAAGAGGCTGGTTTTAGTGCAGCCGAGCTCTCCGGGCTTTGCGCTTCTGCCCGCTGATCCAGTCGCCGGCCAGGCGTCTGTAGCACATCACACAATCGTTTAAATTGATCTAGATCAAGGAGTTATCTGCCTCGAACGGACGAAGCCGGCGGCTTGTCCGTGAGGCAAATTGCACTCACCCCGGTCTTGTTTTCCTTGAGCTGGCTGGCTGCGGCCTGGTCTCACGTCGCTCTGACAGCTGCAGCCAAGTCAACCCGCACCGGGGGTCTTTCCAACCGCCGGAGCAGCTCATGCAAACCGATCAGTACGCTGATGAAAAACTCATTTCAGTGGATTCCCATGTGCACTTCACCGATCAGTGGATCAAGGCGCATCTGCGTCATGATCTGCATTCGGTCTGGGACGATGCCAATCGGCAGGCGGAGGAGTACGCGGCTCGGGTTTTTCGCGGCGGTCAGCCAAACCTTGAGCTGGAGGATTTTGTGGACCCGGAAGCCTCCAAGGATCCGGGCCACTTTGAGCCCCACGCCAAGCTCGCGGCCATGGATCGCGATGGCGTTCTCGCCGAGGTGATCTTTCCGGAACTGGCCGGCGCCAAGATCGTCAATCCTCAACTGATGGGGTCGAACTGGAAAGAGGTGTTCAGCGCTTATAACAATGCCATGGCGGCGTTTTCGGCGGTCAATCCGCGGCGCTTGCTGACCGCCTATCAGCTGCCTCTGTATGACGTGGACTTCGCCTTGCGGGAAGTCGAGCGCCTGGCCAAGCACCAGGATGCGCGCGGCGTGCAGCTGCCATCGTTTCCGGCGGATCTGGGACTGCCGGATGTGCATGATCCGGTGTATGCGCCACTGTGGCGCAGCCTGGAGGAAGCCGGGATCACGGTGCTGCAGCACCTGGACCTCAAGGCCAGTCTCTGGGACGTGTTTCGCCGCGATCCGACGCCGCAGAAAGGAATCTTTACCGGTCTGGCCTGGGCGCCGATGGCGGAATCGATCAGTTTCTGGATTCTGACCGGTACTCTGGAACGGTATCCACAGCTGAAGGTGCTGTTCGTTGAGCCAGGCCTGGGCTGGTTGCCCTGGTTTTTCGAGACGCTTCTGGATCCGCGCATGCATGCGCATTATGAATTCCCTGGGGTGAACCGGCCTCCCAGTGAAACCTTCAAGGCGCAGTGTGGCGCCACCTTCATGTATGAACCTGCGGGGCTGAAGGCCGCTTACGACTATTTCGGTCCGGAATGCCTGTACTGGTCGACCGACTTTCCCCACCCGGCCACCTGCTGGCCGAATTCCCGCCGCCAGGTGGTCGAGCAGTTCGCCGAATCCGGCATTCCGGCCTCGGACCGGCGCAAGATCACCTCGGAAAACGCCATGCGGCTGTTCAATCTGGCTTGATCCGTCGGCCACAGGAGTCCTGAGCAGGCTGCTTGCGCGCCGGCTGTCACATCCATACAATTACATATATGGATGGCACCACAGCCTCACGGCGCTTGTCGGCCCTGGCCGAGCCAAAACGTTTGCAGGTCTATCGGCAACTGGTGGCGACGGCCCCGGAGGGGCAGTGCGTCAGCCAGCTCCAGGTGCGTATCGGGCTCAGTCAGCCCGCCCTGTCTTTTCATCTGAAAGAACTGGCCAATGCCGGTCTGGTGACCCGGCGCAAAGCCGGACGCCGGGCCTTCTATGCCCCGTCCTTTCCCGCGATGCACGAACTGATGAGTTACCTGATGGAAAACTGTTGTGAAGGCCAGAGCTGTCTGAACCTGCTGCGCGACTGCGAGCCCGCTACCGGGACGCAGTCCGCATGAGCGAGTCGGCGTTGAATATCCTGTTCCTGTGTACCGGCAATTCCGCGCGCTCGATCATGGCCGAGGCAGCAGCCAGCGATCCGGCGATTGGCCTGGGCAAGCTGCGTGGCTACAGTGCCGGAAGTTTTCCGACCGGACAGGTCCATCCGGTGGCGCTGAGCACCTTGCAGCAGCACGCGATCACCCCAGTTGATCCCCGCAGCAAGAGCTGGGACGAATTTCTGGGTCCCAAGGCGCCACCGATCGACGTGATGATTACCGTGTGTGATCGAGCCGCGGCGGAATCCTGCCCGATCTGGCCGGGCCAGTCAGCCACCGCGCATTGGGGTGTGCCTGATCCGGCGGCTGTGCTCGATCCGCTGGAACAGGCGGCCGCCTTCGAGTCCGCATTTCAGGTCCTCAAGCGGCGCATCGCCCGGTTCGCTCAACTCGATCTGGCTCGCCTGAGCGCGGCAGAGATCAGCGCGCAGGCGCGGCGCATCGGCGAGCAGGATTGATGGGTCGAGCACTACTGGCCGAAGGCCTGGGCACGATGTTTTTGCTCGCGATCGTGGTGGGCTCCGGGATCATGGGCGAACAGCTGGCCGGCGGCAACGTCGCGCTGGCCTTGCTGGCCAATTCCTTGGCCACCGGTTTGGGGCTGGCAGTCCTGATTTTCCTGTTTGCGCCGCTCTCCGGGGCGCATTTCAACCCCGCGGTCACCCTGGTGTTCTGCCTGCAAGGAGCCATGCCCTGGCGCCGGGCGCCGGCCTATATTGGAATCCAGATTGCGGCCGGCATCATCGGTGTATGGCTGGCTCACGGCATGTTCGCAGAGCCGTGGCTGCAGCTCAGCACCACGCAACGGCCGGGTGGCGCGCTGATGCTCAGCGAGATCGTCG
>JBFJVB010000118.1:0-10527 GCA_041624435.1 Oceanococcus sp. | reverse complement strand
GCGGTTTTCGAGCACTGCTGGCCCTGCGTCGTTCACGTGGGTAGCCAGGTTCAAGGAGGCGAAAGGCCCGGTACTGACCCCGCCGACGCGACAACTGAACGCCGCACGCACTCCAGGCGGCTTCGGCCAGTCGGGTTCAATCCACTGCGGCGGCGCGCCATTCATCGATGACATCCTGCATGTCCTTGGGTAGGGGAATCTCCCAGTGCATCTCTTCATCCCGTGAGGGATGAATCAGACTCAGGCGCGTCGCATGCAAAGCCTGCCGTCCGAGCGTCCGACGGTAAGGGTCGCCACGCCGGCCGTAAACGGGATCGCCGATCAGAGGATATCCGGCCTGCTGCAGATGAACCCGGATCTGATGCGTGCGCCCGGTTTCCAGCTTCACCCGCAACACGCTGTTGCGCGCGAACTTTTCCATGACCCGATAATGCGTCACAGCCGGACGCCCGCCGCCGCGCACGGCGAAGCGCGTACGATCCTTGGGGTGCCTGCCCAAGGGCGCTTCAATGGTGGCCCCAGCCACCGGCACGCCCCAGATCAGCGCGGAATATTCACGTTGAATCTCGCGCGCCTGCATCGCTCGAACCAGGGCGGTTTGCGCTTCGGGAGTCGCCGCAATCACCATCAAACCGGTGGTGTCCTTGTCGAGCCGATGCACAATACCCGCCCTCGCCACCTGGGCCAGGGCGGGACGGTAATGCAACAGGCCGTTCTGCAAGGTGCCGTCGGCCTGTCCGGCACCGGGATGCACGGTCAATCCCGCCGGCTTGTTCACCACCAGCAGCGCGGCATCCTCGTATACGACTTCAAACTCAATGGCTTGCGGCACCATCTCGCGGGCCTCTTCGACCCCGGCCACACGCACGACCAGTTCCTGACCGCGCTCGAGTTTTGCCTTGGGCGGCAGCACGCGACCGTCGACGGTGACCCGCCCGTCGCGAATCCAGGCCTGCAATCGCGCCCGCGAGTGCTCCGGCAGGAGCGCCGCCAGAATCTTATCCTGACGCTGCCCACAAAGCCGTTCGTCCACCTCGAATCGCGCCTGCGACTCGGTGGCCGGCTCTTTCATCATCGATGGCTCCGCTATACTTGGTGGTTCGCTCAAAGGATATTCTCATGGCTCGGCTGGAAAACCGGATTGTCTCACTCGTCGCATTGTGCACATTGGCGCTGCTGACGTCCTGCGCCAGTAACAAGGGCCCGGGCTCTTTGCGGGATGATCCGCTGCGGCCGGGCTCGGTGGATGAGCAACGCGTCAAACGCCTGGGGGTCGAACAGCTGTATGCGTCCGCGCGCGAAGCGCTCAATTCCAGTGACTACACCACCGCGCTGCAACTGTATGATCGACTGGATGCGCAGTATCCGTTTTCAGCCCATGCAACCCAGGGCAAGCTGGAAGCCATTTACGCGCACTATCGGTCGTTTTCCCCTGAACTGGCGCTGAGCGCCGCCGACCGATTTATTCGCGCAAATCCCCGCCATCAGAATCTGGACTACGTCCTGTACCTGCGCGGTCTGGTGAATTTCGAACGGGGCGCCTCGGACATCATGGACATGCTGGATCTGGACTCCAGCACCCGCGACCCGATCAATGCCCGTCGCGCGTTCGAAGATTTCGGCCGACTGGTGCAGCGCTTTCCGGATAGCGTGTACGCCGCGGATGCGCGGCAGCGGATGATTTACCTGCGTGACCGCATCGCCCGTCACGAATTCGCGATCGCCCGCTACTATGAAAAGCGCCGGGCCTGGGTGGGCGCAAGCCGCCGCGCTCAGGACATCATCGCGAAATTCCAGGGCAGTGCCGTGGTACCCGATGCGCTGGACATGCTGGCGCGGTGTTATGCGGCGCTGAATTTGCCTGAGCGTGAAGCGCAGATTCGGGCGATTCGTGTCGCCAGCTTTCCCGAAAACACCGCCCTCTTGGCGCCGGCGAAACCCGATGGCGAACCCGTCCCTCCCCCCGCCGCGCCAATGGCAGCGCCCCAGGATCAGACCGAGACGCAAGCGATGAGCGAAACCGCGCCGGCCAGCGAGCCGCAGGCCGCCGACACTGCGCCCGCCTCCAGGCCCAAGAGCCAGGCGCGACGGCCACGCCAGCGACGCTGAACCAATCCGCCCCAGGCCGACGCAAACAGGCGACCCAGGCCGCCTGCCCGGCTCGTGGCGCTCACAGGCCTGAGTACTGCGCCGTAATCGGGTAACGCCGTTCTCGCCCGAAGGCGCAGGTCGACACTTTCGGGCCGGGCGCCGCCTGGCGCCGTTTGTACTCCGCCAAGCGCACCAGACGCACCACGCGATCCACTTCCGCCTGCGGAAAACCCTGGGCGTACAGTTGCGCTACCGAACACTCGCCTTCGATATAGGCGGCGAGAATCGCGTCCAGCCGGTCGTAGGGTGGCAGGGAATCCTGATCCTCCTGATCCGGTCGGAGCTCGGCTGAAGGCGCGCGCTCGATCACCCGTTGCGGAATCACCGGCGACAGGGTGTTGCGATAACGGGCCAGCGCATAGACCTGCTGTTTGTAAACATCCTTGAGCGGCGCAAAACCGCCACACATGTCTCCGTACAGGGTGCAATAACCCACCGCCATCTCGCTCTTGTTGCCGGTGCTCAAAACGATGCCATTGAACTTGTTGGCCATCGCCATCAACAACACGCCGCGGATTCGCGCCTGGACATTTTCCTCGGTCAGATCGGGAGCAGTCCCGGCAAACACATCACCTAACAAGCCATCAAACACCTGCATGGCCGGGGCTATCTCTATCCGGTCGAACCGAACCCCCAGACTGTCCGCCTGGGCTTGCGCATCTTCGGTACTGATCGGGGCGCTGTACACCGATGGCATGGCCACCGCTCGCACCTGCTCCGGCCCCAGGGCATCGACCGCAAGCGCCAGCGTCACCGCGGAATCAATGCCCCCCGACAGGCCCACCAGGGTGGTGGAAAAGCCATTGCGCTGCACATAATCGCGCACGGCCGTTCGCAGCGCCGCATACAGCTGGGCGATGGGCTCAGGCTCCGCCTGAGAATCGCCCGTGGCAACCGTCAGCACGGCATTTTCGAAGGCGGGCGCCCGGGACAGGCACTGTCCCTGCGCGGACCAGAACTGCGAGTCACCATCGAAGACCACATCATCCTGACCACCGACCGCATTGACATAGGCAATGACCAGCCCGGTTTCCTGGGTGCGTTGCCGCAACAGCTCACGGCGCTGCGCACGCTTGTGTTGATCAAACGGTGAGGCGTTCAGATTCAACAGTACGCTCGCGCCCGCAGCCGCAGTTTCGGCGGCGACCTGCGGCGTCCACAAGTCCTCGCAAATGCTCAAACCATAGCGCACGCCATCCACTTCAAACGTGGCGCAATCCTGACCCGGCAGGAAATGTCGGCGTTCATCGAACACCCCGTAATTCGGCAGCTGGCGCTTGCGGTACGTGCACAGCAATCCTTCACTACCGATGACGGCCGCGGCATTGAATACGCCTTCAGGACCGAACTCCGGATACCCCACGACCAGGATCATTTCACCGGCCCCTTCGCGCAAACTGGCCAGGCCACGCTCGATCAATTCGGGCAAGCCGCGTCGCTGCAACAGATCATCCGGCGGATAGCCCAGCAAGGCCAATTCCGGACAGACCAGGATGCGGGCACCGCGTGAATGAGCCTGCCGCGCAGCTTCCAGAATCCGTTGCGCATTACCGCCAACATCACCGACCCGAACCGGCAGCTGCGCCAGGGCGATTGGGGATAAATCCATGATCGTGCTCTAAACAGTCAAAAAAAAGCCCGGACGAATCCGGGCCGTTATTCCTTCGTCCGGCGTGGGCTTAGCTCAAGGCTTCCAGCATGGCCGAACCCAGATGCGCCGGTGAACGCACCGTGCTCACCCCGGCCGCTTCCAGTGCGGCGAACTTGTCGTCGGCAGTCCCTTTGCCGCCCGCGATGATGGCGCCGGCATGCCCCATCCGCTTGCCCGCGGGTGCGGTCACGCCGGCAATGTAGGCCACAACCGGCTTGGTCACATGAGCCTTGATGTATTCCGCCGCATCTTCTTCCTTGCTGCCACCGATTTCACCGACCATGATGATGCCGGCGGTCTGTGGGTCGCTCTGGAAACGCTCGATGCATTCGATGAAGCCCAGACCGTGGACCGGATCACCGCCAATGCCCACGCAGGTGGATTGTCCCAGCCCGTTGTTGGTGGTCTGAAATACGGCCTCATAGGTCAGGGTGCCGGAACGGGACACGATCCCGATCTTGCCAGGCTGGTGAATATGGCCCGGCATGATGCCGATCTTGCATTCGCCCGGTGTGATGATGCCGGGACAGTTCGGCCCGATCAGCACGGCGTTGGGATAGTCGCGCAGCGCGGCCTTGACCTTGACCATGTCGGCCACCGGAATGTGCTCGGTGATGCAGACGATCACTTCGATACCCGCATCGGCCGCTTCCAGGATCGCGTCGGCTGCAAACGGGGCCGGCACGTAAATCATCGATGCCGTAGCGCCGGTCTGTTCTACCGCGGCATGACAGGTATTGAAGACCGGACGATCCAGGTGCGTCGCACCGGCCTTGCCTGGCGTAACCCCACCGACCAACTGCGTACCGTAGGCGATGGCCTGCTCGGAATGAAAGGTGCCCTGCTTGCCGGTGAAGCCCTGACAGATCACCTTGGTGTCTTGATTAATAAGAATACTCATGGCTCAGGCTCCCTTGGCCGCGGCGACGACGCGTTCTGCGGCGTCGGCAAGATCGGTTGCGGCGATGATGTCGAATCCGCTGGCGGCAAGAATCTCCCGACCCTTTTCGACATTGGTCCCCTCCAGGCGAGCCACGACCGGAATGTTGAGACCGACATCCTTGACCGCGGACACGATCCCTTCGGCGATCAGATCACAGCGCACGATGCCGCCGAAAATATTCACCAAGATGGCTTTGACATCGGTTCCGGAGGTGATCAGCTTGAAGGCTTCGGCGACACGTTCAGCCGTGGTGCCACCGCCGACATCGAGGAAATTGGCCGGTTCACCGCCATGCAGCTTGATGATGTCCATGGTGGCCATCGCCAAGCCGGCCCCGTTCACCATGCAGCCAATATCGCCATCCAGGGTCACATAGTTCAATCCATGCGCCGCCGCCGCACGCTCTTTTTCATCTTCCTGTGACGGATCACGCAGTTCGGCAATCGCCTTTTGCCGGAACAGCGCGTTGTCATCGATGTTCAGCTTGCCGTCCAGCGGCAGCAAGCCACCGCTTTCGGTAACGATCAGCGGGTTGATCTCGACCAGAGAAGCGTCGCACTCCATGAAAATCCGGTACAAGCCATTCAGAATCTTGAAGAACTCGCCGATTTGGGACTTCTCCAGACCAATGAAAAACCCGAGTTCACGGGCGTGGTACCCCTGCAAACCCGAAGCCGGATTGAGATACACCGTCTTGATCCGCTCCGGCGTTTCTGCGGCAACTTCTTCGATGCTCATGCCGCCGTCCGGTGAGGCGATGATCGCCACCCGCTCCGAAGAGCGATCCACCAGCATCGACAGATACAGCTCGCGCTCGATCGGCTGTGGCGACTCGATGTACACCGAGTTGACCGGCAAGCCTTCGGGCCCGGTCTGAATCGTCACCAGCCGCGTGCCCAGCAGGGCTTCCGCGGTCTCTTCGACTGCCTCGATGCTGTCGACCAGCTTGACACCACCCGCCTTGCCGCGAGCGCCGGCGTGCACCTGGGCTTTGACCACCCAGCGATTGCCGCCCAGGAGTTTGGCCTTCTGCCGGGCTTCGTCAATGGAGTTTGCCAGCTCCCCAGGAGGCACGGGAATGCCAAATCTTGCAAACAGGTCTTTTGCCTGATACTCGTGTAGATTCATTTATCGGTTTCCTGCGAATATTCGCCGCGAGGCTAGCGTATCCAGCACTTCGGGGCAAAGAAAGGTGGCGACGATGATACTACTGCGCGTGTTGCTCCTGGGCGGAATTTTGCTTTTCGCCTGGATGATGTGGCGCCAGTTCCGCTTGCGCGGCCAAGACACGCAGCCGGAAAAGTTTGAACCTATGCTCAAATGCTGCGTTTGCCAGACCCACATTCCCGCCCATCAGGCACACACCCGGAACGGACTCCACTATTGCGACAAACATATCCCCCGAGCGCCCGATTGAGCCGAATGCGCACGCTCTCAAGCAGCTCTGGAATCGACCCGTGGCGAGCACTGGAAGCACTCAGCTTTTACCGTGCCGCAGTTTGCGTGGCACTGCTGAGCCTCTCGGCGAGCAGCTATCGACCACCCTACTTCACCGGCCCGAAGGCCGGCCTGATCGATCTGAGCCTGTACTGCTACCTGTTCCTCGCCGCGCTGCTGCTGATCCTGGTGCGCAGCGAACGTCCGAACGTGCAGTGGCAATCGGCACTGCACGTCGGGACGGATATGAGCATCATCATGCTGCTGGTCTACGGTTCCGGCGGCATCGGCAGTGGGCTCGGCGCGCTGCTGGTCACGCCGGTGGCCGCAGGCAGCCTGCTGTTCAGCCGCCGCGTGAGCATTCTCCCTCCGGCCCTGGCTACCATCGCACTGTTGTGCGTGGAGCTGTACCTCAATCTCGAGTCCATAGGCTACGACCAGAACTACACCCAGACCGGCATACTCGGCGCCGGCCTGTTCATCATCGCCATTACTGGCGGCAGCCTGGCGCGGCGCGCACGTGAATCCGAGGCGCGGGCCAGTCAGGCCCAGAACGACATCGCCAAGCTGGCGATGCTCAGCGAATCAGTGATCCAGAAGATGCAGACCGGCGTGCTGGTCGCTGACGCCGAAGGGCGCATCGAATTGATGAACCGCTCGGCTCGCCAGTTGCTGGGCGCCAGCGCATCACCGGGTCGCCATCTGTCGGCCGCTGCGCCCGAAGTCTGGCAGAAGCTGAGGCAGTGGCGCGATGACCCGGCGATGCTGACCAACTCGGCCCTTTCGCTGGCCAATAACCAGACGGCCTGGGCGCAGTTCACCCGGGTCGGCGGCGGCGAAGCCTCCACGCTGATCGTGCTGGACGATGCCAGCCGGGTGGCCGAACAGGCCCAGTCGATGAAACTCGCCTCCCTGGGCCGGCTGACCGCGAGCATCGCCCATGAACTGCGCAACCCCCTGGCCGCCATCCAGCATGCGGCCGAACTGGTCAGTGAGTCCCCCGATCTGAACGCCAGTGACCGGCCGATGATCGAAATCGTCCAGCGTCAGTCCAACCGCCTGAGCGAAGTCATCACCAGCATCCTGAGCCTGTCGCGCAAACCGCAGGCCCAGACCCACTATCTGCCGCTGCGCCCGCTGATTGAAAATTCGCTTGAGGACTTCCTGCGCACCTGCCCCGAGCCGCAGCCAGACGTAACATGCGACATCGAGCCCGAGCGCATCGCGATCGGCATCGAACTCATTCAGTGGGAGCAGATTTTCGGCAATCTGCTGGAAAATGCCAAAACCCACGCCATGGTGGAGAACAAGCGCCTGGAAATCTCGGTCCAGGCCCGCATGTCGGCAGAAGGCCATAGCGCCCAGATCGATATCAAGGACAATGGTCCCGGCATCCCCAAGGATCTCGCGGTCACTGTGTTTGAACCTTTCTTCAGCACCCACCATCAAGGCACTGGACTGGGGCTGTTCATCACCAAAGAACTTTGCAACGCGGTCGAAGGAGACCTGCAACTCGTGAGCACAGACGATCCAGCCTCAGGCGCTTTTTTTCGACTCTCGTTTCCCGCCACGGTAATGGCCCCATGAGCACACAAACTGCCCTGATCGTCGACGATGAAGCCGATATCCGCGCCCTGCTGGAGATCACCTTGTCGCGCATGGGCCTGGAAACGCGCTCTGCCGCCAACCTGGAAGAAGCCCGGGCGGCGCTGGCAGATGGACAAGAGTATTCCTTGTGTCTGACGGATATGCGCCTGCCCGATGGTCTGGGCATCGAACTGGTCAAGTTGATCAATGCCCAGCATCCGGATCTGCCGGTCGCGGTGATTACCGCCTATGGCAATGCGGAAGACGCGGTAAACAGCCTCAAATCAGGCGCTTTCGATTTTGTCACCAAGCCGGTCAATATCGAAACCCTGCGCCGCCTGGTGGAAAGCGCCCTGCGCATCCGCGGCAGCGATGCTGAACCGGTCGCGCCGCCGGCCGGACAGCAACTCACCGGCGACTCGCCCAAGATCCAGGAATTGCGGCGGCTGGTCGATAAACTGGCTCGCAACCAGGCTCCGGTACACATCCAGGGCGAGTCGGGCACCGGCAAGGAACTGGTGGCCAAGATGATCCACGCCCGCGGGCCACGCAGCGCCCAGCCTTTCGTGCCGATCAATTGCGGCGCCATCCCCAGCGAACTGATGGAAAGCGAGTTCTTCGGCCACGCCAAGGGCAGCTTCACCGGCGCGATCAGCGATCATAAGGGGCTGTTTCGTTCGGCCGATGGTGGCACCCTGTTTCTGGATGAAGTCGCTGATCTGCCCCTGCATATGCAGGTCAAGCTGCTGCGCGCAATCCAGGAACGCAAGATCCGCCCGGTGGGCAGCAGCCAGGAAAGCTCGGTGGATGTGCGCATTGCCTCGGCCACCCACCGCGATCTGCAAGCCCTGGTGGCGCAGGGGAAATTTCGCGAAGACCTGTATTACCGGCTGAACGTGATCGAGGTGCGCGTACCACCGCTGCGCGAGCGCCGCGACGACATCCCGCTGCTGGCCCAGGAAATCCTGCAACGCATCGCGCAGCGTCATCAGGTCGATGCCCCCGCCCTGACCAAATCCGCGATCCAGGCCCTGGTGGCCTATGATTTCCCCGGCAACATCCGCGAACTGGAAAACATTTTGGAGCGTGCGGCTGCCCTGGCCGAGAACCACAGAATCGAAAGTCATGACCTGATGCTCCAAGCCCGCGAAACGCGATCCGACGCCGCCGCAGCCGCCGCGCCGGCCAGCATCGATGAAACCCTGGCCCAGTCCGAGCGGGAGCGGATCGAAGAAGCGCTGGAAAAAACCCGCTACAACAAGACCAAGGCCGCGGAACTCCTGGGCATCAGCTTTCGTTCGCTACGCTACCGTCTGAAAAAACTGGGCATTGAATAGACGCGGAACGGTCCTTATATCAGCAAGGGAAATCCTGGGCTCGCCGTCTCTCGACTCAACAAACTACACTCTTCAACATGCCGCAAATGGAGCATTTGACATGAAGCGTATGCCCGTTCGCTTCCGGGCCGGGCTGATTCACCTGGCCTGCAGCGCGGCTGTCGCCGGCACGGCTCTGGCGCTGATCTACTTCGTCTGGTACTACGGCGCGCTGGCCGAATTGCAGGGCGTTGACCATCTGGTCCTGATCCTGATCGGCGTCGACGTCACCCTGGGGCCCTTGCTGACGACGATCATCTTCAATCCGACCAAGGCGCGCCACCTGTTGCGCTTCGACCTGAGCCTGATCGCGACAGTCCAGCTCGCCGCCCTGATCTACGGATTGCACACGGTGTTCATCGCCCGGCCGGTATACATCGTGTTCAACACGGATCGATTCACCATCGTGACCGCGCAGGAGGTTATTGCCGATTCGCTGGACCGCGCCAGGCGGCAAGGCGGTGCCGATCTGCCCTGGGGCCGCCCCCGCCTGGTGGCCTCCCGACTGCCGCAAGAGCCAAAAGCGCGCGAAGCCCTGATGTTTCTTACCCTTGAAACCGGCACCGACGTGCCGCAGTATCCGGAATGGTATGTCCCCTATGCCAGCGATGTGCACACCGTGGTACAGCGTGCTCGGGACCTGGGCGAGCTTGAGCCGTTCAATGCGAGCAGCCATCCGGACTGGGAAAAATTCCGCGCCGAATTCACCGACAATCAGCAGCATCTGGGCTACCTGCCGGTGGTGGGCAAAGCCAGGGATGGCGTTGCGCTGGTGGACGGCGCCTCGGGCCGGCTGGTGAAAATCCTGAGCCTGGAACCGCCCTGGAAACAGGGATAGGCCAGACGCAAAACAGCCAATTGTGACAATTTTTGTCACAAATCGGGCCGATCCCAGGGGATAAAGCCCGTTTTCAGACTGCAAACCAAGTTGGCACGCATTCTGCTTAGAGGTTACTGCCGCTAGGCAAACTACAGAATTCTTGACATCCACCATTGGAGATTCCCATGCAAAAAGCTCAAAAGGGCTTCACCCTTATCGAACTGATGATCGTTGTGGCGATCATCGGCATTCTGGCCGCCATCGCCATTCCGGCCTATCAGGATTACATTGCTCGCTCTCAAGCGTCTGAAGGTGTACAGCTTCTTGGTGGCGCCAAGAGCGCCATCGAAGAAAATGTCAGCCAGACCGGCGCCTTCCCTGCCGACCAGGCCGCTTTGACGACCCTGGGCATCAAACTCGGCGGAAAGTACACGTCTGGCCTGACCGTTACTTCGCCATCGGGTGAAACTGGCAATATCACGATCGCCTACAAATCCACGGGCGTGAGCAAAGACCTGCAGTCCAAAGTCTTAAGCATGACCCGCGCCGCAGGTGGAGTCTG
>JBFJVB010000117.1:0-10599 GCA_041624435.1 Oceanococcus sp. | reverse complement strand
TTGGGGCCGAAATCGGCATCAACCCGGCGGCTGTCGTCCGGGCTGCAACCGCTCAAGACAATCAACAGCACGCAGGCTGCCATAGTGCTGTACATCTTCATGGTTGTCTCCCACGAGTTCTGATTGTTCTACGAAGTATCTGGGATGATTAGTGAAGTGAGCGTGAAGAACACTCTGAGCATAGGGCGATTCTTCGAGCGGGTATGTAAGAATGCCGGCCGTTCTGGTGTAGGCCTGGGCTTACTTGAGGCGGCGTGCCAGTAACAATACCGCCAGAATCAGCGCGTAGGCGTAGGGCTCGAGTTCGCTGATTTTGGTTTTCCACAGAAAATGCAGGCAGGCCGCCACGGCGGCCGGGTAGATCAGCCGGTGCAGCTTTTTCCAGTTGCGTTTCAGACGTCGCTGCCAGCCGCGGGTTGAGGTCAGGGCCAAGGGGCTGAGCAACACCAGAGCGGTGAAGCCGGCGGTGATGTACGGGCGTTCAAGCAGTTCTTCGCTGAGCAGGCGCATGCTGAATTCCAGGTCGAAGACCAGAAACAGCGCGAAATGGCAACACAGATAGAAGAAGCTCCACAGGCCCAGCTGGCGCCGCAGAAGAATCGGCCAGGGCTTGCCCAGGTAGTGCTGCAACGGTGTCATCGCCAGGCATAACAGCAGCAGGCGCAGGCTCCAGCGGCCGGTATGGTGGGTGAGCGCTTCAATCGGATTGGCCCCCAGGCCGGCGGTAAAACTCCAGTACACGGCGAACAGCAGGGGCAGGGAACAGGCGCTAAAGCAGACCAGCCGCAATCCAGCGGAAGAGACCGATCGGGACCGCCTCATGGCTGGCTCATCGCAACACGGACGGTGGCACGGGGTCGTTCGACTTCAGAAGTAGCGGCGCAGGTCCATGCCCTCATATAAGGAAGCGACTGCGTCGGCATAGCCATTGAACATCAGCGTGTCACGTTTGAACAGTTCGCCAATGCGGCGCTCCCTCGCCTGAGACCAGCGCGGATGGCTGTGGTTCGGGTTTACATTGGCGAAAAAGCCGTACTCGCTGGGCTGCAGCATGTTCCAGGTGGTTTTCGGTTGTGTGCTGCTGAAATGAATGCGGACCACGGACTTGATGCTTTTGAACCCATACTTCCAGGGTACAACCAGGCGAATCGGTGCCCCATTCTGCTTGGGGAGTGGCTTGCCGTACAGGCCCGTGGCCATGAAAGTCAGGGGATGCATGGCTTCATCCAGGCGCAGCCCTTCGCGGTACGGCCAGTCGATGCTGCTGCGCTTCAGGCCGCGCATTTCCTTGGGTCGGACCGCCGTTTCAAAAGCGACATAGCGGGCTTCGGGGGTGGGCTTGAAGGTTTGCAGCAGGGGACCGAGTTCAAAACCCAGCCAGGGCACCACCATGGACCAGGCCTCGACACAGCGCAGGCGATAGATCCGTTCCTCCAGGCTGACCCGCTGGAGCAGTTCCTCCAGGGAGAAATCGCCGCCGGCGGAGCAAGCACCGGTGACCCGAACGCGCCAGCCCTCGGTGGTCAGTGCCGAAGCATGTTTCGCCGGGTCGCGCTTGTCGGTACCAAATTCGTAAAAATTATTGTACTGGCTGATCTGCGCAAACGAATTGGGCTTTTCGCCCGCGGCGTAATCGGTGCTGGGCACGGCCGGCGTGGCTGCGGCCCGTGTGGGCAGGCCCAGGGCCCCGGCCACTCCGGCCAGACCCAGGCCGTGCAGAAACCGACGACGATTCCAGAACAGGGGCTCCGGGGTGATTTCCGAACGAGAAATTTTCATAGCTCTTCAGACCGGTCCATTCGGCAAACAGTTTCAGCCAGCCTACAATACCTGGATGACATTGGACGAATTACAAGCCAGCTTTGCCCTGATGGGCTCCTGGGAAGAGCGCTACGGGTTGATTATCGATCTGGGCAAACATCTGACCCCCTTGCCGTCCGAAGCCTATGTGGACGCCAACAAGGTGAGGGGCTGCATGAGCCAGGTGTGGATGACCGCCGAGTCCGATTCCAGCGGTCGAATCACTATCCTGGGCGACTCGGATGCCCATATCGTCAAGGGCCTGATCGCCATCCTGCTGCTGATTTACTCCGGCAAGACCCCGCAGGAAATGGCCGCGATCGATATCCAGGCGCTGTTTGCCGAGCTGGGGCTGGAGCAGCACATCAGCGTCAATCGGCGCAATGGTTTGTATGCCATGGTGGAACGAATCGGCCAGCTGGCCGAGCAGCTACCCTCGGCGACCTGAGCTTGCGGTGCGGTCGCACCGTCAGGAGTTGCCATGAGCTGCGTGCTCGAGTAGATCGCGTTGCGCCGCAGCCGGGCAGGACCGGGCCGGATGCGGCGTCCGGCGCGGCGGAGCGGGCCGAGTTGTGTATGCTGCCGAGTGTGATCGTCGTTGCTTGCATTGCATCATGGCGTAGTCGGACAATCAGCGCTCTTCTCTTAATCCCTGAATGAATCCCCATGATTGAAATGCTCAATTCCAATGTGGCCTGGTGGCACTGGGTCGCGGGCGGCCTGTTGCTGGCCCTGGGTGAAATGCTGGTGCCGAGCTTTTTCCTGCTGCTCGTGGGGATTAGCGCGGTCGTCGTGGGTCTGGTCATGCTGATCGTGCCCATGGGTTTTTCCACGCAACTATTGCTGTGGGCTGGGCTCAGTGTGGTGGATGTCGTGGCTTGGTTTGTTTTCATCCAGCCGCGTATTCCTGATCGTACCCGTTCAGGGATGGCCAAGGAGGCCTTGATTGGCCAGATAGGCACTTTGGTCGAGGTGAATACCGCAACTCAACGGGGACGCATCCGTTTCCCGGCTCCGATCGTCGGCAGTGATGAATGGGAGTGCATCCTGCAGCGTGGGCTTGCAACCGGCGATCGGGTGACGGTGTTGCAAATCAGCGGCAATAATCTGGTGGTTGGCCCACTTTAAGTGTCATACAGCGTAAGGAAACTCAATGGACAGTCTAGTCGTCGTCTTTATCTTTCTGGTTTTGGTCATTACCACTCTGGCCAAAGGGATTCGCCTGGTGCCACAAGGTTCGAAATGGGTGGTGCAACGTCTGGGAAAATTCCATGGCACCCTGAATCCGGGGCTGAATTTTCTGATTCCGTATATCGACACGGTGGCGTACAAGGTGACCACCAAAGACATCGTCCTGGATATTCCCTCACAAGAGGTGATCACGGAAGATAATGCGGTGATCCTGGCCAATGCGGTGGCCTATATCAATGTGGCCAGTCCGGAGAAAGCCGTTTACGGCGTTGAAGACTATGTCCTGGCGATTCAGAATCTGATCCAGACGGCGCTGCGTTCGATCGTAGGGGAGATGAGTCTGGATGCCGCGTTGTCCTCCAGGGACCAGATTAAAGCCAAGCTCAAAGGCATGATTTCGGATGATATCGCGGATTGGGGCATCATCCTCAAAACGGTGGAAATTCAGGATATCAATCCCTCGCCCACGATGCAGGCGGCGATGGAAGAACAGGCCGCAGCCGAGCGTCAACGCCGCGCTGCGGTGACCAAGGCTGAAGGGGAAAAACAGGCCGCCATCCTGGAAGCTGATGGGCGCCTGGAAGCATCGCGGCGAGATGCCCAGGCTCAAATCGTGTTGGCCGAGGGTTCTGCGAAATCGATCAGTGTGGTGACCGCAAGTATCAGCAAGGACGATGAACTGCCCCTGCTGTATTTGCTCGGTGAACGTTATATCGATTCGATCGAAAAACTTTCGACGTCGAGTAACGCGAAATCAGTCGTCTTCCCGGCCGATCTGATCAAATCTGTGCAAGGTTTATTGAGCAGGACCTGATCGAAGGCGACTGCGCGGGCAGGCCAGGCCAAGTCAGTAACAGCCCGGCTTCCGGGTCGACGTCGAGAATGCATGCAATGATTGATCAAGGCACGCACCGCGGTGGCGGCCATTGCAGCGGGTTTGAGTCGGGTTCGGTTGGGCCGGTTCGATGTCGACCGCTGCGAAATGTCAGCCCGCGCAAGTCGTTCCAGCTGAGCTCACGACGCCAGAGAATCTGATGCTAGACTCGACAGATTGCCAGTTACCGAAGGGCAGAACAATTGCTTGGGAACTCAGCGCGGCCTGAAATGCTGTTGATCCTGGTCGCGAGTCTGGCGACCTTGATCATGATGCTGCAACATCGCCGCTTGCTGTTGCGCTATATGTCGCCAGCGGTGGTCTATAGCTACGTGCTCGCCTGTCTGATCGGCGCTGGCGTCGGCTCGGTTGGCCTGTATTCCGCGCAAGACTGGCTGACCGCGTTCACAGAACATCTGCGGGGCATGGTGTTTGTGATCTTTGCCCTCATGGTGAGCGGCGGAACCTACGTCGTCATTCGCCTGCTGCGGCATCTGGACGAGCAACTGAAATCGCGGGAACATGCCGAGCAGCGTCTGCGACACAACCAGGACAATCTGCAAAGTCTGATCAAGCAGCGCACGCAAGCTCTGCGGGGCGAAGTGCTGGAACGCAAGACTTTGCAAGATGAGATGGCCAATTACAGCCGGCTGCTGGAAAAAGATCTGCACGCGGCTTCACGCGCCCAGGCGGCGATGCAGCCGCCAACCCCGGACTTGCCCTTTGTGCGGGTGGCCGGGCGCAGTTTCGCCCGCGATCAGGTCAATGGTGATCTCTATCATATAGCCGAGGGTGAGGACGGCTCGCTGCTCATGCTGGTCGGTGATGCGATGGGCCATGGTGCGGCGGCGGGCTTCATGACGGTGCTGGTCCGGACCGCGCTGAGAACCCTGGATGCGAATCTGTCGCCGTCCCGCATGCTCGCAGAGCTGAACAATCTGATGAATCAGCAGGACAGCGGGGTGTATATGACCGCGGTGCTGGCCAAGCTCTGCGCCGACGGGCGTTGTCAGGTCGCCCACGCCGGACATCCGGCTTCGCTGCTGGTGCGGCGTGAGGCGGGCTTTGAGCAGATCGGCACCGGAGGCTTTGCCCTGGGCATGTTCGACGTCGGAAACTACGAGTATGAGCAGGATGAGTTGGTGATGAGGCCAGGGGACCGGCTGGTGCTGTTCAGCGATGGTCTGACCGAGGCGCGAAATGCAGACGGCCAGGAGTTTGGTCTTGGCGGGCTCAAAGCCAGCCTCAGCGCGAAACGGGACGCGGCGTTGGACGATGTGCTGCTGGGAAGTGTGGAAGCGATGTATGACTTTTCCGGGGGACAGGAAATCTGTGACGATGTCACCTTGCTCATTGCCGAATACCGGGGCCTGTCCGGCTGACGGGTGAGGCAGTCCGCAGGCCGCTCAGGCGTCGATTTGCGGCAATTCGTCGATGAACTTGAAGACCCGATCCAGACGCAGGGTTTTCATCAGTGCCAGAGGCTGGTTATGGGCTGCGCAGACCGAGACTTTGGTGCCGCTGGTCTGAGCTCGGCGCGAGGCGTAAACCACCAGGCCGATGCCCGTGGAATCAATGAAACTGGTTTGACTCATGTCCAGGTACAGATGCGCGATCGAATCATCCAGGGCTTCGTCGATGACGGCGTCCGCGTGCTCGGCCGCAGCAGCGTCAAACTCTTCGGGAAGGACTAGGACCAGACGGTCGTCTTGTCTACTGATTTTGACGCTCACCGATATTCCCCACCATCGCTCTCTGGCCTCTCCCAACATACGGTTTTTCCCGCGGGCCTACAAGCCACGGCCGAACTGTCAGGCGTTCAGCGGCAGATGCCGGGCATGGGAGCCGGGCTCAGCCCGGTGGGCCAGCTGAATCATCGCCTGGGCTACGTCCTGGGCGCGGATCGCCTGATACCGCCGCAGCGGGCCGGGCAGCAGACAATTCAAGGCCGGCGCCAGTTTCTGCGCCAGAGCCTCGCCTGGGCGATGTTCGCTGCGCGCACCGAGAAGCAGCGAGGGGCGCACGATCTCCAGGCTCGGGAATTCCAGCGCCCGTAGCGCGGTTTCCATCCGCCCCTTGGTGCGGCTGTAATGCGCCAGCGCCGACGGGCTGGCGCCAACCGAGCTGACCACGCAAAAACAGGCGACCTCGGCAGCGCGAGCCAGACGCGCGCAGGCCACGACATAGTCCAGATCGACTTTCTCCAGGCCGGCGCGGCCGGCCTTGGCGGTCGTTGTGCCCAGGCAGCAAAATACGCTGTCCAGGCTGGAGAAGTCGGCTTGCTCGGCCAGCTGATCGAAATCGACTGTTTGCCAATCGAGTTTCGGGTGCGAGGGGCCATCGCCCCGGCGCGCCCATACCCGGACCGATGCACACTCCGGATCGGCCAGTAACTGTGTCAGAACCTGTTCGCCGATGAGTCCGGTGGCCCCAATCAGACCTGCGCGCATGAGCAGAACTCCCGGCCAGATCAGGCGGCTTGGCGTTGGCGACGTGCGCGCACGGCCACGGCCAGGTCGCGCAACAGGGTTTCACTGTCTTCCCAGCCCAGGCAGCCATCGGTGATGCTCTGGCCGTAGGTCAGGGGCCGGTCCGGTTCCACGTTCTGCCGGCCCGCGCACAGGTGGCTTTCCAGCATCACCCCGAAAATGCGCTGATCGCCGCCGGCAATCTGCTCACCCAGCTCGGCCGCAACCTGAATCTGCCGCTCCGGTTTTTTCAGACTGTTGGCATGGCTGCAATCCACCATGATCTGGGGTTCAAGGCCGGCTTCTTGCAGCATTGCGGCGGTTTCATTGATGTGCTTTGCCGAGTAATTGGGGCCGGTGGCGCCGCCACGCAGGATCACATGGGTTTGATCATTGCCGGTGGTTTCGAAAATCGACACCACGCCATCGGTGGTCATCGACAGGAAGCGGTGGGGATGGCGGGCGGACTGAATCGCGTCCACCGCCACCTTCACGTCGCCGTCGGTGGCGTTCTTGAACCCGACCGCGCAGGACAGGCCCGAGCCCATTTCGCGGTGCAACTGACTTTCCGTGGTGCGCGCGCCGATGGCGCCCCAGCTCACCAGGTCCGCCAGGTACTGCGGCGTCAGCAAATCCAGATACTCCACCCCGGCGGGCATGCCGGATTCATTCAATTCCAGCAGCAACTGCCGGGCGATGCGCAAGCCCTTGTCGATCTGGAAGCTGTCATCCAGATCGGGATCGTTGATCAGCCCTTTCCAGCCAACCGTGGTCCGGGGTTTTTCAAAGTACACCCGCATCACGATGGCAATGTCGTCGCGCAATTCGTCGCGCAGGCGGCTCAAGCGTTGGGCGTATTCCTTGGCCGCAACCGGGTCGTGGATGGAGCAGGGGCCGACGATGGCCAGGATCCGGTCGCTGCGGCCACTCAGGATATCTGCGATATCCTGTCGCGCCGCGTCAACGGTCTTGGCTGCCCGCTCGCTCAGGGGGAATTCGCTGCGTACCACGTCCGGTTTGGACACTTCCCGAATCGAGGCGATGCGCAGATTGTCAGTGCGTTGCATGATGGTTTTCGAACTGTTATGGGGTGAAAAACCCCTAAGTCTACTTGATGAAGCCCAGCGATTTACAAAAACACCAGCCGGAACTGCCGATCTGGCAGGTGATGGCCGAGCTGCAGGCGCTGTTGCGTCGGCAAAATCGGGCCATTCTGCTCGCTCCTCCAGGGGCGGGAAAGAGCAGTATCGTGCCCCTGACCCTGCTCGACGAGCTCTGGCTGGCCGGGCGGCGCATCCTGCTGCTGGAGCCGCGCCGGCTGGCGGCGCGCAACCTGGCCTGGCGTCTGGCGGAGCTGTCAGGGCAGGCCCTGGGTGACCTGATCGGTTTGCGTACCCGCGATGAAACCCTGGTCGGGCCGCTGACCCGAATCGAAGTGCTCACCGAAGCGCTGTTGACGCGACGGATCCAGGCCGATCCCGAATTGCCCGGGGTGGGCCTGGTGATCTTTGACGAATTTCATGAGCGCAGTGCGCACGCGGATCTGGGGCTGGCCCTGGCGCGCGACGTGCAGGCCGGACTGCGGGAGGACCTGCGCCTGCTGCTGATGTCGGCCACCCTGGATGAATCCGCCCTGGCCAGTGCCCTGGATGCCGGGGTGGTGCGCTCGGCGGGGCGCAGCTTCCCGGTGGAGCTGCGCTATCAGCCGGTGCCCGGCCGGCAGCGGCTGGAAGACGCGGTCGCCGCCACGGTGCTGGCGACCCTACGCCAGGAGTCCGGCAGTATTCTGGTGTTTCTGCCAGGTGAGGCCGAGATTCACCGGGTCGCGGAGCGCTTGCGCGCCGCGGCTTCGACGGCGTTTTCCCTGCATCCCCTGTATGGCCGCCTGGATCGCGCGGCGCAGCAGGCCGCGATCAGTCCGCCAGCGCCGGGCCAGCGCAAGGTGGTCCTGGCCACGGCGGTGGCGGAAACCAGTCTGACCATTGCCGGAGTCCGGGTGGTGATCGACAGCGGGCTGGCCCGTGACGCGGTGTACAACCCCAATGCCGGCTTCGGCCACCTCCAGACCCGTCGGCTCAGCCTCGACGCCGCCGATCAACGCGCCGGCCGCGCCGGTCGCCTGGAACCCGGCCTGTGCATCCGTCTGTGGTCGGTCGATGAGGTGCTGCGACCGCTGCGGGAACCCGAAATTCGTTGCGCGGATCTGAGCGCGCTCGCTCTGCAGGTCGCGGCCTGGGGCAGTGCCCCGGCCTGGCTGGAAACGCCGCCCGCCGGACCCTGGCAGCAGGCTCTGGATCTGCTGGGCGAACTGGGTTTGCTCGATGCCCAGGGCCGGATTACCCGCGCCGGCCGGCGGGTGAGTGCCTGGGGTTGCCATCCGCGGGTCGGACGCCTGTTGCTGGCCGGGGAGGCGAGCGATTCGATGGGCATGGCCTGTGACCTGGCCGCTCTGCTCGAGGCGGATTCGCGGGCGCTGCGAGAAACCGATCTTCATCTGCGCTGGCTGGCCTGGCGTCACGGTGGTGAGACGGCCAGGCGCAATCCGGGCCTGGATCGGGATGCGCGCCGCTGGCGTCGCCGCTGCGGCGTGGGTGACCAGCACCAGGAAGTCGATCCCGGGCGGTTGCTGGCGGCGGCGTTTCCGGACCGCATCGCCCAGCAGCGTGGCCGCCCCGGCGCCTATCTGCTGGCCAACGGGCGAGGCGCACAACTGGCGCCTGATGACCCGCTGCTCGGCCAGCCCTATCTGGTCGTGGCCCAGCTGGACGGGCGGGAACAGGGGCGGGTACGCCTGGCCGCCCGCTACGCCTTGGCGGATCTGCGCGAACAGTTTGCGGCGCAGCTGGAGTCCAGCACGGTGATCGAGTTCAATCCACGCAGCGGCCTGGTCGAAGCCCGTCAGCTGACCGGCTATCGCAGTCTGATCCTGGCCGAGCAGAACTTGCCGCAGCCGGATCCGCTTGCGCTGGGTCAGGCCCTGCTCCAAGGCGTGGCCCAGCGGGGTCTGGCGGCATTGCCCTGGGACGGCGAGGCGGCCTTGTTACGCGGGCGCCTGCGGCACTTGCACGCCCTGGATGCGCGCTGGCCGGATTGCTCGGATGCGGCCCTGGAGCAGGAGCTTGAGGACTGGCTGGGACCGAGGCTGTGCGGGCTGCGCAAATGGACCCAGATCGACTCCGCCTTGTTGGCCAGGGCCCTGCTGAACCGGGTGGATGGTGCGCTGCGGGGCCAGCTTGATGCCCTGGCCCCGGTTAGTCTGAAGCTGCCTTCCGGGCAGCACCGGAAACTGGATTACAGCGCCCCGGAAGGGCCCGCGTTGTCGATCCGGATGCAGGATATGTTCGGTCTGGACGCCACCCCGCAGGTGGCCGGAAAACCCGTGCTGCTGCACCTGCTGTCGCCGGCCGGGCGCCCTCTGGCGGTGACGCGTGACCTGGCCAGTTTCTGGCGCAATGCCTATCCCGAAGTGCGTAAGCAGATGCGCGGCCGCTACCCCAAACATGCCTGGCCCGAGCAGCCCTGGGTCGGCGCAGGTCGACGCTGAGCCGCATCAAGCTCGCCCGTGTCCGCGGATGCTCCAGGGTTTGGCTGGCGGCCACGGCCTCAGGCCAGGCTATTGGACAATTTGACCATGCGCTGCGCCTGGATTCGATTCAGGTTGCGAAAAATGCGCGCGCCGAGCAGCGGGCGGCGACGGGTGATCCGGTCCAGGTCGGCGGCGGTGAATTGCAACAGACGGGCGGCGGTGACGGCCCTGATGGTGGCGCTGCGCTGCTCGTCGAGAAAGAAGCCCACCTCACCAATCACCTCACCGCGGTGCAGTTCATTGATTTGCCTGGCCTGCCCATCCTGTTCGACCGAAACCGACAGACGGCCCTCGATCACGACATAGATATCCGCACCGCTATCGCCCTGGGAAAACAGGGTTTCGCCCGGCGCGCAGCTGGTCTCCTGCGCCATCAGGGCAAAGGTGCGGGCTTGCAGCAGATTCAGACCATGAAACAGCGGTATCGCGTCCTGCGGCCGGGCGCCGAGGTCGAATAACAGCAGATCCCACAGCGTGACAATGCGCATCCGCGCCGCCAGCGCCGGGGTGAAGCTCACGTCCGACAACCAGGCCATGGCCAGGGTAAACGCCGCCAGCGCGCCGAATTGAGCCTGATTGCGCAGCTCGCTGTGGGTCAGAACCAAAAAGCCCAGCACCAGCGCGATGGTGGTCAGGGTCACCGGTCTGAGTACCTCCCGCAAGGCGGTGGCGGTGGCCTG
>JBFJVB010000116.1:0-10651 GCA_041624435.1 Oceanococcus sp. | reverse complement strand
TTTGTCAGCAAGGCCGTGGCTTTTCGCCACGGCGCATGGCAAACGCAGTCAGCGCAAATACCGCCAGCCCGGCCAGAATACCGGGCATGCCCTCGTACAGCGCCTGGTGCCAGCCCAGCTGTCGCCAGATCAGGGCGGTGCCCAGCCCAACCGCGCTCATCGCCAGCATCTGCGCCTGGCTGGGTCTGCCGCCGAAGGCATTCACCAGGATGATGGGACCAAAAATCGACGCCAGCGCCGACCAGGACAGGATCACCAGGCTGAAAACGGAACCGGTGTTGAACAGGGCCAGGCCCAGCGCCACCGCGGTCATGCCCAGGGTGCTGAGTTTCAGCAGCGCTGGCCTTTCGACATTTTCCGGCAACAGGTCATGCGTCAGGCTGGCCGAACAGCTCAGCACCAGCGAATCAGCGGTGGACATGGTGGCGGCGAAAACGCCCGCCAGAATCAGCCCGACCAGGGCCGGATGCAACAACTGCAAAGCCAGACTGGGCAGCGCCAGTTCGGCGTCAAAACTGCCCGGGTCGGCCAGATGCACCCGCGACAGCATGCCCACGCCCGTGGCCATGGCATAGAAGGCGGTGAACCACAGGTAGTACCAAAGACGCATCCGCAGCATGCCGCCGACCGAGTCCAAGGTCATGAACCGCACCATCACATGCGGCTGACCGATCACCGACAGGCCGGCGAACAGCCAGCTGAACGCGAACAGCACACCGCCGGCCAGGCCGGGCAGGGCCAGATCACGCGGAAACCAGTCCATGTAGCCATCTACCCGTGCCAGCGCCTCCAGCGATGCCTGCGGTCCGCCCAGGGCCTGGGTCGCGGTGACCAGCAAGAGACCCATGGCCACAATCATCACCATGGACTGGGCCGCATCGGTCCAGATCGACGCGCGAATGCCGCCCGCCACACAATAGGCTGCCACCATGATCGCGCCCATCAGGGCCCCCGCCCAGATCGGCCAGTCGAACAGCACGTGCAAGGCCTTGCTGCCGGCGACCAGTTGCGCCGAGGTATAGGCCAGCAGAAACACCAGGGCAGCCAGACCCGCCAGGCGTTGCCACTGCGGTGCACCTGCACCGTGCCAGCGCGCCAGCACGCCGGCAAAACTCAATTCACCGCTGCGCCCAGCGGCTTCGCGCAGACGGCGGTGAACCAGGAAAGAAGCGATGAGATCGCCGCTGATCCAGCCCAGCATCAGCCAGATTGACGCCAGACCGGTGGCATAGGTGTAGCCGATCACCCCGATGAACATGTAGCCGCTGTTATTGGTCGCCACCGCCGACAGCCCCACGAGCCAGGGTGACATGCTCTGGCTGGCCAGATAGTAATCCGCTTTATCGTGGCGGGCGCGCAAGCTGGAACTGAGCCCGATGATGACAAACAGGCTCAGGAAAAACACAAAACTTGCGACCACAAAGAACTCCGGGAGTGCTGCGGCAGGCAGCGTAATATGAGCGGCCATGCTCGTGCATTTCGAGCGGCACTGTCAAAGCCAAGCCCTGGTCTGGGGAAACCGGTGAACTATTTGGTGCGCAAATCGATCATCGGGATATTGATGCCGCCCACGTAGGTCGGCAGGACCCCGTTCCACTGTTCCACTTTCTTCAGCTCGATATAGTTCGGCGAACCGGCCAGCATGCGGTTGATGACGTTGATCTTGTAGGCCTCGGCGTCCGCCAGTTCCCGGATCTTCTGCGCCTCCAGTTTGGCCGCCTTGAGTTCGGATTCGGCCTGTTTCACCTTCTGGTTCTGCTCGGTGGCGAAACGTTCGAGTTCGGCCTGTTGCTTGAGCACTTCCTGTTCGCGTTTCTTGGTTTCAGTGATCGAGGTGCGGATCACTTCCGGCAATTGAACTTCGCGGATCAGCACCGTCTCCACCTGCAAGCCCTTCGGCGCAAGGAACTCGGCCAGGCCCACTTGCAGGGAATCCTGGAGCTGGCGCTGAACCGATTCCTTGAAGAAATCCTGGGAGATGGCGACGCCCTTGCCCTGTTCGCGGAGAATCGAACGCAATTTCGGAATCATGTGCACCTGGATCAAGGCCTGTGTGGTGCCGGTGTTACGCAGGATTTCCGGCGCCATATCGCCGATGGTGCGGTATTGCACCGACACATCCATGCGGGTGATCAGCTTGTCCTCCGCCGGAATCCCGGCGGTTTCCTTATGGGTTTTCTGACGCAGATCGAAACTGGTAAATGCCAGCAAGGGATTGACGAAATGCAGACCTTCGCGATAGGTGGCGTCCTGCACCTTGCCGAACAGGGTGGCCACTTTCACATGGCCGGCCGGCACCGTGATGATGAAAGTCGTCAAGCCGATCAGTGCGCCCACAAGGATGCTGATCAGGCCAGCGCGACGCGCAGATGGCCTAAAGGCCGGAACCTTGCGCAGGAATACTCCGGCGCAGATCAGGACGATGGCCAGTGCGATCTTGAGCATGCGGTTTCTCCCTGAACTCAGACGATAAAGATGGCTGCGCTGGCAAGTCTACCCCACCGAAGGGCCGGGCCCGCCAGGCGGGCTCCGATCAGCTCGGTACGGCGACTCGGTCAGCCCCAGACCTCGTAGGGGCATCGATCAGGCGTGCCCAAATTACTGACAGCGCTCGTCGACGCCGTCCGGGCAGCGGGCAAAATAGGCTTCGCTCGCCCGGACTGCGGCCACCGCGTACTCGCCCCGCCGCACAGCCTGATCAGGCCGGAAATAAGCCTGGCCGTCAATGATGTCCGGCGCGATCAATCCGGCGCTGAGCGCATATTGAATGTAGCCGTGCAAATCCGCCGGAACCGTATCGATATCGACGACCGGAATCAGCACCCCGTCATTGTCATACTGGACGGCTTCGGCGAACGCGCTTGCGGTGGCTTCCTGGCCCAGCGCCTGACCCAGGCTATAGGCCAGCTGGGCGCGGTTGATCAGGGCCGCCGGTTCAAAGCGCGTCGATGCCAGCTCGATGACCGGGCGTGCCGTTTCCGGATTGGGGTCGAGCAGCATGCTGCCGGGCGCAGCCGCCGCTTCGGCAAAGGCCTGCTGCTCGGGGTCCACGTCGGCGAACGACGGCACCCGATCAAGCGGCAAGACCTGACGCAAGCCCGGATTCAGGCTCAGGTATTCGGCCAGTTCGATCCGCTGCAATGCCGCCGAGGGCTCGAAGCCACCGCGCCGGCCATCGGCCAGATGCATGGTGACCGCAGCTTCGATAAAGCCGCGCTGGGGATGCGCGCCCACATCCGCCAGGCCATGGATCGCCCGGGTGGCAATCTGGCGCACTTCGATCTGAACGTCGGTGGGCGTGCCGATGCCGTTGGTCGGCACCTGTTCGGAACACCAGCTCACGCTTACGGTGCCGCTGAGTCCGCAGCTGCCACGCACCAGCGCACGCCAGGTGCCTTCCATGCCCGGTGCGCTGATCGTCCGGTAACCGCTGGTCGCCCCACCCGGAATGGGCACACCGGGGTTATGCAGGACACCGCTGGGATCTTGCAGAGCGATGCGCATGACCTGACCCGAGCCGTCCGGTACGTTACCGTTGGCGATCACCAGGGTGACATTCGGACCGACCTCGAATTCGGCGAAGTTGCTGATATTGCGGACCCCAGCCACGTCGGCATTCATCAGGGAATATTCGACGTTGTAGGTCTGTTTCGATGCCACCGTCATGTCCGCGAACGCGTTGAAGCGCCGGTGCAGACGGTTGGTGGCGCCAAAGTCATCGCGCAATCCGGCCGCCATGGCGACCGCCGCGTGCGCATTGAGATAACCAGCCCCACCCTCCCAGTCGGCCAGATCGGCAATATTGGTGGCGGTGAGTTCCAGGATGCGCTTGACCTCGCGCCACTGCAGGGCAGGATTGGCCTGCAGCATCAGGGCCACCGTGCCGGTGACATGAGGCGCCGCCATCGAGGTGCCGGATTTGATCGTGTAAAACGGCTCATGCGCCGGATCGATCTCTGTGGTGGGCACCGGGTCGCCCACGGATGAACGCGTGGAGACGATGTTCGAGCCGGGTGCCGTGACCGTCGGGCGCTCGCTCAACTGGTATTCGATGCCACGCGCTTCATCGAAATAAGTGCCGGAAAATAGCACCGCTCCACGCGAGGAAAAATCCGACAGGCGTCCGCTTTTGGTCCCCGACGCAGCCACGATCACCCACGGTGCCCGCGGGTAGATGCCGCCGATGCTGGCTTCCCCCGGGCCACTGTTGCCCGCTGCAAAGACCACGATGATGCCCAGATCTTCCGCCAGAATCTGGGTCGCTACATTCACCGGGTTGTCCGGATCGAATTCCTGGCCGGGTCCGGGACTGGTGCCCCAGGAATTATTGATCACCCGAATGCCCAAGGTATCCCGATTGGCCGCGGCATAGTCCAGGCCGCCAAGCACATCAAGCACCAAAATAACTGCGCCAGAGCCGTAGCCCACCAGCTTGGCCCCGGGCGCAACCCCGGCATACTGGCCAGCGGACATGGCCCCCGAGCCGCCAGCGGTGCCGGCGACATGCGTGCCATGGCCACTGACTGGATCGGAATTGGGAAAATTTTCGATCGCGGTGATGGGCAGCAGGCCGCGATGGCAGGCTTGCTCAGGTGGCGTGATTTGCTGCGGGTCGGTGACGACCGTATCGATCCGGGTGGGTTCGCAGCCCACGCTCTCGATATCAGCGTTGTGCGCTGCAAGATTGGTATTGGCCAGCACGTTTTGGATGACGTGCCCGTCCGGACTACAGGCAGGCCCATCCGGCCCGGCAACGAGCTCGCATTTCAAATCTTCGTGGGTAGCATCGATCCCGGAATCATTGATCATGATCGTGACCCCGGAGCCATCGAAAGGCAGCCCGCCATTGGCGGCGAGCAGATGCGGGTCCTGCCGCAGCCGATCAACGCCGATGATCCGCCCGCCGCCATCATTGTGATATTCCAGCGGGTCATTGTGGTAGATCGACCGCACCCCGGGCAGGGCGGCCATCTGCCGCACCTGCTCCGGCGTCGCCAGAACCCCGGCGATCGGCAGGGCGCGCATGTAGATGCCGTTGAGGCCCAGATTGTCCAGCGATTCAATCTGCTCCGCCGACAGCGCCTGGTTACCGTGAAAGGTGACGATCACCTGCAGCGCCTGATCGTCCGGCGCATCGTGCATCCGCTGCGCCAAAGACGGGCCGATGCGGGGATCTGATCCCATGGCCAGATCCGAACTCCAGCGACCGCCCTGGCAGGCCGAGAGCGTAAGGCTCAAAACGGTAAGGCTGGCCAGCGCCGCTGGTTTCCATAGCCCATGCTGCCCATTACGAGAACTTAAAAATTCCATTTTTTTCCTCTTCCATTTTTTCATCGGCCAGGAGCCGAAAAGTCCGGTGCCGCCATAGACAGGCTTGGGAGCGGCCCCCCTTAGCTAACCACGGTCACGGCCTCAACGCCCGGGCCGAGCACAATTACCCGTGGACGCTGGCCTGAGCCGAACGCAAGCTGGACAAGCTCGAATGATCGCCATATTGCAAGCTTCGCCTCAAACTCCATCGCCGCTCTAACGGCGCGCAATCCTGCGAACATTGCTGGTTCTGAAATAGCTCTCATCGAACTCGCGGGCATCGAACAGCGGTTCTTCATTGGAGAATTCCATCGCCAGGTAGCGATTGGACTGCAAATCGTAGATCACATGCCCGGCCGGACCAACCGATTCCAGCCAGGGGATCACGATCTGATGGTATTCCTGGATGCGCCACAGCTGATCACGGTTGTCGTAGATATCGACCACCAGAATGGTCCAGGAGTCTTCATCGACGTAGAAGGTCCGACGCTTGTACTGATGACTGGTACCCTCACGCAGGAAGGAGTCGACCACCCAGACCCGATGCAGCTCATAACGGGCCAGATCCTGGTTGATATGCCCCTCCTTGGCAATATCATCGTATTTCAGACGGTCATCGACCAGCTTGTAGGCGTTGTAGGGCACATACATTTCCTGCTTGCCGACAAGCTTCCAGTTGTAGCGGTCCGTGGCGCCATTGAAGACGTCAAGCTGATCGTTGGTGCGCAGACCATCGGACCCGGTGCCCGGATTGTCGTAAGCGACATTGGGCGCCCGCCGTACCCGACGCTGACCGGGGTTGTACAGCCAGGCCCGGCGTGGTTCCTGCCACTGGTTCATGGTTTCATGCACCAGCAGCACCTGTCCGGCGGAGCGCGGCGGGGCCAGGGTGATCTGCAGGAAATAAGTCATCACGCCGTTGAGATCGGCGGTGGTCACCCCCGGCATGGAATAGCTGAACAACACGTCCTCGCGCAGCTTGTGCGGAGTGAAGCTGCCGGAGGTCTGCACCGCCAGCTGCACATTGTGGCGGCGGATGGACGTGCCACGAAATCTGGTCTTGTGATTCCAGATGATTTCCTTGCCGTCCTTGGGAATCGGGAACGGAATGCCGATGCTGACATTGACGATGGATTCACCGAAATTTTCCGTCCGCCCTTTGAGGGCATTCTCCTTGGTAGCCTTGTAAATATAGTCGGGGGCTTTCACGGTACGCTGGCTGGGATAGACGTGCATCTTGTAGCTGGCCGGATAGCGGGCCAACAGGGTCTGATGGCTGGGCGAGAGCCGCTTGATATGCTCGCCCGCGTTACCCGCGGTGATGGTGAACAGGGGCTTCTGATCGCCGATCCCGGGGTAGCTTTCCGGATGCCGGGCGACGGCTTCCGCCGGCATCCGGCGGGGTTTGTAGCCACCCGTCCATTCCGCCACGCCGCCATCGGCGCTGGCCGCACGTTCGGCGCCCAAGGGCGTCAGTGACTTGCCGAGTTGGTCGGCTTCTTCCGGACTGACTGCTGCTAGTGCAACAAAAGGCAAGCCGAAAACGGCCATCAATACCGCGCGAAAGAACAAGCTCTTCATTCATCATCCCCGCGACTCTCAGGCCGCTAGTGTGGTGGTCCCCAGTTGACAGCATAACGCAGCGCATCGCGGCACACGATAACAATTGTCAAGAAATCCTGTCCAAGGCCTTCCGCACCCAACGCCCGGAAAATTCGTTCTACCCTGCCAGGCGGTGATTTCAATCGCGGTATATGCGCGGCACCCGACTCTGTACGCGGCAAAGCAGTTCATAGCTGATGGTGCCCGCCGCACTGGCGATACGATCGACGCCAGGATCGTCTCCCCAGAGGGTGACGATATCTCCGACCCCGGCGGCCACGTCGGTCACATCGACCGCCAGCAGATCCATCGAAACGCGCCCGGCCAATGGCGCCGGCCTGCCATTGACCCCGGCGACCGCCGCCCCATTGACGACCCGCGGATAGCCATCGCCGTAACCAATACCGACCGTGGCGATCCGGCTGGTCCGGGGTGCCTGCCAGGTCGCCCCGTAGCCGACCGCAGCTCCGGCGGGGATCGTGGAAACCGCCAGAATGCGCGCCTGCAAGCGCATCACCGGGCGCAGACCCAGATCAATGGGCTGAGTCATCGGGTTGCTGCCGTACAGCATGATCCCGGGTCGGACCCACTCGGCCTGGGACTGTGGGTAGGCCACCAGGCCGGCGGAATTCGCCAGACTTCGCGGACAGTCCGGACAGGCTTTGAGCAACTGCGTGAAGCGCCGAATCTGCCTCAGGGTAGGCGCCCGATCCGGCTCATCGGCGCAAGCGAAGTGGGTCATCGCCACAACCGGAATGCCGCGCTCGCGCAGCTGCTGCAAAGCCGCGATGTAGTCGGTCGGAGCAAAGCCCAGTCTGCTCATGCCGGTGTTGAGCTTGAGCCAGACGGCCGGCGTTTGCGCCATGCGTAGAAGCTCGGCCAGAATGGCCTGCTCATGCACGACAATCGCAACCTTGTGCGCGGCACACCAGGCCAGGGCTTCGGCATCCAGCGCAGCCGCGGTCAGCAAGATGGTGCAGTCCGGCAGGGCCTGGCGCAGCTTTTCCGCTTCATCCAGACGCGCGACGCCAAAACCGTCGACCCGAGCCGCCAGTGCCCGGGCACAGGCCAGGGCACCGTGTCCGTAGGCATCGGCCTTGAGCATGGCCATGATCTTGGCGTGCGGGGCAAGTTGCCGCACCACGGCGGCATTGTGGCGAAGTGCGTCCAGGTCGATTTCGGCCCAGGCGGTCTTGAGCAGCGCGCTAATGATGTCTGGTCCTCAAGCAGTTTGAGACCTATTGTCGCATTCTCACCTCGCCGACGGGTCCAGGTTTCGCAGTGAGCCACAAGCTTCCCATGAGCTTGCCAGCCGCCCGGCTGGCCTGGCCTTCGGATCAACCACTGAACCTGGAATTTCAGGATCCGTACTTTTCCAGCGACGATGGCGCGGCCGAATCCCAGTACGTGTTTATCCGGCACAATGATCTGGCTCGACGCTTTGCCACGGCCGAGCAATTCTGTGTGGCTGAACTCGGCTTCGGCACCGGCCTGAACTTTCTGCTGAGCTGGCAGCTCTGGGAGCGCGTAGCCAGCCCGGCGGCCCGGCTGGACTATCTCGCCGTGGAAGCGCGGCCCTTGCAGGCGCAGCAGATGCGACGCGCCCTGGCGGCCTGGCCGGAACTGGCGCCACAACTGGAAAGCTTGTGCCACCGGCTGCCGCCGCCACAGCCGGGCTTTCATCTGCTGAACTTGAGCCCCCGGGTGAATCTGCTGCTGTTGTACGGCGATGTTCAGGCCATGCTCGCGTCCTGTACCGCGGCTGTCGACGCCTGGTTTTTCGATGGTTTTGCTCCGGCGCGCAATCCGGCGATGTGGTCGCCCGCTACCTTCCAATTGGCGGCCCGTCTCAGCCGGCCCGGGGCGAGCTTCGCCACCTACACTGCGGCGGCGAGCGCTCGTCGGGCGCTGCTCGCGGCCGGCTTCGAGGTGTCCAAAGCCAAAGGCTATGGCCGCAAACGGGAGATGCTGCACGGTCAGATTTCAAATCCACCGGAGAACCGCTCCAGCCCGCCCTGGTTTCGCTATCCGGCCAACCCACCGGGCCAGCGTTACGTGGTGGTCGGAGATGGCCTGGTGGGCGCCTGGACGGCGCGCCTTCTGGCCGAAGCCGGCTGCGCAGTGCTGATGATCGGCGCCGGAGACGGGGCCACAACCCGCATTCCGGCCTTCCTGGTTCGCGCTTACCCGGAACGCCAGGCCAGCCTCAGCCATCGGCTGTACGCCCAGGCCTATGCCCAGGCCCGAGACGATTATCCGCGTTACTGCCCGGAGTCCTACCAGCAGATCGTGCTGCAGCCGGATGAGCGCGAGGCCGGGGTGGTCGATGCCGCGTCAGCGCGCGCAAGCTTGTTGAACCATCCGCTGATCGAGCACCGCCACGCTCGACTTGAAACCTTGCACTGGACCGAAACACATTGGGAGCTGGCGCTGCGGCAGCACACCGGACCGATTGCCGCCGACCGGCTGATCATCTGCACCGCGCGAATCCCCGAATTCCTGCGCGATTGGTATGCAGCGCCCCTCCAGGACGTGGCCGGCCAGGTGGCGGTGCTGGGGCAGCCGCAACCGCAGGCTCGGTGCGGCGCGGTACACTGGATTCCTCACGGCTCCGGCAGCCTGCTCGGCTCCAGTTACCGGCCGCAGGAGCGCGCCACCGACATCCGTCTTGAAGAAAATCGGACCCTGCTGCGCAGCGCCAAAGCGGCCTGGCCGGATCTTGCCATCGACGAGGCGGCCGTGGTGCGATCCAGCCACGCGGCGCAGCGCAGCGCCAGCCTGGATCATCTTCCCGTACTCGGGCCCTGCCCCGACCAGCAGGCCTGGGAAGCCAATTTTTCCGACCTGCACCTGGGGCGCGCCGCCAGCAGATACCCGATTGCGCGCAACTGGCCCGGGCTGTGGCTGAATCTGGGCCATGGCTCGCGCGGCGCCAGTCTGGCACCTTTGGCTGCACGCCTGCTGCTGGCTGCGATGCAGGATCGCCCCCTGCCGCTGGAAACCGATCTGCTCGCAGCCATTCACCCCGGCCGCTTTGCGATTCGCAACTTCAGGCGACGCCGTGGCTCAATGCGACCATGACCGGCTGGCGGCGCCCTCGGCGCCGCCAGCGAAAGGCCTAGAGATGCGAACCGCGCAGCAGATAGGCCAGCGCCATTCCCTCACGACTCAGCTTGTCCTCCACCTTGCCGCCCTTGGCGGCAATCGACGAGGGGAACAGCTGGAAAGCCCGCGACAGCAGGGAATCATTCAGCTTGGGCCACAGGGCATAGCTCAGTTCGGCAGCCTGGCCCAGGATGGTCTTGACCCGTTTGGTGCGGTTCAAGGCGGCGTTGAGCACCAGTTCGGAGGCTTCGTCGACCGACCAGGCCGGGGCATAGTCATACAGTTTGGTCGGCGCAATCATCGGCGTGCGCACCAGGGGCATGTAGATGGTGCTGACAAAGACATTGTGTGACTTGACCTCGGCCGACAGGCAGCGCGAATACGCATCCAGAGCCGACTTGGAGGCGACATAGGCGGAAAAGCGTGGCGAGTTGGCCAGGCAGCCGATGCTGGAAATATTGATGATCTGCCCATCCCGGTTCTCCACCATCGTCGGCAACAGCTTCATGATCAGCCGGATGCAGCCAAAGTAGTTCAGTTGCATGGTCCGCTCGAAATCATGGAACCGCTCCAGCGACTCGAGCACCGCGCGACGAATCGAGCGACCGGCATTATTGACCAGAATGTCGACCCG
>JBFJVB010000115.1:0-10735 GCA_041624435.1 Oceanococcus sp. | reverse complement strand
TGGGCGCCGCACGCACCCCGATGGGAGGCATGCTGGGCGAGCTGGGCAGCTTTCGCGCGGCCGAGCTGGGCGCGGCCGCCATCGCCGCCGCCGTGGCCCGCGCCGCCGTGCCCGGCGAGGAGATCGATGAGCTCATCATGGGCAATGTGCTCGGGGCGGGCCAGGGTCAGGCCCCGGCCCGGCAGGCGAGTCTGGGGGCTGGTCTGCCCTTGGCCACCGGCTGCACCACGATCAACAAGATGTGTGGCTCCGGAATGAAAGCCACCATGCTCGCCCACGACCTGCTGCTGGCTGGAAGCAACCAGCTGATGGTGGCTGGCGGCATGGAGTCCATGACCAATGCACCGTATCTGCTGGCCAAGGCGCGCGGCGGTTATCGCCTGGGCCACGGTGAGATCAAGGATCACATGTTTCTCGATGGCCTGGAAGATGCCTACGACCAGGGCAAGGCCATGGGGGTGTTCGCCGAGGCCACGGCCGACAAGTACGGGCTCAGCCGCCGGGCCCAGGATGAGTTCGCCATCAGCTCGCTGGAGCGGGCACAACGGGCCAGTCAGGACGGCAGTTTCGCCGCCGAAATCGCCCCGCTGACCGCGCGCAGCCGCAAGGGCGAAATCCGCATCGACAGCGACGAGCAACCGCGCAAGGGCCAGGCGGACAAAATCCCCAGCTTGCGCCCGGTGTTTCGCGCCGACGGCACGGTCACCGCCGCCAACGCCAGCTCGATCTCCGACGGCGCGGCGGCTCTGGTGTTACTCCGCGAATCCGAAGCAGCCCGGCGCGGCCTCACCCCGCTGGCGCGGATCGTTGGCCACGCCACCCACGCCCATGAGCCGGACTGGTTCACCACCGCACCGGTCAGCGCGATCCAGAAACTCCTGGCCCGCAACAGCTGGACGACCCGCGATGTGGATCTGTGGGAAATCAACGAGGCCTTCGCGGTCGTGACCCTGGTGGCGATGCAGGAACTCAAACTGGACCATGCGCAGGTCAACATCAACGGCGGTGCCTGCGCCCTGGGCCATCCGATCGGCGCCTCCGGTGCCCGGATCATCGTGACCCTGCTCAATGCCTTGCGCCGCACCGGCGGCCGCCGTGGCGTGGCCGCCCTGTGCATCGGCGGCGGCGAAGCCACCGCGATGGGCTTCGAGCTGATCGACTGAGTTTCAGGCGTCGCCCCCACCGCGGGGCGGCGCGATCAGAAGTAGCGGCTCAGGGTCAGACGCAGCAGATCGGTGTCCCGCAGGGTGTACAGCCCGTCGTTCGGCGCGATGGCAGAGTAGAGGCGCATTTCGGCCGCCACGCTGTACGCCTCGCCCAGTCGGCGGCTGGCTTCAACGCTGAAAATCCGTCCGCGGTCGTCCAGATCCTGAATCACCCCCGCCAGCAACTGGGTGCCGGCCACATCGCTGAACAGGGCCCGAAATGCCAGCAGCAGATCATTGTTCAAGGGGGCGATGTAGCGCTCGCTGGAACGATCGTCATACAGATACTCCAGCACATACCCGAAATCCACCGGCCAGTCGAAAGCGGCGCCCTGGGTGTATTCGAAACCGGCTGCAGCCGCGTGCTGCACCTCGCTGCGCTGGAGGCGTCGGCGACCTTCAAACTTGAATGCCCAGTTGCCCGCCACCAGCTGGGCTTCCAGACCGAACTGCTCGATCTGATCGTAATGCGGCACCAGCACCACATCCTTGAGCGCCTCTTCCCTGCCCTGGTCTTCCAGTTCCTCACGGCTGGGAGTGAGCCCGAGCAGAGAGCCCAGGTCGACCAGCGTCTCGCCCACGGGATTCGGCTCGGTCGCGAAAGCCGAATCCAGATCGCAGTTGGCAGCCTGTTCGGTCCCCGGACGCCCGGTCCCCTGACCGGCACAGGGCACCAGTCGAGGCTCCCGCCCGGTCCCCTGGAACCAGGACACGGCCAGATCCAGCGGTCCGAAATAATCCTGCCAGCGCAGGGCGATATCCAGGTGCTGCTCGGCTTGCGCTGACTCGAAACGCGCTTCCTCGGCCACGATCGGAAACGGCACGGGCAGCAAGCCGGGGCCGGGAAACTCCCGCGGCCGGAACCGGGGCAGCAAAAACGCCCGCCAGATGCCCCAATCGGCGGTCCAGGCCGCGCTGAGCATCCCCTGACCCAGCTTGTCCTCGCCGTCCAGATCTTCCAGACCATCGTCCTGATTGACGATATCGACCAGATGAGCCGCCTCGGTCACGCCCCAGAAGACCCGGCCCACGCCAGCGCGCAGCTCGAAATCCCGCGAGGCCACGCTATAGAGCAGCTCGCGCAGATCGGCATGGGAGCGGGCGGACACGCTGGCATCGTGGCGGGCGAAGCCAACGAAATCCAGGGTATGCGTCCAGTCGCCTTCGCGGGCATGCGGATGAAACTCCAGTTCCACCGCACCCGAGGCGCCGTAGCGCACGGAAGCCTCCGGCAGATCCGGCTGCACCCGGGCCTCCAGATCCACCCGCAGGTCTGCTGCCGCGGTGGTGCTGAACAGCAAGGCCACCGCCAGCTGGAAAGGACTGCTAATCTTCGATGCCATGTTGAGCTACCGCCACGGATTTCATGCCGGCAATCATGCCGACGTTGTCAAGCACATCTGCTTGCTCGCCTTGCTGCAAGCGCTGTGCAAAAAGCCCACGCCGCTGTGCTATTTCGAAACTCATGCGGGCGCCGGGCTTTACCCTCTGCACAGCCCGCAAGCACAACAAACCCGGGAGTATGCCAGCGGCGCGCAGCGCCTCGTCACGCAAACGGCGCGGGATGAGCTGCTCGCTGACTATGTGCGCTTGCTGCGCGAAGCCGCAGACCCCACTGGCGCGGCGCATTATCCGGGCTCGCCGTGGCTGGCGCAATCGGTGCTGCGCTCGCAGGACCGCTTGCAGCTGTGCGAATTGCACCCCGCCGACGGCCAAAGCCTGAGCCAGCTGATGGCTTCGGACCCCCGGGTCAGCGTGCACCGCCGCGATGGTTTCGCCGCCGTGCGGGCCCTGCTACCCCCTGCCCAGTCACGCGGCCTGGTACTGATCGACCCGGCCTACGAAATCAAGACCGATTACCGCAGCTGCGTCGATGCGGTGGTGACGCTGCGCAAGCGTTTTCGCAGCGCCTGCATTGCACTGTGGTATCCACGCCTGCCACATGACCCCGCGGCGCCGATGCTGCGAGATCTGCGCGCGCTGCCGGCCACCGAGATGCTCAGGGTCGAACTCGATGTCGCTCCCGCCCTGGGCGACTACGGCATGTTCGGCAGCGGTGTGCTGATCGTGGCGCCCCCCTGGCAGCTGGGGCAACGCATTGCCGGAGCACTGCAGGAAGCCGCGCCCCGGCTCGGCTCCGGCGCCCAGTTCCGAATCGAACCGAGTGCCACGGCATGATTCCGCAACGCCCCTATGCCCCGGCCTGCGCGCGCAACCAGCACGCCCTGGGCGAAACCCTGCGCCGCTACCTCCCCCGCCACTGCACGCTGCTGGAGATCGGCAGCGGCACCGGTCAGCACGCGGCCTTTCTGGCCGCACAAAATCCGGGCTGGCGCTGGCAATGCAGCGATCTGGCGGAAAATCTGCCCGGTATCGCCCAATGGCTGGAGGATTTGCCGCCGGCCCGGCGCCTGGACCCGATCGTGCTGGATGTGAGCCGTGATTCCTGGCCCGCCGGGCCGTATCAGGTCGTGTTCACCGCCAATACGCTGCACATCATGCCGTGGAGCGCAGTGCGACTCCTGTTTGCCGGCCTGGGCCACACCCTGGCGAAGGGTGGCCTGTTCGCCGCCTACGGCCCGTTCAACTATGCCGGCCAATTCACCAGCCCCAGCAATGCCGAATTCGATCGCTGGCTCAAGGACCGCGCCGCGCATCAAGGCATTCGTGATTTCGCCGCCGTCGACGCCCTCGCCCAGGGCGCGGGCTGCGAACTGCTGGGCGATGAAGCCATGCCCGCCAACAACCGGCTGCTGATCTGGCGCAAGACCGGCTGAACCTGCCCCGCTGGCACACGCGGTACAATTCCTGGACTTTCGTTAGCATCCGCCGCCCCATGCCTGTTCTGCTCCTCGTCCTGCTCCTTGTCGGCAGCGGTTTTGCCACCGCGGCGGACACCGACGACATCACGCTGTTGCGACAGATCAGCAATGAAGCCCGCGAAGCGATTCTCAGCGGCCAGCTTGAACTGAACCGGCTGCAGGAACGCCTCGGCGGGGAGCGCGCCGACAGCAGCCAGGAAGCCCTGGACCAGCTCGCCCTGGATCTGGCCTCGGCCCAATCCCAGCTGGCGACGATGGGCAAGCGCCTGAATCACCGTCGGCAACAACTCGAGGCCGCCGCAGACCCGCCGACGCGCGAAGTCCTGGAACAGCTGGTGAAATTGCTGCAAGAACGCCGGACTCAGATCGAATTGCGGATCAGCCTGCTCAGCCAGCAGCAGGCCCTGGCCCAGCAGCAGTTCAGTCTGGACGACGAGATTCCGCAAGCCGACGCGATACGCGAAGCGCAGCAGGCCCTGCAAGCACAACTGCAACAAGCCCTGGAGCGGGGTAATGATCTGCGCGCTCAGGCGGCCACCCTGGACCCGGACTCCAGAGCTTCCGCCGCACGACGTCACAGTCTCGAGCTGCTCGCCCGACTCAGCGAAGAAGAGGCGGAAATGCATCAGATCCACCTGGATCTGCTCAGACACCGAGCCCGGCTGGAAGGCCTGGAGGAAGTGGGCTTATCCCGTTCGCTGCCGGCCCGTGCCTACACTCAGGCCACCGAACAGCTCCGGGAGCTGATCCAGGCCTGGGACTATCTGCACGGTCAGCTTGGTGACAATCGGCGCGCCGCCCTGGACATGCGCAAGCTGGCGGAACAGCGCGCGCTCGCACGGCATGGCCGCAGTGCAACCACGGCGCTGGACCATATCGACGAATTCGTCGCCCAACTCGATACGCTGGATGCCGGCCTGGGCTCGCTCCAGGCCCGCACCGCACACCTGCGCACGGTGCTGGACGGCCACCGTGAACAGGCGACCGCCCGGGAATTACGCACCCGCAAGACCCTGCCCAGCGCCGCCGCCTGGCCCCAGCTCGCAGCCGAACTGGCCGAACTGCCCTGGCGGCTGATCCAGGCCTATCGGGACAGCGCGGCGCGGCTGCTCGAGCAGATCGGCCGGACCGGCGCCTGGTCGGTCTGGCTGGCCCTGGGCCTGATTATCGCCGCCACCCTGGGCTTGCGCCAGATGCTGCGCCCCCGGGTACAGAACCGCGGCAACACGCTCCAGGCGGTGCTCAACCTGCTGCGGCGGCACAACACCAGCCTGATCCTGCCGCTGTGGATGGGCTGGCTGGGCTGGCGTTATGCATTCCAGGCTACCGACTGGCTGCTGTGGCTCACCCCGTTGCTGATCATCCCCTTGATCCGGCTGAGCGTGGGCCTGGCCGAGTTGCTGCTGTATCCGGAGCCGGCCTTGCGCACCGACCCGGCCCGACGCCGCCTGCTCGGAGAGATTCGCATCGTGCTCTGGACTCTGACGGTCCCGGCGGCCGTGGCCATCGTGCTGCAAACGGTGAACCCCAGCCCTGCCGCCACCGATCTGTTCGACCGCCTGACCATGCTGGCGCTGCTGATCATCGCCGTGCCGCTGCTGCGCTTGCGCCCGATCTGGCAGCGCAGCGTCCGGCGCAAATGGGGAGACAGCTTCTGGACCCGGTTCGCCGGCAGCGTCGGACTGTTCGTTCCGCTGAGTCTGCTGGTCAGCGGCCTGGCCGGCATCGCCGGTTACACCGCCCTGGCCTATTTCGTCGGCCAGGTCCTGGCCAAGGCCGGAGCCGCCGCCCTGTTGTTCACCCTGGCCCGACGCCTGCTGAACGACAGCCAGCAACGTCTGGCCGCGCGCCTGCGACAGAACCAGGGCGGGGCATTCCAGGTTGAATACTATCTGCGCCCGCTGTATTTTCTCGCCGGACTGGCTCTGGCCGTACTGACCTTGCGCCTGTTATTCGCCTGGCTGAACTGGCAATCCAACACCGTGGTGATTCGCGATCTGCTGCAGTTCTGGCGCATGCCGCTGTTCACCCTCAGCGGCACCACCATCCACTTCAGCAGCCTCGTGCTGCTGGCCATTGCGATATTTTTGGTGTTCTGGGGGGCGCGCTGGTCCCGTCAGGTGATGATCCGCAATCTGGCCCGACGCATTCCCGATCACGGGGTGCGCAACAGCCTGGCCACCTTCACCCAGTACTTGATCATCGTATTCGGGGTACTCGGCGTAGTGCATACGATCGGCATCCAGTTCACCTCGCTGGCGGTGTTCGCCGGCGCCCTGGGCGTCGGCCTTGGCTTTGGCCTGCAAAACATCGCCAACAATTTCGTCAGTGGCATCCTGCTGCTGGCGGAACGGCCGCTGCGCACGCGTGATCTGGTGCGCATCGATCAGTACGAAGGCGAGGTGACCAGCATCGGCATCCGCTCCCTGACGGTGAAGACCTGGGACAACGAAGAAGTGGTGATCCCGAATGCCGAAGTCATCTCCAAGCCCTTTACCAACTGGACCCGCAGTGACGACATCCTGCGTACCGTGCTGCACTTCGGCGTGAGCTACAAGGACGACCCCAACCGGGTCCGCGAGGAACTGCTGAACGTGGTCATGAGCAACGAATCCGTGCTCAAAACCCCTGCGCCGGACGTGTTTGTCTGGGATTTTGCCGATTCCGCGGTGATCTTCCGCCTGCAATACCACACCCATGCCTTCGGCCGCAGGAGTCGCCTGCAGGTGCGCTCGGAAATCTGGCTGGCGACCTGGGACATGTGCCAGGCCAAGGGCTTTTCCATTCCCTTCCCACAGCGCGATGTACATCTGCACAACGCGGGACCGGAAAAACCGCGGCTCGATTTGGCCCCGGCCACAATCTGAGGACTGGCGGCCCAGCCGCAGCATAGGCATCCCTGAAAGTATCAGAGCGCTGCACTTGCCGCGGTAAATTCCATCCGCATGAGCCGTTCTGTCGCCAAGCTACCATCCCGGCTGAACCGGATGAAAACCTGCATCCATTGGTTCTACCCCGTTTCCACGGACGGTTTGAAAAGGGTCAAAAACTTCCGATCTTGCTTGGCGACTCTTCGCCTCATCCGAGGATTGTGGAATCGTTCGATATGGTCAAGTACATCTGATTTTGCGGCATCGAGCGTCCGGTACATGGTCCGGTAGACTCGCTCTCTTTTCAACATCGCCCAAAAGCGCTCGCAGGCTGCATAGTCGCCGCAACGACTGTGCAGTTTGTTCAGCCACACCTCACAGCAGGCCGCGCCCAGAAAGATTCGGTCTACCGGCGGACCTCTTATTAGGCGCGAGCGGACAAGAATCCCCCCGAAATTGCTCAATCAACAAATCCAAGCACAAAAAAGCCCGCGCAGGGCGGGCCTAAATCTTTGCTTTAATTGGTAGCTACGGGCGGGCTCGAACCGCCGACCTTGCGATTATGAGTCGCACGCTCTAACCAGCTGAGCTACGTAGCCGTGTTGATCTTGGCAGTGCGCAGCTCACGCTGCGCAAGGGGGCGGGATTTTACGTAAATTTATCCGCCCCGTCGAGTCATACGTTGAAGCGAAAGTGCATGACGTCGCCTTCGCTGAGCACATACTCCTTGCCTTCCAGGCGCCACTTGCCTGCTTCCTTGGCTTTGGCCTCGCCCTGACAGGCGATGTAATCGGCATAGCCGATCACTTCTGCGCGGATGAAGCCTTTTTCGAAGTCGGTGTGGATCACTCCGGCAGCCTGCGGCGCGGTCGCGCCCTGTTTGACGGTCCAGGCGCGCACTTCCTTGACCCCGGCGGTGAAATAGGTCTGCAGGCCGAGCAGACGATAGGCGCCGCGAATCAGCCGGTTCAGGCCCGGTTCTTCCAGCCCCAGATCGGTCAAAAATTCCTGCTGCTCCTCCGGCTCCAGCTGAGACAGCTCGGCCTCGATCGCCGCACACACCGGCACCACTTCGGCCCCCTGGGTCGCGGCGATTTCGATCACCTGATCCAGAGCGGGATTGTTGTCAAAACCGTCCTCGGGCACGTTGGCGACGTAGAGGATGGGTTTCAGAGTCAGCAGGTTCATGTCCCGAACCGCCAGTTTCTGCTCGTCGCTCAAGGCAAAGCTACGCGCGGGCTGTCCCTGGTCCATGTGCGCGAACAGCGCCTCCATCAGTTCCAGTCGGGCCTGGGCCTTCTTGTCACCGCTGCGGGCCAGTTTCTGGCTGCGCTCGCGATTGCGGGCCACCACATCAAGATCCGCCAGAATCAGTTCGGTTTCAATGACGTCCATGTCCCGTTGCGGGCCGATGCTACCGGAGACGTGGATCACGTCATCGTCTTCAAAGCAGCGCACCACATGGCACAGCGCATCCACTTCGCGAATGTGACCCAGGAACTTGTTGCCGAGGCCTTCGCCCTGGGCCGCACCGGCCACCAGACCGGCGATATCGACGAATTCCACGGTGGTCGGCAGAATCTTCTGCGGCTTGACGATGGCGGCCAGGGCCTCCAGCCGGGGATCCGGCACCGGCACGATACCGACATTGGGATCGATGGTGCAGAAAGGGTAGTTTTCCGCGGCGATGGCCGCCTTGGTCAGCGCATTGAACAGGGTGGATTTGCCGACATTGGGCAGACCCACGATTCCACAACGAATAGCCACGCTATATTCCCTTCTTGGAGTGCAATTGATTCACCGCGCCGTCCCAGCCACCGCTCAGACAGGCTTCGATCGCCCGGCAGCCGTCGTCCACCGCCTGTTCCAGGGCCTGGGCTTCGGCCTTGCCAGGAGGCGACAGGACATGGCCCAGCACCTGATCACGGGCACCGGGATGGCCCACCCCCAGACGCAGGCGCGGAAAATCCGGACCGATGCAACGAATCACGTCTTTCAAACCATTGTGCCCGCCCGGTCCACCACCACGCTTGAGCCGTACCGTACCGCTGGGCAGGTCCAGTTCGTCGTGGGCCACCAGGATTTCTTCAGGCTCGAGCTTGTAGAAATCCAGCAAGGCCCGCACCGCACGACCGCTGGCGTTCATGAACGTGGTGGGCATCAACAGATGCAGATCGTGGCCGCTGACCCTGATCTGGCCGTGCAGGCCATGCAGACGGCTTTGCGCGCGGAAGCCACCGTGATGGCGCTCGGACAGCTGCTGTATAAGCCAAAACCCGGCGTTATGCCGGGTTTTGGAGTACTTGTCGCCAGGATTGCCGAGACCAACCACTGCCTTCAGCGTGCCGTGCGCCATCTCAGCTTAGTCCTGATCGGACTCTTCGCCTTCTTCAGCCGCTTCCTCGCCTTCGTCGGTTTCCACTGCCGCACGCGGCAGATGGGCCACGGCCACACCGGCGTCATCGCCATGCGCCAGGGCCGCCAACTTCACACCGGCCGGCAGGCTGATGCTCGACAGGTGGATGGTCTCGCCGATATCCAGGGCGGAGCAATCCACCTCGATGAACTCAGGCAGATCCTTGGGCAGCACGGTGATTTCGACTTCGTTGCACAGATGCTCGACGATGCCGCCCTTCTTGCCGGCTGGCGATGAGCCTTCACCGATGAAGTGCAGGGGCACATGCATACGCAGTTCCTGACCGGCCACGACACGCTGGAAATCCGCGTGCAGCAACTGGGCTTTTGCCGGATGACGCTGCACGTCCTTCAGCACCGCGCGTTCTTCCCCTTTGTCCGTCTTGATGACCAGCACATGAGAAAAGAATGCTTCATTTTCCAGATGATGAAACAGTTCGTGTTCCACGATCTGGAGGTTCGCCGGGGCTTCATTGCCACCGTAAAGAATTGCCGGAACCTTGCCGGCACGGCGCAGGCGGCGGCTCGCACCCTTCCCCTGCAATGTGCGGGCTTCCGCATTAACGATAAAATCTGCCATTTATTTCGCTCCGTAGAGACAACAAACCCGTCAACCTCGCGACCAAGGAAGACGGGACTTTGGGATCAGCAATTGCTGATGTAACCAACCATTCTAATGAATTATTATGCGCCGGCGCAAGACGCCCGGCGCTTAATCGACGTAGAGCGAGCTGACCGATTCTTCGTTATTGACCCGGCGGATCGTTTCGGCGAGCAAACCCGCGGTTTTCAGCGAGCGGATCTTGCTGCAAGCCTGGGCGGCCTGACTGAGCGGGATGGTATCGGTCACCACCAGTTCGTCCAGCACCGAGTTGCTGATGTTTTCGATGGCCGGCCCCGACAGGACCGCATGGGTCACATAGGCCACGACCTTCTCTGCACCCTCTTCCTTCAGCGCCGCCGCGGCCTGGCACAAGGTGCCCGCGGTATCGACCAGATCGTCAATCATGACGCAGGTCTTGCCGCGCACATCACCGATGATATTCATCACTTTGGCGATATTGGCTTTGGGACGGCGCTTGTCAATGATCGCCAGATCCGCATCGTCCAGACGTTTGGCCAGGGCCCGGGCGCGCACCACACCACCGACGTCAGGAGACACGACAATCACGTTGTCGTGCTTCTGCCGCCACAGATCGTGCAACAACACCGGCGAGGCATAGACATTGTCAACCGGGACCGAAAAGAACCCCTGAATCTGCTCGGCATGCAGATCGACGGTCAGCACCCGGTTGGCGCCGGCGATACAGACCATGTCGGCGACCAGTTTTGCGGTGATGGGCACGCGGGTTGAGCGAGTCCGTCGATCCTGCCGGGCATAGCCGAAGTACGGAATCACCGCAGTGATCCGGCCGGCCGAAGC